>DATMEV010000009.1:0-78156 GCA_035556795.1 Pseudolabrys sp. | reverse complement strand
ACGGTCATTCCACGCAATGTCCGCGTCTCCGAGGCGCCGTCCTACGGCAAGCCGGTTCTGGTCTACGATCTGAAATGCGTAGGCAGCGAAGCCTATCTGCGTCTCGCCACCGAGATCATCCAGCGGGAAAGAGAATTGAAGGCCGGCTGAGAGCGGCCGGATCGAGAAGCCATTTTCCATCCGCAAGAACGGGATTGAGGTTTGCGTGACGAATGATGCTGGAGCAACGGCGATGGCGGAAGAGCGGTCGCGACTGGGACGTGGTCTTGCGGCGCTGATCGGCGATGTCGGCGACGAGACGCCGGCGCACGAGCGCGGGCGCGGGCAAAAGCGCGTGCCGATCGAACTGGTGCATGCCAATCCGCGCAACCCGCGGCGAACCTTTACCGATGCCGAGCTTGACGAACTGTCGGCATCGATCCGCGAGCGCGGCGTGATCCAGCCGATTGTCGTGCGTGCGGTGCGCCGCCGGGCCGATGCGCATGGTAGCGAGGCCTACGAGATCATCGCCGGCGAGCGGCGCTGGCGGGCATCGCAGCGTGCGAAGCTGCACGAGATTCCGGTCATCGTCATCGAGGCGAGCGATGCCGAGGCGCTTGAACTCGCGATCGTCGAGAACGTGCAACGCGCCGATCTCAATCCGGTCGAGGAGGCAGGCGGCTATCACGCCTTGATCGAGGAATTCAAGCACAGCCAGGAGGACGTCGCCAGGATCGTCGGCAAGAGCCGCAGCCACGTCGCCAATATCCTGCGATTGCTGAAACTGCCGGACGCCGTGCAGGCGCATCTGCGCGCGGGCCGGATCAGCGCCGGCCATGCGCGCGCGCTGATCGGTCATGCCGATGCCGTGCGGCTTGCCGAACAGATTATCGAGCAGGAGCTCAATGTCCGGCAGGTCGAGGCCATGCTGCGCGAGCCGGTAGGCTCATCGCGGTCGGCGAAGTCGACCAAGCACGAAGTTGAAAAGGATGCTGACACCCGGGCGCTGGAAAAGCGGCTCTCGGATCAGCTCGGCCTCAAAGTGGTGATCGACCATCGTGGCGACGGCGGTGTGCTCTCCGTTCGCTACAGCAGTCTCGATCAGCTCGATCATGTGATCGCCCGCCTCGAGAACGGCGGCTGATCGCCTGATCGTTGCGCAGTGCAATCACCGACGATCGCGGAGGACTGAATGCGTGCGATAGCAACAAGCATGCTGGCGATGATAGCGGCGGCGATCATCGTGCCGACAGCGGCATCGGCGCAAACCGAGGTACCTTATCGCTACGCCGCGACGACGCCGCGCAACTGCGTCGATCCGGCAAAGTTTCCCACCTTCCTCAATCAGATCCGCCGGGAAGCGGCGACGCAGGGCGTATCGCCGCGCGGACTGGCCGCGCTCGACGATCTGCAATTCGATACGAAAGTCGTGTCGCGCGATCGCGGGCAGAAAGTGTTCACCCAGTCATTCGAGCAGTTCTCCGGCCGCATGGTGCCGCCCCGCATGGGCCGCGGCAAGCAGATGCTGGCGAAACATGCGGGGCTGCTGTCGCGTATCGAGCGGCAGTTCGGCGTGCCTGCCGGATTGATCGTCGCCATCTGGGGTCTGGAGACCGATTACGGCGCTTATCTCGGCGACTTCAACACCGTGCGTTCGATCGCCACGCTTGCCTATGATTGCCGACGACCGGAGAAATTCCGGCCGGAGCTGGTCGCGATTTTGAAGATCGTCGATCATGGCGATATCGATCCGCGCACCGCAAAGGGCGCATGGGCCGGCGAGATCGGCCAGACGCAATTCATGCCGACGTCCTACCTGAAATTCGCCATCGACTATGATGGCGACGGACGCCGCGATTTGGTGCGCAGCATTCCCGACGTGCTCGCATCGACCGCCAATTATCTGAAAGGCTATGGCTGGCAGCGCGGCCAGGGCTGGCAGCCGGGCGAGCCGAACTTTGCCGTCATCAAGGAGTGGAACAGGGCGGAAGTCTATGCCCGCACCATTGCCTATTTTGCCCAGCAACTGGAGAACACGCGCGGCCGGTAAACAAGCGAGTTCGCTGTTCTGGGTTGGTGGCCTCTGCGTGAAAATATCGATGCCGATTGCATTTCACATCGCGACAGAAACATTCTGATGCGCCGTTGCCGGGTGTGGCCCGGCAATTCTTCTGCTCCTTGGAAAAGAGCCGGATGCCTGGCCGGGCATGACAACCGATCGTTCCGTCGAATACGGAAAAAACTCTAGCCGCGCCGACGTCCACCCATCGCCAGAGCGAGCAGCGCGCGTTCGACCAGCGCTTCAGCTAAAGCCGGCTGACGTCGCGTCTCCAGCGCGACATCCGCCATCTGCTGCATTGCGCGGGCGATCTGCCCGCTGCTCCAGGACTGGAGCGCTGCCTGCACCAGCTTCTGCCGGCTGAAATGGACAGGCGGGGGCGTGCGATACATCGCGTCCTGAACCGAAGCGCCGGCGTCGACGGCAAGCCGCATCTTGTGAAGCTGAGCGATCTGGCGCTGCGCCGCGCCGACGATAGCGCCCGGCGAGGTGCCGTCGGCAATCGCCTTGCGATACTGCCTTTCGACGTCGGCGATCCGTCCCGCGAAGCTGGCATCGATCGCGCCGCTGAGATTGAGCGCCGAGGCGTCGGTCACCACCGCGACGACATCGTCGATTTCGACGCGGCCTTTGCCGCGAGCATAGAGCGCCAGTTTACGGACCTCGCCGCGCGAGGCGAGACGGTCGCCGCCAAGCAGCGACGCCAGCGCCGTGCGAGCATCCGGCGCGATGGTGAGGTTTTCGGCGCGCATCTCTTCGTCGATCAGCATCGCAAGGTCGCGTTCGCCATCGGGATAGCAGGCGATCGCCGCGGCGTTTCTCGCCTTCTCGCACAGGGCGCGCAGCGGCGCGGTCTTGCGCAGTTCGCCGGCTTCGATGATGACGCGGCAATCCTGTGGCGGCGCGGCGATTAGTCCTTCCACCGCCGGTGCTGCATTGTGACGGGCACCGACGCGCAGCCAGACCGCGCGGCGGCCGCCGAACAGCGGCACCGTATGGGCCTCCTCGACCAGCCGTCCGGGATTGCCGGCGAGGTCCTCGCCTTCGATCCGCGCCAGCGAGAACGGGTCCGTCGGGTCGTCGACGGCGCCGCGTACCAGCGCCTCGACGCGCTCGCGGACCAGTCCCGAATCCGGTCCGTGAACCAGCACGATGGGCCGTGCCGGATCCGGCCGGGCGATGAAGCTGTTGATCTCGGTGGTCTTGAGCGCGGTCATCGTGCGAGCCTGCGGCTTGCTCCCGCGTCCGCCTGTCGGATGCGGTCAGGTGCCGGCGACAAAGTACGAGGCAAGCCGCGCATGGATCTGATCGGCGATCACCTTGGCGGCGCGATCCTCGGCGTCACGCAGCGCGCGCGCGCCGACGAAGCGCTGCTGCTGTCCCGGCGTGTCGAAGGAGACGCGCGCGAATGTCGTGCCCCGCGCCACGACCTTGCCCGTGCTCAGATCCTTGAGCGTATAGCTGGCGTCGATGCCGTAGTTCTGGATATCGGGGCGCGCCGAATTGATATCGACGATCACCGACATGGTGCTCGATGCCAATCTGATCTCGAGTTCATGTGTCGGCGCTGCGGCGGCGGCGCCTCCGGTCAGATTGAACAGGAGATCATTGCGCACCTCGACGGCCAGCCGCGCCAGCGGCGTACCGTTGGGCGCGAGAATCTGTTTCACGTCGACAGCCTTCAGCGCCTGCATCGTCTGCGTGCCGGCGGCCGATGTGCCGACCAGCGTCCGCTCGCCATACATCGGCTGGAAGCAGCCGCCGAGCAGGCCGCCGGCCAGCAGCAAGGGAACAAGGCGCAGCAGCCGAACCGGCTTTTTATGCGACGACATTGACGATCCTTTGCGGGACGACGATGATTTTTTTCGGAGCCTTGCCTTCGAGCGCCCGTTTTACCGCATCGAGCGCCAGAACGGCAGTCTCGATCTCGTCCTTGCCGGCCTGCCGGGGCACTGTCACGTCGGCGCGCTTCTTGCCGTTGACCTGGACGGGCAGGGTGATGGTGTTCTCCACCAGCAGCGCAGTTTCGACCTCCGGCCACGGCTCGGCTGCCACCAGTGTCTTGTGTCCGAGCACCGCCCAGCATTCTTCCGCCAGATGCGGCATCATCGGATAGAACAGCCGCACGAGGATGCCGGCGGCTTCCCGTGCCGCCCAGGCGAAATCCGCCGTCGGCGGGCTGTCGAGATCACCGATCGCGTCCGACAGGTCATTGGCGAATTCGTAAAGATGCGCGACCGCCACGTTGAAATGCAGTTTCTCGATGGCGTCGGAATTCTTGGCGAGCGCGCCGTGCGCGGCCTTGCGCAGTTTCAGCGCCTCGTCGCCGAAGGCTGCCGGTGGCTGCGCCGGTGCCGCTGTGGCGATCGCGGCCGCTTCATGCACCAGACGCCAGAGCCGTTGAGTGAAGCGCCAGGCGCCCTGCACGCCTTTCTCGGTCCAGTTGACGTCGCGGTCGGGCGGTGAATCCGACAGCATGAACCAGCGGGCGGTATCGGCGCCGTAGGCGGCGATGATGTCGTCCGGATCGACGGTGTTCTTCTTCGACTTCGACATCTTCTCGATGCCGCCGATCTCGATCTCTTCACCGCTGTCGATCAGCACCGCGCGCCGCGCATCGTCATTGCCGAGGATCTTGACCTCGGATGGCGTCACCCATTCGCCGGTCTTCTTGCGATAGGTCTCGTGGACGACCATGCCTTGCGTGAACAGCCCGGCGAACGGCTCGTCGATACCGCTATGGCCGGTGGCGCGCATCGCGCGGGTGAAGAAGCGACTGTAAAGCAGGTGCAGGATGGCGTGCTCGATGCCGCCGATATACTGATCGACCGGCAGCCAGTGATCGACCTGCTTGCGGTCGGTCGGGCGGTCGGCGATCCACGGATCGGTAAAACGGGCGAAGTACCACGACGAATCGACGAAGGTATCCATCGTGTCGGTTTCGCGTCGAGCGGCGCCACCGCATTGCGGGCAGGCGACATGTTTCCATGTCGGATGCCGGTCGAGCGGGTTGCCCGGCTTGTCGAATTCGATGTCGTCGGGCAGCGTCACCGGCAGATCCGCTTCCGGTACCGGCACCGCGCCGCAGGCGTCGCAGTGGATGATCGGGATCGGGCAGCCCCAGTAGCGCTGCCGCGAGATGCCCCAGTCGCGCAGCCGGTAGTTCACCTGCCGCTGCGCCACCGGACGGTTGCCGTGCTGTTCGCTTTCCAGTCGCTTCGCAACTTCTTCCCTTGCTTCGGCGGTGGTCATGCCGTCGAGAAAGCGCGAATTGATCATCCGGCCGTCGCCGTCATAGGCGATGTCGGTGATGACGAAGCTGTCTGGGTCGGTATCCGGCGGACACACCACCGGACGATTGCCGAGACCATATTTGTTGACGAAATCGAGGTCGCGCTGGTCGTGCGCCGGGCAGCCGAAAATGGCGCCGGTGCCGTAGCCCATCAGCACGAAGTTGGCGACGTAGACCGGCAGCGTCCAGGTCGGGTCGAACGGATGGATGGCGCGGATACCGGTATCGAAGCCGAGCTTCTCTGCCCGGTCGATGGCTTCCTGCGCGGTGCCGATCTTCTTGGCGTCGGTGATGAAGGCGGCGAGTTCCGGATTGCGCGCGGCGGCTGCCGTCGCCAGCGGGTGATCCGGCGCCAGTGCGAGAAATTTCGCACCGAACAGCGTGTCCGGGCGGGTGGTGAACACCTCCAGCTCGGTGTCGCCTGCGGGGGTCGTTGCGGTATCGAGTGCGAAACGGATCAGCAGGCCTTCCGATCGGCCGATCCAGTTGCGCTGCATCAGCCGGACCTTCTCCGGCCAGCGGTCGAGGCTGTCGAGCGCCGCGAGAAGATCCTCCGAATAGCGGGTGATCTTCAGGAACCACTGGGTCAGTTCCCGCTGCTCGACCACGGCGCCGGAGCGCCAGCCGCGTCCTTCAATCACCTGCTCGTTGGCGAGCACGGTCATGTCGACCGGGTCCCAGTTGACCTTGGAACGCTTGCGCTCCACCAGCCCCGCCTTCAGGAAGTCGAGGAACATCTTCTGCTGGTGCTTGTAATAAGTGGGGTCGCAGGTGGCGATCTCGCGTGCCCAGTCGAGCGACAGCCCCATCGACTTGAGCTGCTTCTTCATCGCCGCGATGTTGGCGTAAGTCCATTCGCGCGGATGGATCTTGCGCTCGATTGCCGCGTTTTCAGCCGGCATGCCGAAGGCGTCCCAGCCCATCGGATGCAGGACGTTGAAGCCACGGGCGCGCTTATAGCGCGCAACCACGTCGCCCATCGTGTAATTGCGCACGTGCCCCATATGGATACGTCCCGACGGGTAGGGGAACATCTCGAGCACGTAATATTTCGGGCGCGGATCGTCGTTGCGGGTCGCGTCGATACCCCGCTCGTCCCAGATCGCCTGCCAGCGTTGTTCCGCCTCGCGGGCGTTATAGCGCTCGGTCGTCATCGCCAGTCGGCTTCCCCAGTTTGGGCTTTAAAATGGTTATGGATCAAGTCGTTACGGTGGGTGCGACTAGGCCACGAAAGACCGCGGCAGGTCAACCGGCCGGGAACGGCGCGGTCGCTCTGGGGGTTAGCTCCCCAGATCGAAGGAGGCAACTGTCATGATGGCGACCACCAATATCAAGGAACACATGGAAGTGCTGGGCTCGGACGGCAAGCATGTCGGGACCGTCGATCATCTGGAGGGCGCCGAGCGGATCAAACTGACGAAAAACGATCCGAAGGCCGACGGCATGCACCACTTCATCCCGCTGGACTGGGTCGATCATGTCGACAGCAAGGTGCATCTGAACAAGTCGATGGATTTCGCCACCACCCAGTGGCAGGGCGCGGCATGACCGGCGGCGGCGTCTGCAACCTTGGCTTTATTCAGGCCGACAAGCCCGTCGGTGCGTAATCAGGTGGGAGGCAGCGGCAGTGCGGCGGAGGTATGGTCGCTGCGGCTGCGAGCCTTGACGCCCGCCGCCAGCAGCGCCTGCTCCTCGAAGGGCTTTTCCAGCCACGGAATGGCTTGCAGGTCGGGCGGCAACGCTGTCTCCCCGCAAAGACCGGTCACGATCACCGTCGGAATCCTGTCGGCCACCAGCGCGCGTGCCAGCGGCAGCCCGGATTCGCCGTCAAGGTCGATATCGAGAAAAACGAGATCGAACAGTGTGGAATCGGCCAAGGCGGCATAGGCGTCGGCGAGGCGTCCGATGCAAACGACGCTGTCGGCACCGGCGGCCCGCAGCATCCGCTCATAGTCGATTGCGATCAGCCCTTCGTCTTCGAGAATCAGACAGCGCAGCCCGGTAAATGGGCGGCCAACATCGTGCGTCATCGCAAAACCCGGAATCGGACCGCAACGATCCGGCGAAGCTGCAGAAGGATATCGCAATCCGCTCCGGCCGTTGCCACCGCTCCTCGTGCCTCCGTGTGCGCCATGTGCCCGTCTGCCCACGTGCCCGTCTGCCCATGTGCGTCGGCCGCAACTATGCTACGATCGCTCCGTTTCGACATTAAAATATGACATACGGTTGAAAGCGTGGGTACTGCGGCCAGGGTCGGCAGCCGGATAACACCGTGCGATCATTGTCCCCACCGCGCGCGTAAGGGCCTGCGGGCATTTTCCGCGGACGAATTGCGCTTCATCAAGACATTCAAGATTGATGAATGGCATCTGCAGCCCGGTACGACGATCCTGCAACAGGAGATGAGCAACGATCATCTGTTCACCGTCCTGCGCGGCTGGGCGATCCGTTACAAGACGCTTGAGGATGGCCGGCGCCAGATCCTCAACTATGCGCTGCCAGCGGATCTGATCGGCCTCCAGGGCACCGTGCTCGATCAGATGGAGCATTCCGTCGAGACGCTGACCGAGGTCTCGTTATGCGTCTTTTCGCGCCGCAAGCTTTGGGAGCTCTATTCGCGCTTTCCCTCGCTGGCTTTCGACGTCACCTGGCTGGCGGCGCGCGAGGAGCAGTTGCTGGATTCCGGTTTGCTCAATATCGGCCGGCGGACGGCGCTGGAGCGGACGGCCTATCTGTTGCTCCAGCTTTTCGTCCGGGCCGATGAAGCCGGTTTGACGCATAACGGCAGCGTCCAGTTTCCGTTCACCCAGCAGCATCTGGCCGACACGCTTGGAATGTCGCTGGTCCATACGAACAAGACGCTCAAGCGGCTGTTTGCAACTGGTGCGGTTCGCTGGAAGGAGCGGGTTTTCCAGATCATCGATCGCGACGCCCTCATCGAAATCGCCGGCGAAAATGTTGTCCTGCATCCGGCGCGGCCATTTCTCTGAATGCTGAAAGCGTGACGGACAAGCGAGCTTGATCTGGCGACAAGGATCGGGCACCCATGGATGCATGTTCGATGTGTTGTTCTGCCGCCTGAGCCATGACCGTTGACGATGCTGCGGCGCTGATCGCCGTTCGTGAACAGATCGCCACCGCCTGTCGCGATGCGCGACGGGATCCGGCTTCCGTCACGCTGATCGCGGTATCGAAAACCTATGGCGCGGATGCCATCGCGCCGGTGATCGCCGGCGGGCAGCGGGTGTTCGGCGAAAACCGAGTGCAGGAGGCGAAGGCCAAATGGCCGCCACTAGTCGCCGAATATCCGGACGTCGTGCTGCATCTGATCGGACCGTTGCAATCGAACAAGGCGCGTGACGCCGTCGCGTTCTTCGACGCGATCCATTCCGTCGATCGCGACAGTCTGTGCACGGCGTTGGCGAAGGAGTTTGCCCGCATCGGCCCCGACCGGGGTCCGGCTTTGTTCGTGCAGATCAACACGGGTGCCGAACCGCAGAAGGCCGGCGTGCTGCCGCAGGATGCGGATGCATTCATCGCTCGCTGCCGGGATCATCACGGTCTGGCGATCAGTGGGCTGATGTGTATCCCGCCGGTCGACGATCCGCCGGCGCCGCACTTCGCGCTGACCGCGAAGATCGCCAGGCGCAATGGTCTGACGCAATTGTCGATGGGCATGAGCACCGATTTTGCGCAGGCCATCGAACTCGGCGCGACGCATGTGCGCGTCGGCAGCGCGATTTTCGGCGCGCGGACCTGACAGCCCGCATCCCGGCGAATATGTGCGTCAGCGCGGTTTGAGCGGCGTCGGGTTTGGCGACGCGCCGAGATTGACGTCCTTGCGCAGCAGCGAGAAACGTTGCGGGTCGAGACCCAGTGCCGTCGGGGCGTGCGGCGACAGTGTCGGTGTTGGACGTGGCGGGGCGGCCGGCCGAACGGCGGCCGTCGGTTGATAGGCGGGCATTGTCGGTTGCAGCGAGGTCGGCTCCAGCGCAACGCCGCCGTCGTTGGCAAAAATATCGTCATGCTTCTGACTCATCGTCGCGCTGCGCCAGCGCTCGATGATGCCGCCGATCAGTTCGCGGCTGATCGCGCCGCCGGCGTCGGACTGCGTCGTGCCGCCGGCTTCGCTATGCGGCTGCACATGCGGTGGCAGTTCGGAAAAGCGCAGGCGCGTCGGTACCGTTACGCCGGTTCCGAAGGCAAACACTTCGCGGGTGCCGAGGGAGGGAATGAAGGTCAGCAGATTGGCGGCGGCGTCCGACACCGCCGACCGGATGAGATTCTGGTCGCGCTCGTTCGCCATCCGCATCACGAACAGCGTGCTGCACTGGGAGATGATCGTTGGATCGATCTCCGCCGGGCGCTGCGTTACGAGGCCAAGAAAAACGCCGTATTTCCGGCCCTCCTTGGCGATCCGCGACAGCGCGCGACGGGTTGGTCCGAAGCCGATCTTGCGGTCGGCCGGCGCATAGCGGTGCGCCTCCTCGCAGACGAACAGCAGCGGGGCAATGCCGTCGCTCCACAGGCCGAAGTCGAAAGCCATGCGGCACAGCACCGAGACGACCGAGTCGACGACTTCGGCCGGGAAGCCGGCAAGCTGCATGATCGTCATCGGCTTGCCGTTGGGTGGCAGGCGAAACAGATGCGCCAGCACCTCCGACATTGTATCGCCGCCGATATTGGCGTTCTCGAACATGAACGCGTAGCGCGGATCGTTGCGCACCGTCTGGATGCGCGTCATCAGTTTGTGGAACACCGTACGCGACGTGCGGTTTTCCAGTTTGCCCATCTGCTCGTCGATCATGTTGACGAGATCTTCGATGCGGTAGGGCACCGGCGTATCCGCAGTATAGCCGGTGTAGCGTGGGTCGCGTTTCTTGGCGAGCGCGCGGTCGGTGCTGCCGCTGCGATATTGCAGATAAGCACTCTTTGCGAGCGGAATGGTTTCCGCCAGCACCTGCATCTCTTCCTCGAGGCCGGGCCGACCGCCGAAGAACACGTCGACGATTTCCTCGAAATTGAACAGCCAGAACGGCAGGCGCAGATTGCGCGGCGTCATCACCTGCGCCTTGTCGCCGAAGCAGCGGCCATATTCGTTGTGCGGGTCGACGAGAAACAGGCGCAACTTCGGCCGCGCCTCCAGTATCTGTTGCAGCAGCACGGCGACGCCGTTTGATTTGCCGACGCCGGTGGTGCCGAGAATGGCGAAATGCTTGGTGATCATTTCGTCGACATTGACGAAGGCGTCGCCGGAGCCGTCCTGATGCAGTTCCCCGATCTTGATGCTGTCGCTGCCGTGCACGTCATAGAGCAGGCGCAGTTCGCGATTCCCGATCAGCACCGTGGCATCGCCGATTGACGGATAGTCGGTGACGCCACGCTGGAAGCACGCCTGCGGCGTGCCTGCGTGCTTGATCTCGCCGAGCAGGTCGATCTGCGCGTCGGCGCCGTAGCCGTATTCGCGGTGGGCGGTGGGCGGCTTCTCGGTGATTTCGGAGATCATGCCGATGACGAGAGTCGAGCCGCTCAGCACGCCGACGAATTTTCCGACCGTCGTGCGACCGTCATCGCGCCCCCCGGCCGCCGTCCCGACCACGCCGATGGTCGCCTGCGCGCCGCTGATCGAAACCACACGCCCGATTGGAATGCCGGCCGCCGCCGGCGTCGTCATCTCGCCCGTCATTTTGCCCTGTGCGCCCCGAGACCGTGTCTGGGCGGTCTCGCTCTATCGAGGCTAACACGATGGTCGAAATACTTTATGAACCCGGCGGTCGCCCGGGGCCTGCGTCCATGGATACTTAACCGAACGCTAACGCGGCTTACTCAGCCGCCGATCTCGATAACCGTGTCGGGGCCGAGGCGTTCGACCAGGCGACGCAGTGCCGGCAGCGTCAGCGCCACGCAACCGGCAGTGGGCGCAAAGCGTGGGCGGGCGATATGGACGAAAACCGCGCTGCCGCGCCCGGCAATTCGCGGACGGGTGTTGTGATCAAGTTCGATGATCAGGTCGTAGAGCCGGTCGGCGCGCGTCAGCCGGTCGGCCTTGCTGTCGTTCGGCACCTGGACGGGCTGGTTATAGTGCCTGTCGTGCGGGTCCTCGCACCAGCCGTCGTCGGGCCGGATCATCCGCAGTGGCAGGCGGGTGTGCGGCCGCGGCAAGCGATCGCTTCGCCACCACAGCCGGACCAGGCGGAAGCGTCCGCGCGGCGTGGCGCCGTCACCCTCGCGCTTGTTGGCCTTGATGCCGGCCCGGCCGAGCGCCACCGGCAATGCCAGCGGGCCGGCAGTGAGCCAGCCGCGCGTTGGATCGCCCGGCCGCGGCCTGACCAGTAGCCGTTTCAAGCTCCCCTGGCGCACTGGTAAAGTCATTGAATCACAACAATTTTTGTCTCAAATGCGCAGCCGCCGCTTGCCCTTTTAGCCCTGAATGTTCTACTGCGCGAGCATCGGTAAACGGGGACCTTTCGGGACCCGTCGCGTTATCCACGGTTCATGGGGCGAGGAATGGCCACGACGCGCACGATTCTCATCGTGGATGATGACACCGAGCTGCGCGAAGCGCTTCTCGAGCAGCTCGAACTACACGAAGAATTCCAGTCGGTTGCCGTCGATACCGCAAGCAAAGGCGTGCAGGCGGCGAAGGCCGGGCAGGTCGATCTCGTTATCATGGATGTTGGCCTGCCGGATATGGACGGCCGCGAGGCGGTGCGCATCATGCGCAAGAACGGTTTCAACGCGCCGATCATCATGCTGACCGGCAACGCTACCGATTCCGATACCATCCTCGGTCTGGAATCCGGCGCCAACGATTATGTCACCAAGCCATTCCGTTTTGCGGTGCTGCTGGCGCGCATTCGCGCGCAACTGCGTCAGCATGATGCGAGCGAGGATGCGATCTTCACCATCGGTCCGTATTCGTTCCGGCCGAGCTCGAAGCTGCTGGTGACCCAGAAAAACAGCAAGGTGCGGCTGACCGAGAAGGAGACCGCCATCCTGCGCTATCTCTATCGCGCCGGCCAGAAAGCTGTGTCGCGCGAGATCCTGCTGCAGGAGGTGTGGGGTTACAATTCCGGCGTCACCACGCACACGCTGGAAACGCATATCTATCGCTTGCGGCAGAAGATCGAGCAGGACGCGGCTACGCCGGCCATTCTGGTCACCGAAGCCGGTGGCTACAAGCTCGTGCCCTGAGCCGCCGCGATGGCGCTCGACGACGACATCGCCTTGCTGGAAGCCGTGCCGACCTTTGCGCTGCTTGGCAGTGAGGCGCTGCGCATTCTCGCCATCGGCGCCGAAGCGCAATCGGTCGCCGGCGGCGCCGTGCTGTTTTATGCGGGCGAATCGGGCAATGCCGCCTATGTCGTGCAGCAGGGTTCGTTCCGGCTGCTGCCGGCGACGCAGCGCCGCACCGACCGGGAAATCATCCTGACGGCTGGCGCATTGCTCGGCGAGCTCGCGCTGATCAGTGGCAGTACCCGGCCGGCGACGGCGATCGCGCGCGAGGATTCCGTGGTGATCCGCGTTCCGCGCACCTTGTTCCTGAAAGTGCTGGAAGGCTACCCGGCCGCGGCGCGAACTTTGCGCGACACCATTGCCGGGCGGCTCGACGAACTCACCCGCGATCTGATGCCGGTCCGCTCACGGCTGTCCGAGGGCGAATCCTGAACCAGGCGTCGGCGCCTCCGTGCCTGGTAATTTACAGTGCGATGCTCGTGGTCACCGGCACATGGTCGGATGGCCGTTCGGCGCCGCGATAATCCTTGGCGATCCTGATCTTCGAGACGCGGTCGGCGAGTGCCGGCGACGTCCAGACATGATCGAGTCGACGGCCGCGGTCGGATGTCTGCCAGTCCGGCGAGCGATAGCTCCACCACGTATAGAGCTTCTCCGGCTCCGGCGTCTGCACGCGCATGCTGTCGACCCAGCCGCCGGCCTGCCGTGCTGCGGTCAGCTTCTCCACTTCGATCGGCGTGTGCGAGACAACACGCAGCATCTGCTTGTGGCTCCAGACGTCATGCTCAAGCGGCGCGACATTGAGATCGCCGACCAGAATCGCACGCGTGCCGTTGGCGGGGCGCAGGCCGGAGTGCGCCTGCATTTCGCCGAGGAACGACAGCTTGTGCTGGAATTTAGGATTGACCGCCGGATCGGGAATGTCGCCGCCGGCGGGAACGTAGAAATTATGCACGGTGATCGGATCGCGCAGCCCGGCGCGCTCGCCGACCACAGCGCTCATATGGCGGCAGTCGGTCTTGCCGCAGAAATTTTCGACGCTGAAATGGTCGAAGGGCAGACGCGAGAGGATGGCGACGCCGTGATAGCCCTTCTGGCCGTTGATCGCGGCGTGCTCGTAGCCGAGTCGCTGAAAACGCTTGAGCGGAAACTGGTCGTCCGGACATTTCGTCTCCTGAAGACAGAGAATGTCCGGCCGGGCCGATTTGATGAAGCGGGCGACGAGGTCGATGCGCAGACGCACCGAATTGATATTCCAGGTGGTGATCTTGAGCTGCATGGCCCTTCCTAGATAGGCCACGCACGCTAATCCTTCCACCGCCATGCCCGGTCCGGGGCCGGACATCCACGCCTTTGTCCCGATCCTGGCGAGGTGGCCGGGTGACTACTGGATATTCCGCGTATAGTCGATGCGGAACATGCTGGGGTCGGCGCGTTTCGAGCTGTCGAGATTATAGACGGCGACGGTGGTGTCATAGCCCTGCGGGTCGGTCACCGTCCATTGCTTGAGCTGCATGTCCTTCGCCGAGAACATGATCATCAGCCGGCTGGTGCCGACGATACCGTTGGTTTCCTCGACCACAGCGGTGATGAACACGTCGTCTGCATAAACCGCGATCAACTTGGTATCGCGCAACAGGTTGACGCGGTCGGCAAGCAGGAAGCGCAGCGGCGTCTGCGACAGCGGGTAGAGATCCTGTGTCGCCAGATTGCGGTCGCGCACGACGACCGACTGGCCGTCGGAGATCAGTTCCATCGGCGAGGGGGGGTCATATTCAAACCGGACTTTGCCGGGTTTCTGGATGTAGAAGGTGCCTTGTGTCTTCTTGCCGTCCGGGCCGACCTGGACGAAATCGCCGTTGAGCACCTGCATACTGCTCATATAAGCGTTGATCTTGTCGACCAGCGCCCGTTGTTCCGCGGTCAGGCTGACGTTCTGGCCGGCCTTGGCGGTCTTGCCGAACAGCGACGCGAAGGGATTGGACTGAATGGGCGGCGGCTCGGCCTGCATCGGCGGAGCCGCACGCTGCGCCACGGTCATTGATTGCGCCGGCTTGGCTTTCGGCGCCGCGTGGTTGACGATGACTCTGGTTGGCTGGCCCGAAGAGCTTTGCGCGGCGCCCGGCAGTGCGGTCGC
Source organism: Pseudolabrys sp. (assembly GCA_035556795.1). Classification (GTDB taxonomy): domain Bacteria; phylum Pseudomonadota; class Alphaproteobacteria; order Rhizobiales; family Xanthobacteraceae; genus Pseudolabrys. The sequence goes on along the minus strand of DATMEV010000009.1, from coordinate 63,453 downwards.
GAGAAGAATGGCTGCGCTGATGATCGCCGTGCGGCTCATATCGCCTGATATCCTTTTGGGCCTGTGAACTGTCCATCTAGCGACAGGCTGTGGCGTTTTCGCGGCTTCGCCGCAATGGCAGCCGCAACGGTTGTTTTGCCGGATGAGCCGCGGCGGCAAGCGGTCCTGATAGCGGTTTGGGTCTCAGAAACGGTCGTCACCGGGGTCCTCCGGGATGAGGATTTCGCGCTTTCCGGCGTGGTTGGCCTGCCCGACAATCCCTTCTTCTTCCATCCGTTCCATGATCGTCGCGGCGCGGTTGTAGCCGATCTGCAGACGCCGCTGGATGTAGCTGGTCGAAGCCTTGCGATCGCGCTTCACGATGGCGACCGCCTGCTGATAGATGTCGCCGCCCTCGGCGAGGCCCATGCCGGTGGAGTCGAAGACCGCGCCGTCGCCCCCGTCTTCGGCTTCGTCGCTGGCGGTGACCTCCTCCAGATATTGCGGCGTTCCCTGCGTTTTGAGGTGGCGGACCACCTTCTCCACCTCGTCGTCGGAACAGAACGGGCCATGCACGCGGCTGATGCGGCCGCCGCCCGCCATATAGAGCATGTCGCCCTGGCCGAGCAGTTGTTCGGCGCCCTGCTCGCCGAGAATGGTGCGGCTGTCGATCTTCGAGGTCACCTGAAAGGAGATGCGGGTCGGGAAATTGGCCTTGATCGTGCCGGTGATGACGTCGACCGAGGGACGCTGCGTTGCCAGCACGACATGGATGCCGGCGGCGCGCGCCATCTGCGCCAGGCGCTGGATGGCGCCTTCGATGTCCTTGCCGGCGACCATCATCAGGTCGGCCATTTCGTCGACGACGACGACGATATAGGGCAGATCGTCGAGGTCGAGCTCTTCCTTCTCGTAGATCGCTTCGCCGGTCTCCTTGTCGTAGCCGGTGTGCACCGTGCGCGTGAGCTGCTCGCCCTTCGCCTTGGCTTCGCGCAGCCGCACATTGTAGCCGTCGATGTTGCGGACGCCGAGCTTCGACATCTTCTTGTAGCGCTCTTCCATCTCGCGCACCGCCCATTTCAGCGCGACGACAGCTTTCTTCGGATCGGTGACGACGGGGGTCAGCAGATGCGGGATGCCCTCGTAGACCGAGAGTTCGAGCATCTTGGGATCGATCAGGATCATCCGGCACTGATCCGGCCGCAACTTGTAGAGCAGGCTCATCAGCATGGTATTGATAGCCACCGACTTGCCCGAGCCGGTGGTGCCGGCGATCAGCAGATGCGGCATGCGCGCCAGATCGACGATCACCGGCTCGCCGCCGATGGTCTTGCCGAGGCACAGCGGCAGCTTCGCCGTCGTCTCGGTGTATTCCTTCGCCTGCAACTGCTCGCGCAGATACACCTTTTCGCGCACCGGGTTCGGCAGTTCGATGCCGATGGCGTTGCGGCCGGACACGACGGCGACGCGTGCCGACACCGCGCTCATCGAGCGGGCGATGTCGTCGGCAAGGCCGATGACGCGCGAGGACTTGATGCCCGGAGCCGGCTCCAGTTCGTACAGCGTCACCACCGGACCCGGCCGCGCATTGATGATCTCGCCGCGCACGCCGAAGTCCTGCAGCACGCCCTCGAGTGCGGTAGCGTTTTCCTGGATGACGTCGGCGCTCAGCATGTGGCGCTCGCTGGCCTTCTGCATCGCCAGGATCGCCAGCGGCGGAAACTCGTAGCGGCCTGATCCTCGCTTGACCGGCCGCCGTGTCGCGCGCACGACCCGCTGCGGCTCCGGCTCGTCTTCTTCTTCTTTGTCGTCGTCGTCAAACGACTCCTCCTCGATCTCGTCCTCGTCACCCGTGTCGTCGATGGCGGGAGCGCGCAGGCGCTCATCGAAGCGTGGCTCGATGCGTCCGCGCTGTGGCATGGCGACCGCGGACCGCTGCATCGCCTGCGGGGAGCCTTTGATGGCGCGCCACAGTCGCGCTTTCAGGCTGATCAGCCCGTGAACGAGAAGCCCGAAGACGATCATCGTGCGGCTTTCGCGTGCTTCGTCTTCTTCTTCCTCCTCTTCTTCGTCGTCCTCGATCTCCTGCGCCCTGCCGTTCTGGCGTTGCAGCGTCTGCTCCGTCGCCGGTGCCAGGAGCCCGAAGGCCGTGCTCAACACCACCGCCGTGGCGAAGCCGAAGATCAGCGCCAGAACGAAACGGCTGGTGGCTGACAGCCCACCCAGCAGGAAGGCCGGCATCCACAGGACGGCATCACCGATGACACCGCCGAGGCCGGTCGGCAGCGGCCAGCGTGCAGCGCGCGGCAGGCAGGAAGCGAAAGCAGCGGCGAGAACGGGCGTGCCGAACCAGCAGGCTAGCCGCCAGGTCTCGCCCAGCGGCCGGTGCGCGATCAGCCGCCAGCCGGCCACCGCGACCGGCAACAGCAGCAGACAGGCGGCAAGGCCGAAAAGCTGTGTCATCAGATCGGAGACGATGGCGCCCGAGGCGCCCAGCAGGTTGCGCACCGGCGTGGTGGCGGCATGGCTGAGCGAAGGGTCCTGCACCGACCAGGTCGACAAGGCGATCGCGCCCAGCACTGCCAGCACGATCAGGATCAGGCCAAGACATTCGAGCAGGCGGCGCTTGAGGATGGCGCGCAACTGCTCCGACAGATAGGCCACGGCATCCTGCGTCCGGTCGATAGCAGACATTCCCGTTCTCCGTCAGCCGAGCACGGCGACGAGGCGATGCAGTGCCTCGGCCGTGGTCTCCTTGTCTTGAACCATGGCAACCCGGACGAAACCTTCGCCCGGATTGCTGCCGTCCTCCTGCGTGCGGGCGAGATAGCGGCCGGGCACGACGCGTACACCGGCCTCGCGCCACAACATCCGGGTTGCGGTTTCGCTGCCGCCCTGCGCCGTGACGTCGAGCCAGAGAAAGAACCCGCCGGCCGGCCGGCGATAGCCGTAGCGGTCGCCGATGATCTGGTCGGCGAGATCGAACTTGGCGTTGTAGAGCGCGCGGTTGGCGATCACATGCGCTTCGTCAGACCAGGCGGCGATGCCGACCTGTTGCGCCGGTACCGGCACCTGTGGTGCGGCGACATTGCGCAGCTCGAGAAACGACTTCAGAAAGCGCCGGTCGCCGGCGGCGAAACCGACGCGCAGGCCTGGCAGATTCGAGCGCTTCGACAGCGAGTGAAACACCACGGCGTTGGCGAAGTCCGGCCCGGCGACCTCCAGCATGCCGGGCGTCCGCTCGGCGCTGTAGATCTCGCTGTAGCATTCATCGTTGAACACCAGAAAGCCGAAGCGCAAAGCCAGCGCGTGCAGCCGCGCCAGATAGGCGCGATCAGCCACCGCGCCCTGTGGATTGGCCGGCGAGGCGAGATAGAATGCGACGGTGCGCGCCAACAGTTCGTCGCTCAGCGCATCGAGGTCCGGCAGGAAGCCGTGCTCGCGCCGCGCCGGCAGATAGATGGTCTCGCAGCCGGCGGCCGCGGCGCCGGCGGCATAGGCGGCGTAGAACGGATTTGGCAGCAGGATCGCCGGCCGGCCGGCGCGCATGCTGACGAAGCGGCTCGCCGAAATCGCCGCCAGAAACAGTCCTTCGCGCGTGCCGTTGAGCACCAGCAATTCATGCTCGGGGTCGACCGGCCGCGGCAAGGCGAAACGCCGACCGAGCCAGCCGGCGGCGGCTTGCCGATAAGATTCGATGCCTTTGTTGGCCGGATAGCGACCGAAATCGGCGATGTGGGCGTCGAGGACCGGCCCGACGAAGGGTGGCACCGGATGTTGCGGCTCGCCGACGGACAGATTGATCGGCGGCTTGCCGGGCGTGAGATCGCTGAGCAGATCGGTGAGCCGTACGAAAGGCGAGCGCGTCTCGTCGCTGCTTGCGTCGCTCGAAGAGGTCGTGTGCTGGCGATCGGCTTCGGACATGATGATACGCGCCGCCCTGTGCGGCAAACCCGCGTCAACCATAGGAGTCGCCGGGTTAAGACCCCGTTAACCATCGACGGTTGTCCGGGCTGTTTTGCCCGCGTGCGCGGGCGTCTGGTTCGCCCTTTAAAACCGGATTTTTTGAATTTTCAGCGTTCGCGCACATCGCTGCGGTCCGGTGCCATTCCGCGCAAATCATAGGCCGTGCGTTAGCTTGAATACGCTAAAGAACCGAAGCTGGGATGTTGCTCGATAGTAGCGCTGTGACGGCATCGAGGTATTGGGGCAAATGCGTCGGTGATGCGTCGCGCGTGCGAAAGAATATTTTCCATTGGGCATTCGCGTGATTACGAACGTTCGGCTCCCCCGATCTTCGAAAATTGGCCAAGGCTGAATGTCGGTTGGGAATTTTTTTGGATCGTCCGGACAGGTACATTGACCCACATGAAGGCTGCCCGTGACCAACTGATGACTCGATTACGAACAGCCCAGACGTTCCGACGTGAACGTTAGGCGGCCGGGCTTGGGCAGAGCGAGACGATATCCACAGGGTATATCGGTGCGGCGATCATTCTGCCTTATCGTGGAGGTCAAGCTACGTTGTGGTGACGCGGGGGCGCTTTGGTAAAGTCTTTTTCAATGCGCGGAGCATCCGCGTGTTTGCTGCTGATTGGCTGGGCTTCAATCGGTCGTGCTGAAACGGTTATACCCGACTGGACCGGTCTTTATATCGGCGCTCACCTTGGCAATGCGGCATCTGATAGCAACTGGAATAGTATCACCGGTGCGCCACTGCCCAGTCCGTTCGGCGGACACTTCACAGGCGGTGGTATCGTCGGCGGGATTCAGGCCGGTTACAACCAGCAATTCGGATCTTGGGTTCTGGGAATCGAAGGCGAAGCCAGTCTCGCTGACATCAATGGCGGCGTGCAATGCGCTGCAGCCGTGTTCAGTTGCGATGCGAAGATCGGAGGGCTCGGCACGGTCTCGGGCCGCATCGGTTATGTAATCGGTGATTTCCTGTTTTATGGAAAGGGAGGAGCTGCCTGGCTCTATCAGACTGCGACGATGACTCCCAACCCCGCCGGTCCGTGGTCGGATGTATGGCAGAGCGGACGCACCAGGTCTGGATGGATGCTGGGTGCCGGCGCGGAATATGCGCTCTCGACGAGGGTGTCAGCAAAACTTGAATACAACTATCTGACCTTCGGTCAGAAGAATCTCAATTTCGCAGACCCGTCCGGCAACATGGCGAATGTCGGGCTCGACCAGAATATCCATCTTCTGAAATTCGGACTTAACTACAAGCTGACCGGGGCGCCGCTCACATCTTCGTCTTCGGTATCGCGCGACGCATCCTCCTCTTCTCTCTGGAACGGAATTTATGCCGGCGTTCATACCGGCGGCGGGTGGGGCACGTCCGATTGGCAGTCGGCGAGCGGCGCTCTTCTCCCGCTCTCCAATTTCAGATTTCCCGGCTCCGACACAGTCGATGGCATGCTCGCCGGCGCGCAGATCGGTTTCAACCGCCAGATCGGCTCCTTGGTTGCCGGTGGCGAGATCGAGGCGACCTGGTCGAACATCAACGGCTTCGCGAAATGCGCGACGGGCAGCGCACCTCCGGATATCTGGAACTTCACCTGTCGCAGCCGGATCGATGCAATGGGCACGTTTGCCGGTCGTCTGGGCTGGGCGCACGACGATTTTCTTGTCTACGGAAAACTCGGCGCAGCCTTGGCTAAGGAACGATCTGTCGTCGCACGCGACGGGTTTCCCGGCACATTCACCGAGGATACCCTGCGCTGGGGCTATCTGCTGGGCGCCGGTCTTGAATATGCTTTCACGCCGGCGTGGTCAGGCAAGATTGAATATAACTATCTCGATTTCGGCACGCGATCAGCATCGCTGCGCGATCAGTTCGGTAACACATCAGATGTTGACATCGGACTGAAGACGCATCTGTTTAAGATGGGCCTGAACTACAAGATCGGCGTAGACCCATCATTGACGTCGCCACGAGGCGGAGCTGGTTTCAGCCTGCCGAGATCGACGTCTGATTGGGCAGCAGAGATCGGAACGCGTTACTGGTTCAGCAACGGCAGTATTCAGAAGGATTTGTACGATCCGGATCGGACGTCGCAGCTCAACTCGCGCCTCATCTACAGTAATATGAACGGCCATGCGGCGGAAACCTTCGTCCGTTTCGACCACCGTAGCGGCCTGTTCATCAAGGGCAATTTCGGCCTCGGGGCGCTCGTCAACGGCAAGCTGAATGACGAGGATTTTCCGCCGGCTAACAATCCTTATTCCAACACGCAACATCAGGTCCAGGACAGCAGCCTGCGTTACGGAAACCTCGATATCGGCATGAACCTTCTGAAAGGTGATGCCGGAAACATCGGCGGTTATGTCGGCTATCGCTACTTCTATCAACGCGGACGCGGCTTCGGTTGCACGCAGATCGCCACGGATACGAACACATGCGGCGTACCGGTTGATACCGGCACAGTCGGTTTAACGGAAACCGAGCAATGGCGTGGCGCTGCGTTTGGTCTCAACGCACAATTTGCCTTGTCGGATCGCTGGAAGCTTGAGCTGGATGCGGCGTATCTGCCGTATGTGAACCACGCGACCGTGGACAATCATTGGTTCAGGCCTGATATCAATCCTGCTCCGGCACCGGGACACGGTTGGGGTACTCAGGTCGAAGCGATCCTGTCCTATGCCGTCACCGAGCGGTTGAGATTGGGTATCGGCGGCCGCTACTGGTTCTTTGCAACCGATCAGGCCGCGACCCGTTTTCCGCTGGTGTCGAATCTGTCCCCTCTTAAATATACCAGCGAGCGATACGGGGGATTCCTGCAGGCCTCGTATCAATTCGGCGGACCCGACAGGCTCGCTCCAATTAAAGACATTGAAGTGGCTTCGCCTACGGATTGGACAGGCTTGTATGTCGGCGGGCATCTGGGTGCGGGTTTCGGTAGAAGCGATTGGTCCGATCCGTTCCCGCCACCTCCGACTGGCGATCGGGTTAATGTCGGCGGCGCACTCGGCGGCCTCCAAATCGGCGTCAACTACCAGATCGGTCAACTGGTCGTCGGCGCTGAACTGGCCGGATCACTAAGCCGGCTTCAGGGGACCGAGACCTGCTTCGGCGGTTTCCAGCCAGCCTCGTCGGCGGGGCTGAATTGCGAGAATACGACGCAGCACCTTGCGATGCTGACGGGACGTTTGGGCTATGCGGTCGACCGAAACTTGTTTTACGTGAAGGCCGGTGGCGCGCTGGCGCGCGAAGGCCACACGCTCAATTCGAATGTTGTGCCCGATGGCGAGATATCATCGCGAACCGTGTCTAGTCCTGGCTGGGTCATTGGTGCCGGTGTCGAGCACGCTTTGACCGGGCGCTGGTCGGTCAATGCCGAGTACAAATACCTCGACTTCGGCAGCCGCTCGGTCGATTTCACCGTGCCGACGGCGTTTAGTGCTGCATCCTCTGAAACCATTCGCTCACAACGGCATCTTCTCACCGTAGGGGTCAACTACCGCTTCGGAGAATAGTCTCTGCAGGCTGATCCCGATACCTGCTGAGGCAGAAGCCATCGCAAGGCGATAGGAGACCACGTTCATCATCGCGTCTGCACCGATGATGCGGCATTCGCGATGAATGCGGTAAGCCGAATTGAGGCTGTATTGCGCGCGATCTGACGTTCTAGTTTGCGAATGCAACGCGCTCGATGACGGGTTTCCAAACAGCTTTTTCGCGTGCGATGAAGTCACGTAGTTCGGCAGGCGACATTGCTCGCGGATAAAAGCCGATCCCCCGCAACTCGTGACGAAGGTCCGGCTCCTGCAGGGCAACCTGAAGGGTCTCGCTGAGCTTTTGCGCCACCCCATCGGGGGTATGCGGTGGTGCCATGATGGCGAACCATCCGACGGCAACGAAGCCGGGCAACGTTTCGGCAGCCGTCGGTATGTTGGGAAATTCCGGCAGGCGCTCCTGGCTGCAGACAGCCAGCACTTTGACTCTTCCGGCCTCGATCGCGCCTCTCAGTCCAGGCAGGCTGTCGACTGCTGCCTGCACGCGTCCGCCGAGCAGGTCCGCCAATCCTTCCGGTGTGCTGCGATATGAAATGCTGGTGAGATCGGCCTTCGCGGCCATGCCGAGCCATTCCGCGGTCAGGTGCGGTGTTCCGCCTCGATTGGTGACCGCAACGTTGAGCTTCTGTCGGCGTGCGACACGGATGAAATCGGCCAGGGTATCGACGCCGAGCGAGGGAGAGGCTGCGATCACCATCGGAACCTCGCCGACGAATCCGACCGGAACGAAGTCTCGCGCAAGGTCGTACGGAAACGAGGTCTGGATTTCGGGTAAAGCAACAAATGTCGAGGACATCGCAAACAGCAGTGTATGGCCGTCCGGAGCCGCTGCTCCGACCGTCGCCATGGCGATGCCTCCGGTCGCGCCGGATTGATTGTGAACGACCGCTTTCGCATTCCACAGGCGGGAGAGACTACTGGAGATCCTTCGGCAAACCACATCAGGCCCTGAGCCGGCGCCCAATCCCACATAGAAATGTACCGGGTTGCCGGTCAAATTCTGTTCGTCGCCGTGTGCTGCAGCAATGTCGCCGAGAATGGATGCGGTAAAGAAGGAGGTCCCAAGTCCGGCGACCAGTGTCCGTCGTGAGAGTGGCGCAAGCGTTTTCATTTTGGATGCGGACCCCATGCTTCGGTCTCCCGGTGATCGTCAAACGGCCACGCCGTCTGTCGCGCAATGTAAAATCACGTCGAGAACTAGGCTCGCCCGCTATACCTGAAAATTTCTTTTATTCGAATAAGAGATAGCTAAATGGCTATAGCTCTGAGGTATGGAGTCCGCGCGGCTGAACCTTTGGGCATCCATCTGCACGGCTATCGCTGCCGCAAAGGCGGCGCGGATGCAGGGCAACGACAGCGGCAACATACATCACGCAGACGATTGCGAACAAAATACCCCCCAAAACGGATTGCATGATCCGCCGTCTCCCTTCTTTCGAGTCTCATATGCGCTGGGAGCAACGTAGTTGAGGCGGATTATCGGGGAAGTTCTGATTTTCGATGCTGTAATAGCTCCGTGGTTATCGATAGCGGAGCTTTGTTTCCTTGCAGGCGAATCGATGTCGAACACCAAGATGCCGTGCCGTCGCGCATATCGAGAAGGAGCGCTATTTATTCGTGAATTGCCGTGCCAACGGTGCGCTCACCTCGCGTGCGCAATTAATAAACAATTTGGCCGCGGCGCTAAGCTGCCGGCGTTTGAGATAGATTGCGCCGAACTCCATGACCTTTTCCGGAATCTCAACCATCAGCTTTTTGATTGCGAGGCGTTTACCTGAAAACATCAGCAGTGAGTGCGGGTAGATTGCGAGATAGCGCCCCGTTGCCAACAAAGCATGATTAAGGTCCATGGAAGCGGCGACAATTCTGGCAGATGGCACCGGGAGTTTGGTCTGCCCAAACAGCTCCTTGATATAGGAACCGACGTCCGTGTCAGACGGCGGTAGCACCCATGGCTCGTTGACAAGCTGGGCCAGTTTGATATTTCGCCGTCGGACCCAAGGATTGTTGTTGCCAGCCGCGATCAGCGGCGGATCGTTGAACAGAACCTCGACGGCAAGATCACTCTCGTTCTGAATGCCATCAGAAAGCCTCCTGATTACCAGATCGACTCTGCGTTCGCGCAACTCCTGAACCTGTTGCGCAACATCGGTGACTTGGCTGACGCGGAATGTCATTCGCGGATGCGAACGAGATAGCCGTTCCATCACGACAGGAAACAAGCCGCCGACCACTGTTCCTGGCCCGGCGATGCGCAATTCCCCGGCTGCTGGATCGGCAAGGGATTCAATTTCCCGCACACCCTGCTGGAGTTCGTCGAACACGACCACGCCGCGCCTTAACAGGACATGGCCAGCTTCCGTCAGCTCAACGCCGGTTCGGTTTCGCTCCAGCAGTTTACTGCCGATCGTCGCTTCCAGTTCGGCAATCACCTTGGAGATGACTGGCTGTGAGACGGCAAGGTGTGACGCCGCGCGCACCATGCTGCCGTGCTGGGAAACCACAAGAAGTATGTGCAGATCGCGTAGTTTGATGCGGCGCCCGATGCGCTCGGCCCATTCCATGAATGGCGTCCCGGGTATAGCTATTTGTCTATTCAAAAATCGAATTTTAGAACTTTACGGTGATATCACTCCGGGTAAGGCTCTCCTAGGAAAATCGCGTCGAGTACTGGTTCGAAAGACCAGAGCAGGTCGCTCCGGCAGATCCAGGGTGGGCGGCTTCGTCCGGGTTTTTGTTCAGACAGCGTCAAGAAGCGGACGGATCGAAATAATTCGATAGCCCAGATTGAGCCCACGGGAAGTTTTCGAAGCTGCGGCAGTCCGAGACGATTCGACACGATGATGGATACCGAAACGGCCGCCTCGGCGACTGCAACAATGACGGCCGTACACATATCGGACCCATCCAATGGGGTCGGTCGCCCGTTATCCTGGAGCTACACGGTTAGTGTTGCTGCGGTTGGATGTCTTGCCGGAAGTCAAAAGTGGATCGAGATGTTCCAGGCCAGCGTTGCTGGCAACTACCACAGCATAGTGGGCAGGGCGGTCGTCATTGCCATCGCCGGCGCCAAGCATGCGGCTGCTGTGTCCGCAATGAATGGCGCGGCGTCCCTCACCGGTCAATATGTTGTTGGCAAGCATCTGAGAGAGAGTGAATCGATCTCGCAGGCGGACGAGGGCCGTGCCGATGCGCATATGGTGCTGGTCTCCGATGGCTGCACGGCACCCGACGGCGTTGATGAAAATGGGGGCGCAGCCCCATCAGTTGTTCGATCGAGCGACGGCAAGAGGCGCTCCAGCCTTTTACTTGCTCTTGTCGTCTCGTTCTACACGGTGGCGACCGGCGTTGCCCTCTACTCGGCCAGCGGCGGCAGCCGCGACGCAATCGGCTATCTGGCTTCGCTGTTCGTCTTCGGTTCGTTCGGTTGCCGAACCATGGTGCCGCTCCGCGCATTGGCGCTGGCGAGCAATGTCGCCTTCATGACATACGCGGTGAGAAATCAGCTCACGCCAGTGCTGGTGCTTCACGCCTTACTGCTGCCGACCAATATCGTGCGGCTTGGGCAAATCATTGCAATGCGCCGCCCCACACTCCCCAGACCGCATGACAAAGCGCTGGCCAACGCCGGCGAAGAATTAGCCGCGCGTTAGCTGTGGACCGCGGAGCACAAAATACTTATATAAATCTATTAGATGGTCTGGCGAATTAAGGCCCGGAGGATTGTCCAGGCTGTTTATCTTTGTTCGTGTGCATCTCCCAGGCGTAACCGGCGGGCTATAAGTCTTGGAAATGCATCTCGTCGGCCAATGGCAGGTCTTGCTGATACACAATCGAGGCGGCTGACGCGATTAGGGTCGCCATGTTGCGCATAATCTCAAAACCAGTCGCCGGAACCGGTTGAGACGGTCGCTCATAAGTTGCAGGTCTCTGATTTTCCGAGAAAAGAAACGTATATTGTACGGAACTATACAAAGTGGTTTCGTGATGGCTTCAGACGCAATTCTCGCGCCCTTTATAAGGACGAATGAGCCCTTACCATGAGTCCCGATCTTTTGCGCACGTTCGCCATTGTGGCTGAACACGAGAATATCAGTACAGCTGCTGTGGAGCTCAATCTCTCGCAGCCCGCTGTGTCCGGGCAGTTGAAGCTGCTCGCGGAATCATTCGGCGAAGCGCTTTACCACCGAAGCGGGCGCGGCATCAGACTGACTTCTGCGGGAGAGCAACTCGCACTTTATGCGAATCGGATTCGTCGTGCGCACGACGAAGCGAATGCATTACGTGCCGCATGCAGGGAAGGCGGCGGGTTATTGCGCATTGGCGCGAGCACAACGCCGGCGAGCTATTTTCTGCCTCACCTCGTTGCTCGTTTTCAGTCAGAATATCCGCACGTCAAGATTGCGATGACCCGCAGTGGAAATTCGGCGGAGATCATCAAGCGTCTGTCGGAGTTCGATATTGCATTTATCGAAGGTCCTGTCCCGGCGCATATTCCTGCAGACACAGCGGTATCGCCGTGGCGAACTGATACTGTTGTTCCAATTGCGCCCGCCGATCATCCTCTAATCAGGGCAAAGCGGCTTGTTTCTCTTTCGGAGCTCGCGCACTACCCGCTGGTTTGGCGCGAAGCTGGATCGGGTATGAGGCGCCTCGTGGAGAGTGTTTTTTCTTCATGCAATATCGAGCCTGGCGATATCTTCGATGTTACGAGCATCGAAGGTATTAAAGAGGCCGTGCGTGCGGGGATGGGTGTGGGCTTTGTATCGGAATTAGCCATGCGCGATAGCGATCCGACACTTGCGGTCGTTCCTTTAGCAGAAAGCCCGCAATTCCGCCGTCAATTCAGCATGCTCGTTACGCATGAATCTGAAGCATCCCGGGCGTGTCGCACATTCCAGGCTTGCAGCGCCGTGACCATTGTAAGTCCCGAGATCGTTGAAGGGAGACGGATTAATTCCGTGGATGTGAAACGGCAGGCTGTCGTCGACTATCGTGTTTTCTGATAGTAGACATCCGATATCACGATTTTTCTCGTTCTTTTTAAATTTCTATGATGTCTCGACGGGCCGATGGTTTGTGGAGACATCGATATGGAAATCAGACGACGAATCCGTCTATTGGCGTCTCTCCCGATTCTTGCTGTTCTGGTTCTCGCGGGAGGATTGTCGGCACGTGCGGACACTTGGCCGGACAAGCCCATTCGAATCATCGTGCCGTTTCCGGCTGGACAAGGCGCCGACATCATCAGCCGTTTGATCGGCGAACGCCTGAGTTCAGCGCTCAAACAGCCGGTTATTATCGAAAATCGCGCAGGCGCGGGTTCGATGCTGGGCTCAGCCTATGCTGCGCATTCTGATCCGGACGGTTACACGCTACTGGCTGCCGGCAGTAGCGCACTAGCGATCAACCAGTATCTCTATTCGAAGATGACGTTCAATCCGCAAAAGGATTTCGAGCCAATCATCCAATTGGTCGATATCGAATATCTTCTTGTTGTGCGTCCAGGATTGAACGTAAAGACCGCTCAGGAATTCATCGAGTTGGCGCGACGGGAGCCCGGTAAAATTTCCTACGGCTCGTCGGGCAAGGGCGCTACCAATCAGCTTGTTATGGCGCAGTTCGCTGCTTCTACCGGCATCAAGATGTTGCATGTGCCATACAAAGGCTCTGCCGACAGCATGACAGGTCTGCTCGGCGGACAAATCGACGCGCTGGTCGAATCTGTCGCTGTAGTCTCGCCCTATCTCAACTCCGGCCAAGTCAGAATTCTCGGGATCACGAAACTGAAGCGATCCACATTGCTGCCCGAGCTCCCAACCCTGGATGAGCAGGGGATCAAGAACTTCAACTACAGCACATGGACCGGATTGGTTGCTCCCAAGGGTACAAATCCGGCGATTCTCGATCGGCTAAGTACCGAAGTGGGGAAGATCGTCGGGATGGAGGATGTCCAGAAGCGGATTCGCGGTATCGGGATGGTCCCGATTGGTGGGTCGCGTGACGATTTTCGGGCTTACGTCAAATCGGAGTCCGAGAAATGGAAGAGCGTCGTCGATTTGACCGGAACGTATGTGGAGTAAGCAGTGGCCTCCCGGTCTGGAGATCTTACGGCATCACACCCGATTCTGGGCGTAACGCAAGAGGGTGTAGCCTTCGATGTACCGAAAGGTTCGTGCGATTGCCACGTCCATGTCTTCGGGCCAGTCGACCAGTTTCCGTATGCGTCCGCTCGCCCTTATACGCCAGCCGATGCTTCGCTGGCTGATCTTGGTGAACTGCATGAGCAACTGGGGATTCAGCGAGTTGTTATCGTTCAGCCGAGCCCGTATGGCGACGATAACCGGTGCCTACTGAGTGCCCTGTATCGTCTCGGAACCAGAGCCCGAGGCATTGTCGTTCTCGATCCCCGGAGCGATGGTTCCAGCCTGAGCGAAATGCACGCCGCGGGAGTGCGCGGTGCACGGCTTAATCTTCAAATACGTGGCATCGAGAATGCTGCGACGGCACGCGAAGAATTCCGTCGACTTGCCGATCTGGCGGGCGGCCGAAATTGGCACATCCAGATTTTCTCGAACCTGACGATGTTCGCCACGCTGGCTGACACTATCGCTCAGGAAAGCTTGCCACCTGTGGTCGTAGACCATTTTTGCCTCGTGGATGCCAGGCGGGGAACAAATCAGCCCGGATTTGATGAACTCGTCGCCTTGATCCGCATCGGCAAAGTCTGGGTCAAACTGTCATCTCCACAGCGAATTTCCAACGATCCGGACGGGAGCGACGTAGAATCGATTGCCCGCACACTGATCAGCGCCAATCCATCGCGAATATTATGGGGAACAGACTGGCCCCATCCAGGGCCGTGGCCGGGTACTGCTCGTGATCCATCAGAAATAGAACCCTTTCATCCGTTCGACGATGGCCACGCCCTTAATCGCCTGTGGCGCTGGACCGGACGACGGGATCTGCTGCAGAAGATTCTCGTCGATAACCCGAGCCGGCTCTACGGCTTTGTGCCGGATCGGTAGCTGAGCCCCGCATCGTCGCTGTTTCCGTTGCTTCTGGAAAATCCCATGCCTCATATAGTCGCCTGTATCGATGTCTACGAAGATATGGTCGTTAAAGAAACGATCAAAAGATTTGCGCCCACTGGTTGGGAGGTGCGAATGGCTTCGTCCTATGACGAAAAGCACCAACGCACCCTGATCGATGGCGCCGATATCATTCTTGCTGGCTGGGCGCCGATACCAGCGTGGATGTTCGAATCTCCTACGCTACTCTTCGTCCAGAAGTTCGGCGTGGGTTACGACAAGATTGATACCGTCGCTGCACGCAAGATGGGCGTAGGCGTTGCCATCGCTAACGGCATGAACGCGGTGCCAGTGGCCGAACTGGTGTTGTTGTTCATACTCGCACTCTATCGAAAATTTCGATACCTCGACACGACGATCCGTGCCGGAAAATGGGTCAAATCAGAAATGCGGTCGAAAGCCTATTCGTTGCAGGGCAAGACCGTCGGCATTGTCGGGCTCGGGTTTATTGGTCGGGAAGTCGCCAAACGTGTCCAGGCCTTCAATGCAAACGTCATTTACTACGACAAGTTTCGCCGCAAGCCGGAGGAGGAAGCGGCAGCAAAAGTACAATACATGGATCTCGATGATCTGGTGGCCCAGGCCGACGTCGTGACGCTGCATATGCCGTCCACGGCGGAAACGCGTGGGCTGTTTGACGCGAAGCGGCTTTCGGAGATGAAGCCGACATCTTTGTTGATTAACACGGCACGAGGCGAACTGGTTGTCGCGAATGATCTGATCGCTGCTCTACGCAGCGGAAAGCTGATGGGCGCAGCGCTCGATGTTTATGAAACCGAGCCGCTGGATCCTAACAGCGAGCTGTTCTCACTCGAGAATCTTATTTTGACGCCGCATATCGGCGGTACCGTGCTGGATAATGTCGCGGTGATGGCGCGCCATTGCTTCAAGAATATCGAACTTTTCCTTGCCGGAGAGCCCTTGCCGTCAGGTGACACGATTGTCGCCGGCACCCGTCTTGCCCGCAAATGATCACTGAGGGATATCGCAGCCATGAGCAGAGTCATCATTCTCGACAGCAAGGACAATGTCGCGACGGCAGTCAGCGATCTTGTCGTTGGCGACATTATTCGTGCATCCAGTAAAGAGGTCATCGTCGCCGAGGCCGTGCCGTTTGGGCACAAGGTGGCCCTGTCGCCGATCTCGGCTGGCGCGACAATCTATAAATATGGAGAGGCAATCGGCTTGGCCAAAGTCGATGTCTCGATGGGTGGCTATGTGCATGTCCACAACGTCGACAGCCAGCGCGGCCGCGGTGATTTGAGGGGGAAGTGACGATGACAAAAATCGAGCTGGACAACGGATTTTGGGGCTATCGTCGGAAAAATGGCGAGGTCGGAATCCGCAATCGTGTCGCCGTTCTGGCTGTCACGGACAGTGCGAACAGCATCGTCCGGCATTTAACACAGGTTATCCGCGGGACATTGCCTCTGACCGTGTGGTATGGGCGTGGTCAGTTCGGTGAAGACGACATCATATTTCGTAGGACTCAGATCGGGCTGGCGTCAAACCCGAACATCGGCGCCGTTCTCGTGATCGGGCTTGAGTCGGTTTCGACCCAGCAGGTAGCCGACAGCATTGCGAAGTCGGGAAAGCCTGTGGCCAAACTGTCGATTCAGGATGCCGGCGGCTCAATTGAAGCGCTCGCGCAAGGCATGCGACTTTTGATGCCGCTGGTTCAGGACGCATCCGCTGTCCGCCCGGAGCGGATGGCGCTCTCCGAAATCGTGCTCGGTGTGGAGTGCGGCGGAACGGATACGACATCCGGTATTGCATCAAACCCTGCGCTGGGATGGGTTGCCGATCGAGTGGTTGATGCTGGCGGCACCGTATATCTGTCGGAAACGTCGGAATGGATGGGCGCGGAACATATTCTGGCCAAGCGCGCGACCAGCCCCGAACTGGGGAAAGCGATTGCTGCTGCCGTCCGGCGTATCGAAGATGATGCATCGGCGCGTGGTGTCGACATCCGCGGTGCCAACCCTGTTCCCGACAATATTCGTGGTGGCATCACCACGATCGAGGAGAAATCGCTGGGTGCGATCATCAAGGGTGGCACCAGGCCAGTGTCCGGCCTGTTGTCCTACGCGACAAAGGCATCGGGTAGAGGGCTTTATCTCATGGATACGGCGGCGCCTGCCGCTGAATCGATGACCGGTCTTGCGGCTGGCGGTGCACAGATCATTATTTTTACGACAGGACAGATGAATATTCTCGGATGCCCTGTCGCGCCGACAATGAAAATCACCGGTAATCCGAGAACTGCCAAGCGACTCGCCGACAACGTCGATGTCGATGTCTCGAAAATGCTCGAAGGAGAATCTCTAGAGCAGGCCGGCGGTCGTCTACTCGATGCGATGCTTCAGACGGCAAGTGGGCGGCTGACACGGTCGGAGACGCTCGGCGATGAAGAAATCGCCATCAGTCGTATTCAGCCGACAGTCTAGGAGAATCTAATGGCGCGAGGTGACGACGGGATCCAGGTCTCTGTTGCTGATATCGAAACGGTACTGAAGCGCGTATTTCCGCCGAGCCTGTTGCCGGAGCAGGAAGCGGCTGTTCTGATAGACACGCTGATCGATGCAGAATTACGCGGCGTCAAGAGCCACGGTCTATCCCGCGTAAAAATGTATCGGCAGAAGATACTGAACGGATCTATGGTCGTGCCTACCCGGCTTGAGCGATTGGCCGATCGCCAGGCGACCGCTCGCCTGGACGGCCAGGATGGTCTCGGCCAGTGGATCGCCTATCGGGCGATGTCCGATGCTATTGCGAAGGCAGCAGTTTACGGTGTCGGCGCCGTTTCCGTATGCAACAGCCAGCATTTTGGCACCGCCGGCTACTACGCGCAGATGGCGACCGAAAAGAATATGGTCGGCATGGTTTTCACCAATGCCTCTCCGAGGCTCGCGCCGTGGGGCGGTGCAACCCCGATGCTCGGAAACAATCCGTGGTCGATTGCGCTTCCGACACATGTGGCCGGCATTCCCTTTGTGCTGGATATCTCAAATGCAGTCAGTTCGGCGGGCCGTATTCGGCTCGCAGCCAAGCGTGGCGAACCAATTCCAGAGACCTGGGCACTGGACAAGGATGGGAATCCAACTACCGATCCGGTAGCCGCGCTGGCCGGTATTCTCCTGCCGTTTGGTGCGCACAAAGGATACGGCATCACGTTGGCTGTCAGCATGCTAACGTCGTTGCTCGCGGGGGGTGTTCCGGATGCCCGAGTGGAAACCATGGACGATCCCGACCGCGTTCAGCGCGTGAGTCATTTCTTCATTGCACTCAATATTGATTTCTTCCTGCCGGTGTCTGATTTCAAGCGAGAGATCCAAGCTTTGATCGGCCGGTTGCACGGTTCGCAGAAATTACCGCAAGTGAAGCAGATCTATTATCCGGGCGAACGCGGCTATCAGCAGAAAAAAATGCTGCTCGCGGCTGGGTCAGTGTATGTCGATGCGGCTATCTGGCAAGGAATACTGGCGTTAGCAGGTTGATGTTGCCGGGTGACAATCGGAGAAGTCCGTACGGAAAAGCTGATAATTCAAAAAATTACGGAAATCTCCTATTTCCGCAAAGCATGAGACTTTGAGATAATCCGTTAAGGCGATCCCGATTAGTTTTGCATTCCCCGCGCGCACGTAATTGAGAAATAGATCGATCGTCTTTGCTATCCGCTATAATTTTGGTTCAGCCAAGACTTCGTCATGGCGATGTCCGCCTGAGTGAGATTGTGCCCGGACGGTAGAATGCGCTGATCGACAGCCGCACCGGCTGACCTAAAGATTGCTGCCAGGCGGGATGCATTGTCGCCAGGGACAATCGGATCCGAAGCGCCGGACAATATGAGGATGGGCTTGCCAGCGAGATCGATGTGAGGTTGCTCCCTTAGAGGCACCATCGCGCGCAATAGAACAGCGCCAGCCAGTACTTCG
Organism: Pseudolabrys sp.; assembly: GCA_035556795.1. Classification (GTDB taxonomy): domain Bacteria; phylum Pseudomonadota; class Alphaproteobacteria; order Rhizobiales; family Xanthobacteraceae; genus Pseudolabrys. The sequence goes on along the minus strand of DATMEV010000009.1, from coordinate 44,927 downwards.
GGCTGCAGTTGCAAAACTGCAGCGGCAATGTTGGCGCCATTCGAGAAGCCGACGGCAATGGGCGCGGTTAGAGCGTAAGCCTCACGCGCTTCGCGGACGAAGCCGGCAAGCTCGAATGCCCGGCGGCGGACGTCAGCCTCGTCAAACACTCCTTCTGCGAGTCGTCGGAAAAAGCGCGGCATGCCGCCTTCCAGTACCTTACCGCGAGGTGACAGGAGTGCTGCGCCGGGCGCAACAGCTTGCCCAAGAGGCAAAAGGTCGTTTTCATCACCGCCAGTGCCGTGCAGGAGCAGGATCGGCGCTTTGCCGGCGGCAGCCGCTGGCACAAACCGATGCAGATGGGACAGTTCGGTGCCGATCGCCATGACGACCCTTATTTAGATCTAGTGATTCTTTATCCGCGGCTACGAATACCCCGCCCCGGCTTGTCATGCGCGGGGCAGAGCAAATGGCAGAACTATGACACGAGAGCGGGGAGCACGGCCTCGATCTCCTTGCGCCGCGCCTCGTATTGGGGCGGAAGTTGCAGAGACTGCCCCAGCGAGGCGGCAGGCTCATCAATAGCAAAGCCGGGGATGTCGGTCGCAATCTCGAACAACACCCCGCCGGGCTCACGGAAGTAGAGCGAGCGGAAATAGTTACGATCTTTCTGCTCGGTTGTGCGAATGCCATGGTTGTCGGCAAGCGCCTTCATCATCGCAAACTCGGTGGCATCGTCGGCCGCACGGAATGCGACATGATGGACCGACCCGCGGCCCTGCCGTCCGCGCGAGACGGTAGCGTCAACGCGAATATCGACGATGCCGCCGATTTTGACGCCGTTTGCTTTGAAGCGAACCGCGGACCCCTCGCGAGCCGTCTCCGAGAAGCCGAATACGTCGCTGAGAATCGCACCGGTCGGGGTGGCATCGCGCAACAGCAGGCTGATGCTATGGAAACCACGGATCGCGTGCTCCGCCGGAACACCCCCGCCACCCCGCGCCGGTTCATTTTCGATGCCCGGTACGGCGACAAGCGCAAGCTGCAAGCCGTCCGGGTCCTTGAATGAGAGCACATTCTCGCCAAAGCGCTTGGCAACGCCATCGTGCGAGACACTCTCCTCGACAAAACGATGCGCCCAGTAGCCGATGGAGCCTTCCGGAATACGGAAGACGGTCTCCTGGGTTTCGCCGAGGCCAAGTTGTCCCGGTACGGCGTGCTCCCACGGGAAGAAGGTGAGGATCGTGCCGGGTTGGCCGGTCTCGTCGCCATAATAGAAATGGTAAGTGCCGGGATCATCAAAATTGACGGTCTTCTTGACCAGCCGCAATCCAAGTACACGCGTATAGAAGTCAAAATTGCAGCGTGCTGCGCCAGCGATCGCCGTCACGTGATGAATGCCGTTCTTACGCATCGCCACATTCTCCGGAAAACAGTCAACGTTCTGTACTCCGAAGATAGGGTGCATTGCGCCGATTGTTATTGCAATTATGCAATAATATGTTCGAATTATTGCAATTTGAATTGCATTATCGAAATAAACATGTTGCCGGCGAGACGGACCACGGTGGTCCCCCAAGGAGACAAATCCAAATGAACGACAATCAGCTCGCCCCTTACGGCGCTTTCACCCTGCGTGCCGCGCTCGGCATCATGTTCATTGCCCACGCTTATCTGAAGATCGTCGTCTTCACGGTTCCGGGCTTCGAGGCCTTCCTCGGCCAGGTCGGATTGCCCGGCATCTTCGCATGGCCGATCATTCTGGCTGAACTGGTCGGCGGCATCGCGATCCTCACTGGCTTCTATGCGCGTCTCGTGTCGATTGCGCTCCTCCCGGTTCTGGTCGGGGCATTCTTCGTTCACACCGGCAACGGCTGGCTGTGGAACGCGCCAAACGGTGGCTGGGAATATCCCGCATTCCTCGTCGTCGCCGCGGTGGTGCATATTCTGATCGGCGACGGCGCTTTCGCCATCAAGCCGGTCAATCTTCCGGTTGCGGTGCCGGCGCTGCGTCAACAGGCTGAGTAGCACTGCTGATCTTCGTGACACGGGGCGACGCAACGTCTGCGTCGTCCCGTGGTCTCGTCTTTGAGGTGCATCGACATGGGAGAGCCTCTTCTCAAGACCCTCGCATGGGATGACCTCCGTCTGATCAAAGCGATTGCCGATGCCCAGAGCCTGCCGGCGGCTGCGACGCTGCTCGGCTTGAACCACTCAACGGTCTTTCGACGTCTTGGGCAGATCGAAGACGCGCTCGGCATCAAGCTCTTCGAGCGGCATCGCACCGGCTACACGCTCACGACTCTAGGGGAGGAGATGGTCAATCTTGCTCAGCGTGTGGACGACGAGATCAATGCTTTCACCCGCAGGATTGCTGGACGGGAGCTCCTACCAGCCGGCGAATTGCGAGTGACCACCAACGACTCGCTTCTGGTCCATCTGCTCACACCACTATTTGCACAGTTTCGCGAACACTATCCCGACATCCGTCTTGATGTCGTTCTCGCCAATCAGGCTCTCAACCTGTCGAAGCGCGATGCTGACGTCGCCATCCGTGCCACCGACCATCCGCCCGAGAACCTGGTTGGACGCCGCGCTGCCACCATTGCCTGGGCGCTGTACGGACGCGCGATTGACTTCCCGAGGCCGCACGATGTCGATCAGGACCAGTTGTTCGAGCGGATCTGGGTCTGCCTGGGAGACAATTTCGGAACCCTGAAGGTGGTGAAGTTCGTCCACGAACACGTTGCAGCCGAGCGTATCGGGTACAAACTCAATACCGTCCTCGGCCTCGCCGAGGCGATCGAGCATGGCATCGGCATCGGCCACCTTCCGTGTTTCATCGGCGATATCCGGCCCGGACTGGTTCGCCTCTCTCCGCCCCATCATGACTTCTCGACCGACCTGTGGCTGCTCACGCATTCCGATCTGCGTCATTCGCCGCGGGTCCGGGTATTTCTGGATTTCCTGGCAGCCGAAATCGCCAAACAACGGAACGCTATCGAAGGCATCAGCGAGGCGTCGCAAGAGGACAAGACCACACCGAAGTCACCTCGGGTCCGATCGGCACGCGCATCGCGCAGACGTCATTCTGCATGAACGGGCCAATCGAAGCGGCGTCAATCTCAATCATTGACGATGAGAGTTGATCGTCGTCGGCTATGAGAACTGAGGCATTCGGCAATCGATCAGGGCTTGACCGTCAATCATTGCTTTGTTCCAGCCGCATCCACGATCCGCCGGAGAGAGATCGGATCTTTCTGAACCGGTTAGCAGATTTACTCTTTCTGCGTAGGTCGCAAAACAATGTCATGAAAGTGGGCGTAACGCGTGCTTTTGCGTCAGAACCTTTTCCTGCCCTTGCTCAGTGGATGATGTAGCCGCCGTCTACCACCAGATTGTGGCCCTGGATGTATGTCGCCTGTGTCGACGCGAGGAAGACGACAGCCTCGGCAATCTCCTCGGGTGTACCGAGCCGTTTTGCCGGCACTGCCGCAAGCCGCTGTTCCAGCAGAGCCGGCTCGCGTTGCAGCCGCTGCAGGTAATATTCGGTTCCGATCGGGCCGGGGCTGACAGCGTTGACGAGAATGTTTTCCTGCGCGAGTTCGAGCGCCATGATGCGCGTGAGGTGAATGATCGCCGCCTTCGTCATGCCATAGAGGGTCGCGCCAGGATCAGCGACAAGCCCGAGCTGACTTGCCATGTGGATGATGCGACCACCACCCGCTTGTCGCATGAACGGCAGCACCGCCTGGCTCAGCAATAAAATCGCGCGCAGATTGATAGCGAAAACGCGATCGAAATCCTCCGCCGAAAATTCGCCGAACGGACGCCGGATGCGGATAGCTGCATTGTTGACAAGCACGTCGATGCGCCCGAATGCGTCACCGGCCGCGGCGGCGATCGCCGTTGCCGATGACGGTTCTGCAAGATCGAATATCCCGAAGCGGCAAGGTGCCGCGTCGGGATGGGCGCGCTCGCAAGCCGCGGCGACCGCACGAAGCTCGTCCTCCGTGCCGTCGGCAACAAGGAAAACCTGAAACCCGGCGCGCGCGAGTGCGGTCGCGCAGGCCGCGCCGATACCGCGAGACGCGCCGGTGACGATGGCGACCTTGTCATCACCAGTCGATGGAGTCGTCCCGGACATTGCGATCAGTCTCCCTGTGCGTGCGGCCTCATGGCGAGGCCGCTAGTAGCGGCCGACTTGCAGGCCGCCGTCTACGACGATGACTTGCCCCGTGATGTAGCGCGCCGATTGCGAAGCCAGGAACAGAACGACATCGGCAATGTCGTCCGGCATGCCCGCACGCTGCAACGGGACGATATCTGCGACCGCGTCGAGTCCTTCCGGGCCGATCGAATTTTCTCGCGATAGCGTCTGCGCCGAACGGATATAACCGGGAGCAATTGCATTGGCCCGGATCCCGTACCGCCCCAGTTCGACGGCAAGGCCGCGGATCAGGCCGGTAACCCCTGCCTTGGCTGCGCTGTAGTGGGTCCGCTCATCCCATCCGTAGATCGGCCCCATCATCGACGATATGCCGACGATGTTGCCGGATCCGCGCTTTTTCATGCCGGCCCCAACTGCACGCGCCAGCCGGAAAATGCCTTTCAGATCGATTTCGTGCGTGTGGTCCCATTTCTCATCCGTCATTTCCAGGATCGGCGCGCGATGCGCAATGCCTGCGTTACCGACCGCGACATCCAGCGGGCCGATACGGCGCTCGACATCGGCGACCACCGCGTTGACCGCCTCCGTGGAGCGGACGTCAAGGACGTGAAATTCCGCACTGCCCCCGTTGCCCTTGATCTCCTCGGCGGTGGCGTTGCCTTCCTTCTCCAGAACGTCGGTTAGGACGACATGATAGCCCGCATTGGCGAAGGCCCGTGCGGTCGCCTGGCCAATGCCGATGCCGGCGCCGGTGATGATGACGGATTGCATGACGCTTTTCTCCCAATTTTGAGCACAAACGACCACGATGCGCGCTCGTGTTGGAGCGCACTCGTCAAGGTGTGGCGATGACAGGATTCCGAACGCTAGAAGTTCATTTCCAGGATATAGAGACCCCCTGCATGACGATCGACCGCATAAACGACCTGCCGCTCGTCCACGAATACGTCGTTGAGCGAGATTGCGCCGGTTACGGATCGTGACGGCGCGGCCGGAATGAAGGAGCCGATTTCCTTCGGATGATACGGATTGGAAATATCGTAGGCGCGGAGACCGGCAGCAAAGAACGTGCCGACGATGATCTGATCGGACTGCCAGGAATATGGTGTCGGCACATTCTCATGAATGTTGTGGACCCCGATGCGCCGGCTGTTTGGCTTGAACATGTTGGGCGTCGGTGCCGGGCAGGTTGCGATCGGTACCGGATTCTTTTCGTCGCGTCCGTCCACGACCCAGAGCAGCTTCGGCCAGTCATGGCCGTCTTCCCAGAGCGCTTCATCGGTGACGAGCAGCAGATTGCGCTCGAATAGCGGCAGCACTGTATGGGTGAAGCCGTCATAGGGCGGCGAATTATCCCAGCGCGAAATCATCTTCGGCGACGCCTTGTCGCCGATGTCGAGGATGATCATGCCGCCGTCGATGTAGCCGAGATAGGCGCGATCGGGGCGCTGCGGATAGACGTTGGTGTTGTGGGCGCGAAAGCCGCTGTCGGCCTCCGGTTTGTGCCGTTTCGGCGGAGCGCTCCCATCTCCCTGGCGTGTCCCCGGGAGCCACCAGCGGCCAACCTCGACCGGTTTGCTCGGATTTTTTACGTCGACGATCCGATAGAACTGGTCGTCATGCGGATGGGTCGGTGTGAAGTCGGCGGCGCCGGCGGCCATATGGACATATTCGCCGTCGCAGAACCACACCTGATGAACGCCTCGCGAGGTCGGCCCCGATGCGTCGAAAAAGGCGATCGATCTGGGATGTTCGGGGACGGAAATGTCGAACAATTCGAGGCCTGCCGGCTGCAGGCCGGCCTTCTGCACCTGATAGGCGACCGCCATGATATCGCCGGTGACTTCGAGCGAGTTCGACCGCATCTGCTGATGCGGCAGCTCCGTCTGCACCACGATGTTCGGCTTACGCGGATCGCTGACATCGACACCGGTGAAATTCTTCGGCGCGCTCTCGTGGGCGAGCCACAGAATGCGCCGGCCGTCGCGGCTGCGTTGAATGGACATGCCTTCGCCCATGCCGCCGAACCCGTTGAGTTCATGATGAGCAAGCAGGGTGAAGTTCCAGGACGCGCCTGTCGATGAATTCATGGCCGCAACCGAACCGAAGAGCGAGGATGGCGTAGGCGGCGCCGGACGCGGACATTGCTGTCGCGCGCCCGGCCGGCCGCAGCGCTATTTCTTCTTGCAGGCGCCCAGCGATGGGGGCATGCGATCGGCTTTTGCCGGAAGGAATGCGTCCGTATAGACGCTGTCGTTGGCGATCGGGTCTTTGTAATTAAACACCCGCCGGATCTCGGCGATCGAGTCGCTCAGACGCTTCGGATCGACCGAGCTGAGCCCTTCCTTGGCGTAGTTGGGCGTGGCAGTGAGGTTGAGCGCCACCATCAGCCGCTTGCACTCGATGTCGAGGTTGAGCAGTCCGTCGCGCGCCTTCAATGTGGCAACGGCCGCCTCGGGGTCGGCGATCGCATCCTTGAGCGCCTGGTTATAGGCACGCACGACTGCCGCGACTGTCTTTGGATTGCTCTCGACGAAGCTGGCCTTTGCCCACAGCACCGTGCCGTATTGCGTCAGGCCAAAATCGTTGTAGTTGAAGACGGTGATATTGTCCTGCGGAATGCCAAGCTCGACCAGGCTCATTACGCTCGACGTCAGGAAGCCGGCGACGCCATCGACTTCACCGCGCACGAGCATCGGCTCACGCAGCGAGCCGCTGACCATCTTCCACTGAACCTTCGCGGTGTCGACGCCGACTTTTCCAGCAAACAGTGGGAACATCGCATTAGCAGCGCTCCCTGCGGTCGATCCAAGCGTCTTGCCTTCGAGGTCCTTCGGCTTGGCGATACCCCGGTTCTTGACCACCATCACCGCATTGGCCGACTTGTCGCCGGACATATAGAGACCCATCAGGCGCTGTCCGGGATTGGCGGCATTGTATTTCACCATCGTCGGGAAGTCGGCCCAGCCGAAGTCATAGGCGCCGGAAGCGACACGGACGACGGTTTCGTTGGTGCCGGCGGCCCGGTCAATCGTGACGTTTAATCCTTCGCGTTGAAAATAACCTCGCTGCTCCGCCAGCGTGAAGACGGACTGCGGCCCCTGGAACGCCCAATCGAGTGTTATCTTGATGCTTTTCTTTTCGACGTCGGCCTGGGCCGCCACGGCGGTACAGAGAAACGCCGAAATGAGGAGGCTTCCTCGCATGAGGCTGGTGAATAGCGTTTGCATATAACCTACTCCTCCCTGGTTGATAGCCGTGCGGCCGCGGGCCGCTTCATTGTCTAGACGGTCTGATTGGACGACGGCCCCTCGCCGGGGACGGTTCCCGGCGGAAGAGCGTAGCAAAAGTCGGCAACAGCGCCGGGTCGCGTCCACCAGACACGACCGGCGTTCACATGCTCCACGCAATGTCGGAGAGCGCGGCGCAAATGGTGCAGCCGATGCGGCTGGCCGACGACGAAAGGGTGGAGCGAGATCGTCATCACCAGCGGCTGCGCGACACACAGTTCGATCATCTCATCAAACTGGTCGATGATCATGTCCGCAAAATCGCGACCATTGTCCTTACGGTGAATGACGGAAGCCGAATCGTTCAGTTCGGCGGGATAGGGTACCGACAACAGCGGGCCGGATCGCGTCTTCAGCCAGAACGGCTGGTCGTCCGCCGGCCAGTCCATGATGTAGCGATAGCCTGCCTCCTTGAGCAGATCCGGCGTCTGGTTACTTTCCGAGGCGGCGGGGCCCATCCAGCCGGCAGGCGGTTTGCCTTCCATGCGGCGGATCGTATCGGTGACGTCGTCAATCAGCCGCCGTTCGTCGAACTCCCATAGGTCTCCCTGTCGCTCCGAATTGGTGCGACCGTGTCCGACAAGTTCGTCCCCGCGCGCCCGAATCCGCTCGAAGATCTGGGGGTGATCGGCATAAAGCATCGAATTGATGTTATGCGCGGCCGGCAATTCAAGCTGGTCAAACAGATCGAATAAACGCCAGATGCCGACGCGGTTGCCGTAATCGCGCCATGCGTAGTTGCGCTGATTCTGCGGCTCGCCGGTTTTTGCCGGATCCCAGCCGAAGCCCTTACGGAAAGCATAGACTTCCAGATTGGTGACGGTGCAGAACGCAAGCCGCTTGCCGTCCGGCCAGCTGTAGTCCTTACGCTCGGTGATGGGAGAGAAGCCGTATCTGCCGTGTCGAGGAAGCATATCCGATCGTCCCCTTTGGTTTACACGACAAGCTCGTTGCCGCGTTGTGCCCAGAACGTCACGCGCTTCTCCAGCACGGCGAAGAACTCGTACATGCCGACGCCCATGATCGCGATAATGAACAACCCCGCAAATACCAGCGGCACATCGAAGCGGGCGCTCGCCGTCATCATCAGAAAACCGATGCCGCTGTTCGAAGCGATGGTTTCTGATACCACCGAACCGATGAAGGCCATGCCGATCGCCACTTTCAGCGATGCAAAGAAGAAGGGCATCGAGCGCGGCACGCCCACTTTCCAGAGGATTTTCGACTTCGTGGCGCCGAGCGAGCGCAACACATCCTTGAGCTCCGGCTCTATCGTGACAAGGCCGGTCGCAACGTTCACCATGATTGGAAAGAAGGCGATACTAAAGGCCGTCAGCACGGCGGGGACCGTTCCGATGCCGAACCAGATCACCAGGATCGGAACGATGGCCACCTTCGGAATGGAGTTGAGGCCGACCATGATCGGATAGATGCCGTTGTAGACGGCAGGTGAGGCGCCGACCAGCATGCCGAGCAGCAGGCCGACGATGACCGCCAGCACGAATCCGAGCATGGTGGTCAGGAACGTCTGCAACGAGTGTTCGAGGATGACGCCGCCATGTTGCCAGATCGACGCAATGATCACGCTCGGCTGCGGCAGGATGAAGACGTCGATGTGAAAGAGCTGGCAGGCGATCTCCCACAGGACGAAGAATCCGATGGTGATGGCAGCCGGAACGACGATATTCTTTCGCTTCATCATGCTGCGGCCGGCCTCGAAATTTGTGCACGAAGGCTGTTGACGCGCTCGTGGAAGCCGGTCTCGAACGTGGTCTCCAGACTGCGCGGGCGGGGAATGTCGATTTCAGTTCGGGACAGCACCCGTCCGGGGCGCGGACTGAAGACATAGACCGTATCGGCAAGGTAGACGGCTTCGCGCAGGTCGTGCGTGACCAGAATCACCGTCGGATTCAGTTCAAGCCACAGCTTTTGCAGCACCGCCCACAGGTCTTCGCGCGTGAAGGCATCGAGCGCGCCGAACGGCTCGTCCAGAAGCAACAGGCGCGGCTTGTGAATGAGCGCCCGCGATAGCGACACACGCTGCTGCATGCCGCCGGAAAGCTCCCAAGGGTATTTCGATGCGAAATCCTTCAGTCCGACAATGGACAGGATCTCCATCGCCATATCCTTGTATTCGCGACGCTTGCGATTGAAGTCGCCGGCATAGTCTTCGGATATCTCGAGCGACAGAAGAACGTTGTCGAGCGCCGTTCGCCACGGCAGCAGCGTGGCGTTCTGAAAGGCCATGCCGCAAATCTTGATCGGCCGCACCACCTCTTCGCCGCTGACCCTTACGGAGCCCTTGCGCGCCGGATGCAAGCCCGAGACGATCTTGAGAAGCGAGGATTTTCCGCAGCCGCTGGGGCCGACGATGGCAACGAATTCACCTTCGCGGATCGTCAACGAGGCTTCGGTAACGGCCAGAACTTCGTTCTCGCCCGTGCCGTAAACAACGTCGATATCGCGAATGGCAATAAAATCAGACGAGCCGCTCTGCGCGTCCTCCATGAACCCTCCGTTTCCCCCGCGCATTACCCCCGACGTCGAGAGCAGGTCGCGCACTTTATTTTTAGGCCGCATCCCTGCTGGCTGAGGGATCCGGCCGGATCGTCGCTTGTTCGCAACGTTGTTGATATATATACAACGACGGTCAGGATGCGCTGTCAAGCGGCGAGGAGAAGCAGATCGAGCGTATCGCTCGCGCACAGATTGTTGCGGCGTCTGTCGGCGCAATCGCAAGCAGCAATCCAGGCAATGTTACGGAGCAGGCCCACGTGAGAAAGCAACCCGACGCAAAGCACATAGGCGGCAGGATTGCCGCGAAAAGTGACGCAGGCAGTGGCGCGAACCCCATCGCGAAGCGAGCTTCGGCGCGGCGGGGCGCGGAGAATGTCGGTACAGTAAGCTCGCTGACGAAAGGGTTGCGTATTCTTGAATACGTGACGTCCGCTCCCGGCACCGTACGGCTGCGCTCCATTGCAGCGCATTTCGGTATGGACCGCTCCGCCGCGTTTCGATTCCTCGCCACCCTCGGGCAGCTCGACTATGTAACGAAAGATCCGGAGACCAGGGCCTATTCTCCTGGGCCCGGACTTGCGCGGCTGTATCGTCTGGCGCGGCCGCGCAGCGAGATCATCGAGACGATCAATCCGTTTCTCAATCGTCTCAGCGAGCTGACCGGGCAAACGGGTTATCTCGCCATGCTCGACGGTGATCGAGCCATTCTTCTGGAAGTCGTTCCGGGACACAATGTCGTGTCGGTCCGTCACTATGTCGGTCAACTCGAGCCGCTATATTGCACGGCAGTCGGCAAGGCACTCCTGGCGACGCTGCCACCGGCCGAGCGCAACGCGATCGTTGCGACACTGGAGCTGAAGAAACATACGCCGAGTACGATCTCGAGCAAGAAAGAACTGTTGGCGCAGCTTGCCGGGGTCCGAGACACCGGAATCGCATTCGACGAATGCGAGTGGCGCGAGGAGATTGCCTGTATCGGCGCACCGATCCTCGACGAGACCGGCTATCCGGTTGCTGCTGTCGGGCTGTCGATGGTTGCGGCGTTGGTCAAGGGCGGACCACGGACCAAGGTCGATTGGATTGCCCGTGTCCGCGATACCGCTGCAGACGTCAGCAAGATTCTGGCTGGCGTCAGTGTCTTCGGAGCAAAAGCAGCGGGCCGGCGATTGAGCTGACCGTCCTGAAAGACGCCCTCCAGCCTCGTCGAAGGCGGGACGTGATATTCCCGCGTTGCCGATCGGCTCAGGCTCGATCAGTCATGATTCGATCAGTCTTGCCTCGATTGGCTTCGCCTCTCATGCGGGTATGCCCTTTTCGGGCGCCGCAGACTGAGGAGCAGAGGCCACAGGGGTTCATGCCGCTTATGCGTTGAGCGACCAGCCGGGGAGTAGCTTTTGTCAGCGCCATGCGTTTGCATTATGTTTGGCTGATCGCTGCAATTATCGTGTCGTTTCAGGATTTTAGAATGCAACTGGCGGAGAGGACGTCGCGGTGATCTGCGATGCGCTGGCGCAGTTCGGCTTGGTCAACCCAAGATCAACGCTTTCTCGCAGGTGAATGAACAGCGCGCGCTGTCGCTAGCCGAGGCTTCGGATCAACGTCGGCGCGCAGGCAGGCCGCTTGGGGTCAAGGATACGCTGGTCATCGAGGGTTTCGCGCATCGCCGCGGCTCGAAGATCACCAGCAACAAGCCGGCGCCGGACAGTTCGCCCGCCGTGTGGCGGGTGTTTGAAGCCGGCCGCGGTCCGGTCGCCATCAGTCCGCTGATCGGTATCACGCGCAATGCCTGGAACGTTGGCGCGTTCGCATTGGCTACGGATGCGGACGGCTCGATCCGCAATCCGGCGGCGCTCAACGGTGTCGTCGGTTACAAAACAACGGGTGAGTTGGTGCCGGCAACCATGCCAGCAAACCCGACGCGGCTGCCTGACCTTCTCAGAATAGTGTGCAGCGTCGGAGGGCGCGATCAAGACGAAGTCCCGCAGCAGCGAGATCAGTTGCCTTCCTCGCGCCGATACCACGGCATGTAGCGTCGTGTGATCCAGCCGATCATCATCTCGAAGCCGACGCCGAAGGCGGCGAGCAGCAGCACGCCGACGAAAGCCTCGTCGTGGCGATAGCTGCGCGAATTGTAGAGAATATAGTGGCCGATGCCGCCGATCGAGATGAAGAATTCCGCCACCACCGCGCCAATCAGCGCGCGCCCGGCGGCAAGCCGGAATCCGGCGAGCAGATAGGGGAGGGATGACGGCAGGATGATTTCAGGGAAGGTACGCCACGATCTCGAACGGAAGGAACGGGCGACCTCTAGATATTCGCGCGGCACCGAGCGCGCGCCATCGGCCGCGTTGATGATGATGGCGAAGATCGCGGCGAAGACGACGGTGGCGACGCGGGTCGCTGGCGAATAGCCGAACCATAGCGAGAACAGGGGAAGCGCGACGATCATCGGCACCGCATAGAAGCCGTTGACGTAGTGGCGGATCGCCTTATCCACCATGGTGCTGCGACCCATCAGCATGCCGATCAGCGTGCCGAACGCCAGGGCAATGGCAAGGCCCTGCGCGACGGCGATCAGCGTTTCGGCGATGGCTGTCAGGAATACCGGATCGACGATGACGCGCGGGATCGCCAGCACGACGCTCGATGGCTTGGCGACATAGGAGGGTGCAAAGGCGCGAACGATCGCTTCCCACAGCAGCAGGATAACGATGCCCGACAGAAGACGCGGCACGATCACGTTCGCGCCGCGGGTTTTTTTCGCCGGTGCGTGTCGGGGCTGCGTCGCGGTGGCTTGTGCAGCTTGTGTCATCACTGCCTCCACCGCGCGAAATGCTGTTCTATCATCAGGCCGATGCGCATCAGGCCGACGCCGATCAGGCCGATGATCAGGATGGATGCAAAGACGCCGCCAGTGTCGAAATTCTGCGAGGCGCCCATGATGAGCTGGCCGATGCCGGTCGAGCTGAGGAAGAATTCAGCCGCCACCATGCCGACCAGCGCACGGCCGATCGCCTGTCGCACGCCGGTCATCATATAAGGCAACGTGTAGGGCAGCATCACTTCGCGCCACAGCGCCCATTCGCTGGACCGGAACGATCGCGCCACCTCGATTAGCTCCGGCTTGATCGAACGTGCGCCTTCGACCGTGTTGTAGAGAATCGGGAACATGCCGAACAGGAACACCAGCAGCACCTTCGGCGCGAAGCCGAAACCCATGATCGACAGAATGAACGGGATCAGGGCCACCATCGGCGTGGCGTAGAGGATCATGATGTAGGGTTCGACGCCGATGCGCAGCGCCGGTATCCGTGCCAGCAGGAGGCCCGCCGGCGCGCCGACGATAAAAGAGAGAACGAATCCGGTGCTGAACAGCAACGCGGATTCTCCCATCTGTTGCCAGAAATTCTCGGTCCAGGCGAGCTCGTAGAGCCGTTCCACCGTTTCGGAGAACGGCACCATGAAAGCCGGGCTGGTGTTGCGCCCGACGATCTCCCAGATGGCGATGCCGGCGAGAAGACTGATGATGAAAGGCAGGCGGCGTATCGCAATCAACAGCATCGTCGTCCTGATTGTCCGGTTCGGTTGGCTCGTTCGGTCGTCCCGACCGGTCTGCGAAATCTGCTTGCGGGGTGTGCCCGCAAGATCAGGTCGGAGAGCCGGCTATCAGCAGGAGACCGGAGGTGCCGCGCTGCCGGGCCAGGAAGTGGTCCGGCAGCCTGCGACGGCGCGCCGATTACTTCACTTTCGCATTGGCATCCTTCCAGATGCTCTGGTCGACGAAATCAACGAATTTTACCGGTTGCTTGTCTTCCTTGATGGCGCCGATCTTCTTCATCAGCGCCGCGACCGCCTCGATCTTCTTCTGCGGCAGGCCGTCATCCTTGGTTGCCCAGAAGTCGATGGCGAGGAATTCCTTCAGCGCCTCCTTGGCGACCTCCTTGGAATGGCCGGTCACGGTTGCAATCTCCGCGACGGTATCGGCGTTCTTCGGATCCTGCATGAAGCGCGCGGCCTCGACCATGCCGGCCACAGCGCCCACCACGGCGTCGCGGTTCGCCGCGAGCTTATCCTTGCGCGACAACAGAACGAGATAGTGGCTGGTCGGGTTGGTGTTTTTCATTGCGAGCAGGATATGCGCCTTCTTGCCCTGCACCTGCATGGCGGCGAGGTCGTCGAGATGCAGCACAGCGAAGTTGAGCTGTCCTGCGATCATCGCCGAGCCGGAATTGGAACTCAGCGCGACCTGCTTGATGTCCTCGATCTTCACGCCCGGACAACCGGCCAGCATCGAGCGCAGGGCCACCGAACGCGCGCCGCCGATGGAGTCGACGCCGACCGGCTGGCCGACGAGATCTTTGCAGGTCTTTCCGTCTTGCGCGCTGGCCAGAATCCAGTCGGGGTTCGGCATGCCGTAGACCGCGACGAGCGGCACGCCTGCATTGGATACCTGATTGATGACCGGTGGAGTCGGCGACCACGACAGGTCGACGTCACCGGCGGCGACCGCACGCGCCGCCGCGGTACCGTTGTCGAACGGCCGGATCGTCGCGTCGACGCCGTACTTCTTGAAGAAGCCCTGCTTCTGCGCAACGTAGACAAGCGTCACCGAAAAGACCGGCGGAACGCCCGGCACCGCAATGGAGATTTTCTTGTCCTGTGCGGCGGCAGGGCCGGCGCTCGCCAGAGCAAGAGCAAGGGCGGCGCCAAGTGCCGCGAATACCGTTGTCTTTTTCCCGATCATCAGTTCCTCCGTTAGGGTTCGGTTGGCGTTTTTCTTATTATCGTTCGAGGTGGAATTCCGCTTCGCGCGCTTCGCGCATCAGCGTACTCCACACGCGCTCGCGCAGTTCCGCAAAGCGCGGTTCGCGCAGCGTGTCGCGCGTGCGCGGGTTCGGCAGATCGATATCGATGATCTCATGGATGCCGGAAGGCCGGCCCTTGAGCACGATGACGCGGTGGCCGAGCAGGACCGCCTCCTCGATCGAGTGTGTCACGAAGATCATCGCGGTCGGACGATCTTCCCAGATGCGCAGCAATTCGAACTGGAGGATCTCGCGCGTCTGGGCGTCGACCGCAGCGAAAGGTTCGTCCATCAGCAGGACGCTCGGCTCGACGGCGAGCGCACGGGCAAGTCCGCAGCGCTGCTGCATGCCGCCGGACATCTGGTAGGGATAGGCCTTCTCAAAGCCCGTCAGGCCGACGAGCCGGATGAACTCCGGCACGCGGCGGGCGATCTCGGCTTTCGGTACGCCGTCCATGCGCAGACCGTAGGCGACGTTGTCGAACACCGTCTTCCATGGGAACAGGCCGAAGTGCTGGAATACCATTGCCATGCCCTGGATCGGCCCATCGACGCGCTGGTTGTCGGCCCAGATTTCGCCCGTGTCGTATGTGAGAAGGCCGTTGATGCAGCGCAGCAGCGTGGTTTTCCCGCAGCCTGATGGGCCCACGATGGCGACGATCTCGCGGGCGCCGACGTCGAAATTGATGTCGCGAAAGACTTCCAACGTATTGTAGCGCTTGCCGAGATTGCGAACCCGGATGCGCGGAGTACCGGAAATGGATGCCGACGCGGCGGGGGTGACTGTATCGGAGTTCATCAATGCAGTTGCCACACGAAATCCTCTTGTTGGCGACCGTTGCGTTTGACGGGTTGCCGGCAGCATCTCGGTTGCCGGCAGCATCCTGCGGCATCAGCCTATCACGATGAAATCGATAGGGAACCCGCTCTTCTCGTGCGAATCCGCGCGGCTTGGGGCGGTGGCAAACGGGCCTTTTCGCGCTCGCTGATGGTTCGTTGCCCACGCCCACTGCCGGACACAGCGAAAGGCCCCGGCTCTGGACGAGCCGGGGCCTCTCTCGCGGCCGGGGTGGTTGCCGGGGGTGCCCCTGCCGTAGCGCTGTTACTGCTGTACCGTTTCGCCGTGCTGGGTGATGTCGAGACCTTCTTCTTCCTCCTGCAGGCTCGGCCGCAGGCCGATGGTTGCCTTGATGATGAGGAGGAGAACGGTACTGACCACCGCGGTATAGATGATCGTCACTGCGACGCCGTAGATCTGTGTTGCCACGCTCGCGTCCTTGCCCAGTTCATTGATCGCGGCATCCGCGAATACGCCGGTGAGGATCGCGCCGATGATGCCGCCGACCCCGTGGACGCCGAACACGTCGAGCGAGTCGTCGTAGCCGAGCGCTTTCTTCAGATGCACCGCCGCGGCATAGCAGCCGATCCCGGCGACAATGCCGATGCTCAGCGCGCCGCTCGGATTGACGAAGCCCGCCGCCGGGGTAACGGCGACAAGGCCGGCCACCGCGCCGGAGATGATGCCGAGCAGGCTCGGCTTTTTCAGGATCAGCCATTCGCAGGCCATCCAGGCGAGCGCGGCGGCGGCGGTCGCCACCTGCGTATTGATCATCGCCGCGCCGGCCAGCGGATTGGCGCCGCCCGCCGAGCCGGCATTGAAGCCGAACCAGCCGACCCACAGCAGCGAGGCGCCGATCAGCGACCAGGTGAGGTTGTGCGGCGCGGTGTTGACCGTGCCGTAGCCCTTGCGCTTGCCGATGATCAGCGCCGCGACGAGACCGGCGATGCCGGCATTGATGTGAACGACGGTGCCGCCGGCGAAATCCAGAACGCCGGCCGAGCCGAGAAAGCCGCCGCCCCAGACCCAGTGTGCGATCGGGATGTAGACCAGCAGCAGCCAGAGTCCCATGAACCACATCATCGCCGAGAATTTCATCCGCTCGGCGAAGGCGCCGGTGATCAGCGCCGGCGTGATGATCGCAAACGTCATCTGAAAGGTGATGAACACCCATTCCGGTATGGTCGGAACGAGCGTGTTCACCGTGGCATTCGTGACGCCATTCAGCATCGCTTTCGAGATGCTGCCGATATAGGCGTTCATGCCGCCCTCGGTGAATGCCAGCGAATAGCCGATGACCATCCACAGCACCGTCACCAGACAGGTGATGGCGAAGCTCTGGGTCACCGTGGCCAGCACGTTCTTGCGGCGAACCATGCCGCCGTAGAACAACGCCAGGCCGGGAATGGTCATCAGCAAGACCAGGGCCGTCGATGTCAGCATCCACGCGGTATCGCCGGTATCGAGTTTCGGCGCGGCGGTCGCCTGCGCCAGTGCCGTCGCTGAAAGTGTGCATGTCGCGCCGAAGGCGAGCAGACCCCGGACGAGGCCGCTGACGCTGCGGGATGCGAAGTTGAAGATCATATCGCCTCACTCCATATCGCTGTTGTCGGCTGGTGCTGTTCTGGTCACAGCGCGGCAGTATCGGTTTCGCCGGTGCGGATGCGCACCGCGTGGTCGAGCTCGAGCACGAAAATCTTGCCGTCGCCGATCTGGCCGGTTCTGGCGGCGCCGGCGATGGTGGATACGACTCTGTCGACCTCTCCGGACGGGATGGCGATCTCGACCTTCAGTTTCGGCAGGAAGCTCACGGCATATTCCGCGCCGCGATAGATTTCGGTGTGACCCTTCTGGCGGCCGTAGCCCTTGACCTCGGTGACGGTCAGTCCCTGCACGCCGGCCGCGGTCAGTGCGTCGCGCACCTCGTCCAGCTTGAAAGGCTTGATGATGGCCATGACGATCTTCATCGATTCGATCCCCGCTTCAGCCCAATTTCTGTGGTTATGCGATGCGGGCAGCCGCACCGGGCCCTGCTCACGGCCGCAGCGGCCGCAGGCAGTGTCGCGCCTCACCAATCAAACGGCGTGCCAAATCCGCGCGGATGCGGCATGTTGCTGATTCTTGGGCAATATTTGCTTCGGCAGCGGGCGCGGATCACGCCCCCTGCCGCAGACGGATTAAACCGGTGTCACAGTTGCCCAGAATTTCATCACCGGTGCGCTGGCAGGCGGCCGGTGGGGGGCTTTTGGATTGGATGCCGGTTGCAGGCCGGTGAGGATTATAAAGGTCTGACGTGGGTACGCTGGTTCTTCTCGATCTGATGGGCGGTGTTGCGCTGCTGCTGTGGGGCCTGCACATGGTTCACAGCGGCATCCTGCGGGCGTTCGGCAGCGAATTGCGCCACGTCATGCGCACGGCGCTCGGCAACCGGTTCTCGGCGATGTTCGCCGGCCTCGGATTGACCGCGCTCCTGCAGAGCAGTACGGCGACCGGATTGATGACCGCCTCCTTCGCTGCCGACGGCACGCTGGCGCTGGTTCCGGCGCTGGCGGTGATGCTCGGTGCCAATATCGGCACGACGCTGATTGTCGAGGTTCTGTCGTTCAATCTGTCCGCGTTGGCGCCGGTGTCGGTGCTGGTCGGTGTGATTGCCTTCAAGAGCAGCGACAGCGGCCGTCTGCGGGATCTCGGCCGCGTCGCCATCGGCCTTGGATTGATGCTGCTGGCCTTGCACCTGCTGCTCGACAGCCTCGCCCCGGCGGAGAACGCGCCGGTGGTGCGCTCGCTGCTCGGCGCCATTACCGATGATCCGGTGTTCTGCATCCTTGTCGCCGCGGTGATCACCTGGGCGGCACATTCGAGCGTCGCCGTGGTTCTGCTGATCATGTCGCTGGCGTTCTCCAACTTCATCACGCCGGAGGCGACATTGGCGCTGGTGCTCGGTGCCAATCTGGGCAGCGCCATCAATCCGGTATTCGAGGGAGGAACTTTCGGCGATCTGTCGTCACGGCGGATGCCGGTCGGCAATCTCATCAACCGGCTTGTCGGCATCGCGCTGGTGCTGCCGTTCCTGCACCCGCTCGCGGTGCTGTCGCGCGATCTGTTTCCCGACCCGGCAAAGATGACGGCGGCATTCCACGTCATATTCAATGTCGCGACCGCGGTCCTGTTTATTGGGCTGCTCGATCCGCTGGCACGGCTGCTGACCTGGATGCTGCCGGCACCGCGGCGGGCTGCCGATCCCGGCGCGCCGCGCTATCTGGATGAAAGCGAACTCGATACGCCATCGCTGGCGCTCGGCGATGCGGCGCGCGAAACATTGCGCGTCGGCGACCTGATCGAGGTGATGCTGCGCCAGGTGATGACCGCGCTGATGACCAATGATCGTCATCTGGTGATCGAGGTCTCGCGCATGGACGATATCGTCGATCGCCTCGACGAAGCGATCAAGTTCTATATCGTCAAGCTGACCCGCGGCTCCCTCAGCGAGGCCGAGGGGCGCCGCGCGATGGAGATCATCTCCTTCGCCATCAATCTCGAACATATCGGCGATATCATCGACAAGAATCTGTGCGAGACGGTGGTCAAGAAGATCAGACATCAGGCGCGATTCTCAGTGGAAGGCGCCGCCGAGCTCGAGGCGTTCCATCGCCGGATTCTCGGTAGCCTGAAAATGGCGCTGTCGGTGTTCATGTCGAGCGATGTGGAGGCGGCACGCTGTCTGGTCGACGAAAAGGGCGTGCTGCGAAACGAGGAGTTGCTGGCAGCAGACCGTCATCTCGCCCGTTTGCGCGAGGGGCGGCCTGAATCTCTCGAAACCACCTCGCTGCATCTCGATGTGCTGCGCGACCTGCGTCGCATCCATTCGCATCTGGTGGCGGTGGCCTATCCGGTACTGGAAGCCGCCGGCGAACCCTATACCGAGGCGCGGCTGACCGCGTCGGATAACAATACCGCGCCGCATAATGCCGTGTCGCAAGATGCGGATAGTGTGGCGGACAATGCGGCGGATGGTGCCGCCGCGCCACAGGCGCATTGACGGTAGCTCGTCTGCACAGGGCGGGATGACGACACGCCGCCTTAGTCCTGCGATTTCGGCAGGTTGGCGATAGCGGCAGGCAGGGCACGCTTGACCTGTGCCATCGTCATGCCCGGGCGGATACGCGGATTATAAAGCAGCGTCAGCAGCGTGCGGTCATAGACCGACAGATATCCGACCACGCGATTCTGGTTGAGCGTGGTCCACGGATTCCGGTCGGCATGGTTCGACAGGCCGAACGCGTGCAATGTCTCGTGATAGGCGCAGTCGTAGAATACGTCGTCACCCTGATCGGTGATGATGAACACATCGGCGCGCAGGATGGTACCGTCCTGCCGCGACTTGATGCTGGTCATGCATTGCGGGTCGGTGCGGGCGATGAAGGCGCGGGCGACACGTTTGCCGAATGCCTGTTCCATCGCCAGGACGAAATGTTTTTCGTCGATCAGCCGGACGACAATATTGGCGGTTTCAATATCGTCGGTAAGCGCGACGGTCAGATGCGGGATCTTGGCGGCGAATTCGCGCACCACTGTTTTATAGGCATCGGCGCGCGGGACCGAACCCTGATCGAGGACGATGACGCGCGCCGGCTCGACAAATTTGCGGATGCCGCGCGGCTTGCCGCCGACACGCAGATCGGAGCCGAAGGCGAGCGCGAGAAAGCCGCGCGTCAGCTCAGCCGCAGAGAACTGCGTATATTCGCCGGGCGCCCCTGCCGGTGCGCCGGCCGGGGCCGGCCGACGGCCGCTCGCCGCGGATGCGGCGGCATCCGCGATGACCATTGCCGCAAACAAAAACAGACAGCCGGCGACGAGCGAAGATCGCTCGGACCGCCGGCAAGGGCGCTTTGCCGTTGTGGCGTGAGAGCGGTTACACACTGCCGTCGCCCGTTTTGAGGGGACGCTTCTCGCGCACCAGCCCTTCCTGAGCCACCGAAGCAACCAGCGTGCCGTCCTGCTTGTAGATCAGGCCGCGCGAGAAACCGCGTGCGCCGCCGAGGCTCGGGCTGTCCTGCGCATAGAGCAGCCATTCGTCGGCCCGGAACGGCCGGTGGAACCACAATGCGTGATCGAGGCTGGCGCCCATGAAATCGTCCTCGAACAGGCTGCGGCCGTGGCGCGCCAGCGCTGTGTCGAGCAGCGTCATGTCCGAGGCATAGGCAAGAATGGCCTGATGGATGGCCGGGTCGTCCGGCAGCTTTTCGTTGGCGCGAATCCACATATGAAATCGGCCGTCGGGAAGCGCCTTGCCGTTGTAGCGGTCGTCGACCGGGCGCAGGTCGATCGGCCGCTCGCGCTCGAAATAGCTGCGTACGGGGCCGGGCATCGCCGGCAGCAGGGGGCGACGCGCCTCGAGGCTGCCGGGAAGCTCTTCGGGTGGCGGGATCGTCGGCATCGGTTCTTGATGCGACAGGCCCGGCTCCTCGGCATGGAACGAGGCCAGCATCGAAAAGATCGGATGGCCGTGCTGGCGTGCGGTGACGCGTCTGGTGGTGAAACTGCGTCCGTCGCGGACGCGGTCGACATCGTAGATGATCGGCCGCTTCGGATCGCCCGGCAGGATGAAATAAGCGTGCAGGGAATGCGGCGGCCGTCCTTCGACGGTACGGATCGCGGCGACCAGCGCCTGCGCGATCACCTGTCCGCCGAATACCCGCTGCCATTTCGATTTCGGCGAGCGGCCGCGGAACAGATTGAGATCAAGCTCTTCGAGATCGAGGATCGACAGCAGGTCCTGAACGGGACTCGGCATGATGCAACCTTGACGTAGCCTTGAAGCAGCCTTGAGGAAGTCCCGAAACAGGCGTGGCGCCGTCATGACGGCCGCGAGACGATTCGATCGACCCCGTCCTAGTAACGTCCGTCCATCGGTCGAAAGTCAATCAAGGCGGCGGCGCCGCGCCCAGCTCGGGTGCGAAGGGTTCACCTTGCGCGATGCGCCGGGTCAGCCGCATTACCCCGGCGGCGCCACCATGCGCCGCCAGCCATTCGCTGACCCGGCAGGCTGCCGCCGCGTAGAGTCCTTCGTCGGCTTGCACCAGCCAGTCGCGCCGGGCTTCCGGCAGCGGATCGTCGCTGCGGGCGCGGCAGCGGGCGCGCCCGCGCCCGGGAGCGAGATAGCGCGGATCGTCGGAGACATTGACGGCAAGGCCCTCGTCGAACCAGCGCGGGATCGCACCGCGCCAGACGCGCCAGGCGCCAGCGCGGGCATGCAGTTCGATATGAGCAAGCTCGTGCGCGGCGATGACCCGGGTCACGCCGTCCGGCGCGAGGATGAGCGCCCGGTCGAAGACCGCCATGCCGCGCGACCGGCCGCCGCCGAAGCGGCGATAGCAGGCGTCGCTGATGCAGACGAACACATAGGCCTCGCGTTGCAGGTCGCCGTAAAAGCTGCGTACGACATTGCGGGCGTCACCGACCGTGGTCTGGATTCGCGCGCGCTGGTCGGCATCAGCGTCCTGTTCGACGAAGATGTTATCGGCGAGCGCATCGAAGCCGAAGCAGTGCGGACAGATGCAGGCACCGGCAAGCGGAAACGCGATCACCACGCCGACAACAGCCGACACGCAAAAAACAAGTGCGACGATCCCCGCGGTGCGCATCTTGCGGTAAACCATCGGCAGGCTGATAGCCATCGCGGACAAGGTTCCTTTCCGTTCAGGGGGTGCTAGGCTGCACGGCGATCGAAACTAGCAGGCGCCGAATCCAGACGACCGAAGATCGGACGATGACCGTGGCCAACCAATGGCAGAATGAACAAGCGACACGCCGTCGCAGCGACGTGGTTATCGCCGGCGCCGGTTTTGCGGGACTGGCGCTCGCGATTGCGCTGCGCCAGTCGCTCGGCGACGGGTTTCAGGTGGTGGTTGCCGACCCGGCGCTGGCGACACCGGAATCGCGCGACGGGCGCGCTTCGGCTATTGCGGTCGGTGCGCGACGGCTGTTTGAAGCGCTCGGCGTGTGGGAACCGGTCGCGGATCAGGCGCAGCCGATCCTCGACATGGTGATCACCGACAGCAAATTGGCCGACGCTGTGCGGCCCGCTTTGCTGACCTTCGCGAACGATCCCGGCAATCGAAGCCGGGAACCGTTCGAGCCGTTCGCGCACATGATCGAGAATCGCCATCTGATCGATGCGTTGACGGCGAAGGCGAAAGCGGTCGGCGTCGCGCTGTCGGTCAATCCGGTCGTGTCATCCGTCCGTTCGGCGGCGGGGATCGAGGTGCGGCTGGCGGACGAGACGGTGATCGTGGCGCGGCTGCTGGTCGGCGCCGACGGCGCGCGCTCCGGCGTTCGCGAGCGCGCCGACATTGCCTTCCACGGCTGGAATTACGATCAGTCCGGCATTGTCACCACGGTAATGCATGAGCGTGATCATGAAGGCCGCGCCGAGGAACATTTCCTGCCGGCCGGCCCCTTCGCCATCCTGCCGCTGAAGGGGCGTCGCTCCTCACTGGTATGGACCGAAACGACCAGGGATGCGGAACGTATCGTCGCTCTGCCCGATGCCGAATTCCATGCCGAACTCGAGCGCCGCTTCGGACACAAGCTGGGTGAGTTCGAAGCGGTCGGCCCGCGTCGCGCTTTCCCGCTTGGCCTGTTCACGGCACGCTCGTTCATTGCCGAGCGGATCGCGCTGGTCGGCGATGCTGCGCATGTGATCCATCCGATCGCCGGACAGGGATTGAATATGGGCCTGCGCGACGTCGCGGCACTGGCTGAAGTGATCGCCGATGCGGCGCGGATCGGGCTCGATCCGGGCGCGCACGATGTGCTGGAGCGATATCAGCGCTGGCGGCGTTTCGATACGCTGATGATGGGTGCCGCCACCGATGGCCTGAACCGCCTGTTCTCCAATCATTCAGATGTGCTGCGGCTGGTGCGCGATGTCGGCCTGGGTCTGGTCGATCGCATGCCGGGGCTGAAGTCGCTGTTCATTCGCGAAGCCGCCGGTATCACCGGCGATGTGCCGAAGCTGCTGCGCGGCGAAGCGATCTGACGTCTGACGACAGAGCATTGTAGCGCCGTCTTGCAGACGCCTCTCACAGTCCTGCTGCGACCGCCGCAGTGTCGGGATGCGGCTACTCCGCCGCGTCCTTTTGGCCGTTGTTGCCGAACTCGGTGCGCAGCGCATCGGGCTGCGGCATGGCGATGACGTTGTAGCCGGAATCGACGAAATGCACCTCGCCGGTGACGCCGGTCGACAGGTCGGATAGCAGATAGAGGCCGGCGCCGCCGAGCTCGTCGAGCGTCACGCCACGGCCGAGCGGCGAATGCTTCTGCTGGAATGCGAACATGTAGCGTGCATCGCCGATGCCGGCACCGGCGAGCGTGCGGATTGGACCGGCGGATATGGCGTTGACGCGGATCTTTTGCATGCCGAAATCGACCGCCAAGTAGCGCACCGAGGCTTCAAGCCCGGCCTTGGCGACGCCCATCACATTGTAGTTCGGCATCGCCCGGTCGCCGCCATTGTAGGTCAGCGTCAGCATGCTGCCGCCATTCGGCATCAGCGCCGCCGCGCGTTTGGCCGATTCGGTGAAGGCGTAGCAGGAGATCACCATCGTCCGGATGAAGTTCTCGCGGGTCGAGTCCGCGTAACGGCCTTTCAGCTCGGTCTTGTCGGAGAAGGCGACGGCGTGGACGAGAAAATCCATCGTCCCCCACTGCTGCCTGATGGTCTCGAACACCGCATCGACGGAGGCGATGTCTTCGACGTCGCACGGTATCACCAGCGATGAATTGACCGATTCGGCGAGCGGCTTGACCCGTTTGGCGAGCGCTTCGCCCTGATAGGTGAAGGCGAGCTCTGCGCCGTGTGCCGCCAGCGTCCTGGCGATGCCCCAGGCGATCGAGTGATCGTTCGCGACACCCATCACCAAGCCGCGCTTACCTTGCATCAACCCCGACATGCGTCAGCCCTCGACCGATCGTTCTCTGCTGTGTTGTTCGTTATGCGCCGTTCCGGCTGCATTGCTGTAGCCGCGCTGCTGCAATCCGCTGACGTTTTCTATGCATCGAGCCGTTTGAACGCGATCGACGCATTGGTGCCGCCGAATCCGAACGAGTTCGACAGCACCGCACCGAGCTTCACATTGTCCTGGCGGGCGCGCACGATCGGCATATCGGCGAAGGCCGGGTCGATGGTCTCGATATTGGCGCTCTCGCAGATGAAGCCGTTGTTCATCATCAGCAACGAATAGATCGCTTCCTGCACGCCGGTGGCGCCGAGCGAATGGCCGGTCAGCGATTTGGTCGCCGAGATCGGCGGACACCTGTCGCCGAACACTTCGCGGATCGCCTCGATCTCCTTGGTATCGCCGATCGGCGTCGAGGTCGCGTGCGGATTGATATAGTCGAGAGGAATCCCCAGGCCGGCGGTCGCCATGCGCATGCAGCGCACTGCGCCTTCGCCGGAGGGCGCCACCATGTCGAAGCCGTCGGAGGTCGCGCCATAGCCGGCGATCTCGCCATAGATCTTTGCGCCGCGCGCCTTCGCATGCTCAAGCTCTTCGAGCACCAGCACGCCGGCGCCACCGGCGATCACGAAGCCGTCACGGTCCTGATCGTAGGCGCGCGACGCCTTTGCCGGGCGGTCATTGTAGCCGGACGACATCGCGCCCATCGCATCGAACAGTACCGACATGGTCCAGTCGAGATCTTCGCAGCCGCCGGCGAACACCATGTCCTGCTTGCCCCACTGGATCAGTTCGGCCGCATTGCCGATGCAGTGGTTGGACGTCGCGCAGGCTGACGAGATGGAATAGTTGACGCCCTTGATCTTGAACCAGGTGGCAAGCGTCGCCGAGGCGGTCGACGACATTGCTTTCGGCACCGCGAACGGGCCGACCCGTTTGGGGCCCTTGCTGCGGGTCGTATCGGCCGCATCGACGATGGCGCGGGCGGAGGGTCCGCCGGAGCCCATGACGATGCCGGTGCGTTCGTTGGAGATCTCGTTCTCCTCGAGGCCCGCGTCACGGATCGCCTGCTCCATGGCGACATGGTTCCAGGCGCCGCCCTGGCCAAGGAAGCGCATCGCCCGGCGATCCACCGCGCCGGCGGGATCGAGCGTCGGCATGCCGAACACCTGCGAACGGAAGCCGAGCTTGGCATATTCGTCAGAGAACGAAATGCCGGACTTGGCCTCGCGCAGGCTCGCCAGCACTTCCTGCGTGTTGTTTCCGATGGACGAGACGATACCCATCCCGGTGACCACAACCCGTCTCATCACTGCCTCACTGACGTCAGAGGAACCACGATCCGGTCACACATGGCCTGACGGCGGCGACAGCGCAAGACCGAAGACCGAGAACACCGGAGGCCGAGAAAGCGGGAACCTTAAAATCATGGCGGTCGGAAACACGGCCAGTTGCGACGGAATGGTGCCGCTCCCGTGCCCTCCGGCCGGTCAAGGTCAGGCCGCCGACGGTGCGCCGCCCGCTGTCGGGTTGTCCTGGAACAGGCCCACTTTGAGGTCCATCGCCTTGTAGATGACGTTGCCGTCGGCAGCGACCCATCCGTCGGCAATGCCGAGAACCAGCTTGCCGCGCATCACTCGCTTCAGTTCCAGGCCGTAGACGATCTTTTTCATGGTCGGCAGCACCTGGCCGGTAAATTTCAGTTCGCCGAGGCCGAGCGCCCGGCCCTTACCCGGCGACCCTAGCCAGCCCAGGAAAAAGCCCAGCAACTGCCACAGCGCGTCCAATCCGAGGCAACCCGGCATCACCGGATCGCCTTTGAAATGACAGGCGAAAAACCAGAGATCCGGTTTTACGTCGAATTCGGCGCGGACCAGACCCTTGCCGTTCTCACCGCCTTCCTCGGATATCTCGGTGATGCGATCGAACATCAGCATTGGCGGCAGTGGCAGTTGCGCGTTGCCGGGGCCGAACAGTTCCCCGCGGCCACAGGCCAGAAGATCCTCGTAGCCAAAACTCGACCGGCGGCTAGCCATCAGCTCATCATCCTTGTTGGTTCGCCCCGGCGGTGGCCCGGCACGTCACGTCTGCTCCGTCTCCTAACATAAGGGGTATGAAGCGCAAAAGTCGCCCTTGCCGCAGGCCGCAGGTTCCCTTTTTCCAGTCTTTTTCCGACGGTATTCAACTTGGAATCGCTTGAAAGTAGAGAACGAATCGACATTGCGAAAGAGTTGCATCTGCGCACCCGTTTCGTATATGTTGCAGGTGAAACAGTCTGGCCCGGCTCGTGGAGCCGCGGAATGTTAGGCGTGACATGACTGAGATGCGGACCAGAATTTCTTCCTTCACGGAAATCGCTCCGGTGCAGCAGCAGCCGGCCCCGGCGAACCGGTCCGACATGACCGGGTGTCCGTGGCATGACGTCAAGGCGATGTTGCGGTCTGTCGGCTTGCGGCCGACACGCCAGCGTATGTCGCTCGGCTGGATCCTGTTCGGTAAAGGCGACCGGCATCTGACTGCCGAAATGCTTTATGAAGAAGCGACCCGCGCCAAGGTGCCGGTGTCGCTTGCCACCATCTACAACACGCTGCACCAGTTCACCGAGGTCGGCCTGCTGCGGCAGGTCGCTGTCGACGGGTCGAAAGCCTATTTCGACACGAATGCCAGCGAGCATCATCACTTCTTCGTCGAGGAAGCCAACGAACTCGTCGATATTCCCGGCAACGATGTGATCGTCGGCAAAATGCCCACGGCGCCGCAGGGCTACGAGATCGCCCGCATCGACGTCGTGGTGCGGTTGCGCAAGCTCGACAAATAGTCCAGCGAAAATCGGATCGCCGGTTCCCGACGGCGTGGCTGATGCGACGCCGTGCCAGTGACGTCGTCCTCTGAGCGCTGGAGCGGAAGTGCCGGAGCGCATTGTTGAAATGGAAATGTCCGGCATGAGCCGGACTTTTTGTTTTTGCAGCTCGTGAGCGCACGGCTGACGAGCCGGATGGGCCGGCCGCTGCAGTCGCTCAGTCGACTTTCTCGCCGGGATAGGCGCCCCACAGGCGCTCCTGCCGCATCCAGCCGTCGAAACCCTTGCCGCTGATCCGGCACCATGTTCCCGAACAGGACTTGATCGACGCCAGCACGCCGGATTGCAGCTTGGCCACCACCGCGGCATCGGCTTCAGGATCGGCGAACAGCGGCACCAGATCGGCTTGCAGGCTCGGCACCACGATCGCGGTGCGGCGGCCGGAGAGGAGCGAATGGTAGACCCAGCCTTCGCTTCCCTCCCAATCGCGGATCCGCCGCCAGTTCTCGAATTCGGCAATGATCTCGACCGGCATTCCGGGGCGGGTATAGACCCAGCGGACCTCGTGGTCCTTGTTGGGGCCGGCGCGGACATTCACCCGATCGGACTTCAGGCTGACGAAGCGCGGCAGCGGCAGGCCGCTCGCCGTACCGGTCCCCAGATTGCCGGCAGCGGGCGCCGGGATGGCGAATCCGATGACGAAAAACGCGACGATGGTGCCCATCAGCGTCGGGCGAATGCTTTTTCTTGTCATTGCCATCTGGTAGGAAAGACCGAAACCACTTGAATTTTCGCTGGAAACGAGGACGCAGTGTCCGCGAGCAGGGTTAAAGAGGGCTGAATGGCCAAAGGCAAGAAGCCCCTTGTCGTCGTCACCCGCAAGCTGCCGGACGGCGTGGAGCTGCGGATGCGCGAACTGTTCGACGCGCGCTTCAATGCCGACGACAGGCCGATGTCGCAAGCGCAACTTGCGGAAGCGATGAAGACCGCTGACGTCCTGGTTCCGACGATCACCGACCGCATCGACGCGGCGTTGCTCGCCAAGGCTGGCGAGCGATTGAAGCTGATCGCCAATTTCGGCAATGGCGTCGACAATATCGATGTCGCCACCGCGCTTCAGCGCGGCATCACCGTCACCAATACGCCGGGCGTGCTCACTGAAGACACCGCCGACATGACCATGGCGCTGATCCTGGCGGTGCCGCGCCGGCTTGCCGAAGGCGCGGCGCTGCTCAGCGACGGCGGCGACTGGCCCGGCTGGTCGCCGACCTGGATGCTCGGCAAGCGCATCTGGGGCAAGCGGCTCGGCATCATCGGCATGGGCCGCATCGGCCAGGCGGTGGCGCGTCGCGCGCAGGCCTTCGGCCTGCAGATCCACTATCACAATCGCCGGCGCGTCGCGGCGAAGATCGAGGAAGATCTGCATGCTACCTATTGGGAGAGCCTCGATCAGATGCTCACCCGGATGGACATCATTTCGGTCAATTGCCCGCACACACCGGCGACCTATCATCTGATGTCGGCACGGCGGCTGAAGCTGATCCGATCCGATGCCTATATCGTCAACACCGCGCGCGGCGAGGTGATCGACGAGAATGCGCTCGCCCGCCTGCTCGACACCGGTGCCATTGCCGGCGCCGGTCTCGACGTGTTCGAGCATGCACCCGCGGTCAATCCGAAGCTGGTGAAGATGGCGCGCGCCGGCAAGGCGGTGCTGCTGCCGCATATGGGCTCGGCGACGCTGGAAGGCCGCATCGACATGGGCGAGAAGGTCATCATCAACATCAAGACCTTCATGGACGGCCATCGGCCGCCTGACAGAGTCCTGCCTGCGATGTTGTAGCCGACCTCGCTCTGCGGCCTCCCGTTTCGAGATAAGTCCGCCGGGCCGCATTCTGCCTACGATGCTTTCGCGTGATCGGTTTTCCGAAGTTGGCTGGCGTATCGGAATCGTGCTCCAAGACGCGTGACAAACCGCTCGCGGTTTTCCGGTGAAAGACGCCGTTACTGCGCGCTCGTCAGGTTCTTCATCGTCGGATGCGTGCCCGACAGCGGATTGTCGGGATTCCACGTATAGTCGATCGTCTCGAAGCGCATGGCGCGCGCATCGACCATCAGCAGTCGCCCCACCAGTCCTTCGCCGAATCCGACGATCTCACGCATCACCTGCAGCGCGATCATCGAGCCGAGAATTCCGGGCAGTGCGCCGAGCACACCGGCTTCCGCGCAGGCGGGAATGGTGCCGGCCGGCGGCGGCTCGGGAAACAGGCAGCGATAGGTGGGGTTCGGCGTGCCATCGGCACCGCGCTCATGCGCGCGGATCGTCGTCAGCGTGCCATCGAACGTGCCGATCGCCGCGGTCACCAGCGGCCTTTTTGCAAAGAAGCAGGCGTCGGAGACCAGATAGCGCGTGGCGAAATTGTCGGTGCCGTCGGCGACGATGTCGTAGCGCGAAATGATCTCGACCGCATTGTCCGTCGTCAGCCGCAGCGGGTGCGTCTCGACCGCGACATGCGGATTGAGCCGGTTCACCTGCGCGGCGGCGCTGTCGACCTTGCGGGCGTCGATATCGGCGGTGGTGTGGATCACCTGCCGTTGCAGGTTGGACAGCGACACCGTGTCGTCGTCGATGATGCCAAGGGTGCCGACGCCGGCGGCCGCCAGATAGAGCAACACCGGCGCGCCGAGACCACCGGCGCCGACCACCAGCACGCGGGCGCGCTTGAGGGCGGCCTGACCGGGGCCGCCGACATCATGCAGGACGATGTGGCGCGCATAACGTTCGAGTTCATCGCGAGCGAGCATGGGAGGAACCATCAAAGCCCGCGCGCGCCAGGTCAAGTAGCGGGTCGGGCTCTCGTCCAAGGATCGATTGACCGGCACGGATATGGGGATGGGTATGCGTGGTTTGCCGCGACAATACCGCAGGTGCCCGTCGGTTCGGTGTGCGGTGCCTTGGGTCGGCCCCCGGGGGTGGTCCGGCCGTGTTTGCGCGGGTAAAATGCGGCCGCGGGTTGTTGGTCGGGCATTTGATCATGCGACACGGAACGGTCCTGCTGTCGGCGCTCTGCCTTTGCGTCGCGCTGCCCGCGGCGGCGCGAAACGGTGCCGGCGGCTCGCAACCGGAACATCCGGCAAATGCCCCCGCCGCATTGTCCGTTCTGCCCCGCGCTCGCCCAGTGCCGTTGCCGCAGCCGCGGCCTTCAGGTGCCGGCTCCACGGATGCGGAACGACCTGCCGCCGATAGCGGGGTCGATGATCGCAAGGATGCACAGCATGCGGCGATGCCGTCGCCTCGACGCGACTTGGCCTGGCAGACCCGTCTCGACGAAGTGAGCGGCGCGCAGCTTCGCGTGCCGACGACGATGGTGCCGATCGCCGAGCCGCTGCGCGACGGCACCCGCTGGCGGTCGCGATATGGCGACATCCAGATCGAGACATTCCGTATTCGCAACGGCCTGACGCTTGCCGCGCTGTTCGAGATGGAAAAGCGCAAGCCGAAGCCACGGCGCACGGAACGCAGCGTCTTGCACGCCGACAGTTTCGTCATCGAGGGCATGCAGGGGCTGCGGCTCTTCACCATGCATGCTTACGCCAAAGGTGACGAATTGCGTGGCTTCACCGTCCAGTTCGATCAGGCGCTGGGCGGCATTGTCGCTCCGATCGCCGCGACGATCGCGGACAGTTTCATCGCATTTCCCTCCGGCGCCATTGCGCTCGCGGCGCAGCCGCAGAGTGCCGCCAGTTATGGCAGCGGTGTCGTCGTCAGCCCGGCCGGGCATATCGTCACCGACCGACGGCTTACCGATGGCTGCCAGGTGATCGTCGCTGCCGGGCTTGGCCCGGCCGAACGCGTCGCCGGCGATGGCCGATTCTCGCTGCTGCGCGTGTTCGGTGCGCACGGGCTGAGCACAGTCACGCTTGCAGATCAGACGCCAGCCGGCGAAGCGACGCTGCGCGGCGTGCCGGAGCCGCACCGAAACGGTGACCGTGGCAACAGCGGTCACGGCACGGTCCAGGACATAACCGTACAGATCGGCAGCGATGCCTCGGTGCAGCCGCCGGCGGACAGCGGCTATGCGGGCGGCGGTATTTTCGATCGGGACGGCCGGCTCGGTGGCCTCCTCGTTCCGCGGGAGACGGTCGTCGCCAGCGCCGGAGGAACAATCGCCGCATCCGCGACGCTGCTGCCGGTGGAAGCGCTACGCGCCTTTCTCAGCGCGCATCAGGTGGTGCCGTCGCCCGCTGGCGATGCGAGCGCTGCCGTGCTGCGGATCATCTGCGTGCACGAATAGGCTGCGGACCGCGCATCCCCGCGTGATGAAGGGCTGTTACCTGCAAGAACCGTTACTTGTGCTTGAATTGGGCTGGCCGCTTGCCGACGAAGGCTGCCATGCCTTCTTTCTGGTCGGCCGTGGCAAACAGTGAGTGAAACACCCGGCGCTCGAAGCGCAGGCCTTCGGCAAGAGAGGTTTCCAGCGCCGCATTGACGGCTTCCTTCGCCAGCAGCACCGCCGGCAGGCCCATCCCGGCAATGGTCTCCGCAGCTTTCATCGCTTCGTCCATCAGGCTGGCCAGCGGCACGACGCGCGCGACGAGTCCGGAACGCTCTGCTTCCGCCGCATCCATCATCCGTCCGGTCAGTACCATGTCCATCGCCTTCGCTTTACCGACGGCGCGGGTGAGACGCTGTGTGCCGCCGATGCCGGGAATAACGCCGAGCTTGATTTCCGGCTGACCGAACTTGGCGTTGTCGGCGGCGATGATCAGGTCGCATTGCATCGCGACTTCGCAGCCGCCGCCGAGCGCGAAGCCGGCCACCGCGGCGATGATTGGCTTGCGGGCGCGCGCCGGCGCATCCCAGTCACCGGCAAAGTTGTTCAGCAGCACGTCGTTGAACGATTTGTCGGCCATCTCCTTGATGTCGGCACCGGCGGCGAAAGCTTTTTCCGAGCCGGTCAGCACCATGCAGCCGATCTGCGTATCGGCATCGAAGGCGGCGATCGCCTGCGCCAGTTCGACCATCAGCGCCGAGGACAGCGCATTGAGCGCGGCCGGCCGGTTGAGCCGGATGACGCCGACCCGGCCCCTGGTTTCAGCGATGATGTTTTCATAATGGGTCATGGCGTGGTCTCCGGCTGGCGGCGGTCGCTATTTCTGGCACACCGGACAATAGAAGGTCGAGCGCCCCGATTGGACGATGCGGCGGATCGTGCCGGTGCAGCCGCGTGTTGGGCAGTGTTCGCCCTCTCGATCGTAAACGCGGAAATGATGCTGGAAATAACCAAGTTCGCCGTCGGTGCGGCGATGATCGCGCAGTGACGAGCCGCCCGCCTCGATCGCGGCATTGAGCACCGTGCGGATCGCCTCGACCAGCGTCTCGGTGCGTTTCGCCGGCTGGCCGTGACGATCGGCGAGTGTGGTGGCGCGTCGCCGCGGCGACAGGTGCGCGCGGTGCAGCGCCTCGCAAACATAGATGTTGCCGAGCCCGGCGATGACGTGCTGATCGAGCAGCGCGGCTTTCAGCGGCGCTTTCTTGCCGGCGCAGGCCGCTGCTAGCAGTGCGGCATCGAAGGCATTGCCGAGCGGCTCCGGTCCCATCGCCCGCATCAGCGGATCCTGATCGAGCCCGGCGCGCGGCGTCAGCTTCATGAAGCCGAAGCGGCGCGGATCGTTGAAGGTGACCCGCGCGCCATTCGACATATGAAAGACGACGTGGTCGTGCGCCGCGCTCTTGCTGCGTTCGTGGTGGAAATCGCCCGGTGTCGTTTCGTCGCCGGGGGTGGCGATGCGGAACGAGCCGGACATGCCGAGATGCATCATCAGTACCTCGCCGGAGGACAGGTCGGCGAGCAGATATTTGGCGCGGCGGCCAAGGCCCTCGACTGTCTGACCTTCGAGGCGAGGCACGAAGCGATCCGGCAGCGGCCAGCGCAGGTCGCCGCGTCGCGCCTCGACGCGGACGAAGCGCGCACCCTCCATGACCGGAGCAAGGCCGCGGCGTACCGTTTCGACTTCGGGCAGTTCCGGCATCGTCGGGACCTCGTTCAGCCAATCTCATCATGCCGGCGCCGGGCAGCCGGGCCCGCGCGGCAGGATGGTTTACCAGTTTGCCGCCCGGTGCGGACATCCGCCGGTCGGCATGCTAGGCAGCCGGTCGGCGCGCTTCGGGATGACCGATAGCGCGCTGCGGCAAGCCGCGCTATGGTCCTGCCGGATAAGGATAAATCGCAGCCCCGCGAACAACCGACAGGCCTATGACCACGCGATCCGGCGACGAACAGACCCATTTCGGTTTTCGCGAAGTGCCGCTCACCGAGAAGCAGCGCTTGGTCGACGATGTGTTCCATTCGGTTGCCGGCCGCTACGATCTGATGAACGACCTGATGTCCGCCGGGGTGCATCGCGCCTGGAAGGAGGCGCTGGTCACTGCCGTCAATCCGCCACGCGACCGCCATGCCTTCCATCTGCTCGATGTCGCAGGCGGCACCGGCGATATCGCGTTGCGCGTGGTCGAGGCCGGCGGCCCGGCGACCCAGGCCACCGTGTTTGACATCAACGCCGACATGCTCGCGGTCGGTCGAGAGCGGATCGCCAGGCGCGGCCGTGAGAACGTCATCGATTTCGTCGAAGGCAATGCCGAGAAGCTGCCATTTCCGGACAAGCGTTTCGACGCCTATACGATCGCCTTCGGCATCCGCAATGTGCCGCGCATCGATCACGCTTTGTCGGAAGCCTGGCGGGTGCTGCGGCCGGGCGGCCGTTTCCTCTGCCTGGAGTTCTCCACGCCCGACGTGCCGGGGCTCGATCGGCTGTACGATCTTTATTCCTTCAACGTCATTCCGCCGCTCGGCGGCATCGTCACCGGCGACCGCGAATCCTATCGCTATCTGGTCGAATCGATCCGTCAGTTTCCAAAGCCGCAGGCGTTTGCCGGCATGATCGGCGATGCCGGCTTTCGCCGCGTCTCCTTCACCCGCATGACCGGCGGTGTCGTCGCGCTGCATAGCGGCTGGCGGCTGTGAACCGGCGGTGACGCGATCGTGAGCCTCGGTGTTCCCCATTTGCTGCGGCTTGCCCTTGCGGGCTTCGTCTTCGCGCGCGAGGGCGTGCTGTCGCTGATCGATCCGCGCGCGCTGCCGCTGCCGGCACGCTCGCTTCTGTCGGTCGGGCGCCTGATCGAGCGGCGCAATGCGGCCGACGGTGCCAGTCGGCTTGCCGCCGCGCTGACCCGGCTTGGCCCGACCTATGTCAAGCTCGGCCAGTTCCTCGCCACCCGGCAGGACGTGGTCGGCGTCGCCATCGCGCGCGATCTCGAACGGCTGCAGGACAAAATGGCACCGTTCGCGCAGACCGACGCCGAGCGCACCGTCGCGACGGCACTCGGCGCGCCGATTGCCGAACAGTTCGCCGCCTTCGGCCCGCCGGTTGCCGCCGCCTCGATCGCACAGGTGCATCGTGCCGAAATTGATACGCCGGCCGGTCGCAAATCCGTTGCCGTGAAGGTGCTGCGTCCCGGCATCGAGCGGCGCTTTCACAGCGATCTTGCTGCTTTCTCCTTTGTCGCGCACAAGGCGGAAGCGCTGTCGGCGGAGGCGCGGCGGCTGCGTCTCATCGAAGTGGAGCGAACTCTGGCGCGCTCGGTGGCGATGGAGATGGACTTCCGTCTCGAAGCTGCCGCGCTGTCGGAGATGGCAGAGAACACCAGGGACGACAACGGCTTCCGTGTGCCGGCTGTCGACTGGAATCGCACCGCGCGCGATGTGCTGACGCTGGAATGGATCGACGGCACGCCGCTCAACGACCGTGCCGCGCTCATGGCCAAGGGCTTCGACTTGCCGGCGCTCGGCCGTTCGGTCATTCAGAACTTCCTGCGGCACGCATTGCGCGACGGTTTCTTCCACGCCGACATGCATCCCGGTAACTTGTTCGTCGACGACGAGGGCCGGCTGGTTGCCGTCGACTTCGGCATCATGGGGCGACTCGGCGCCAAGGAGCGGCTGTTCCTCGCGGAGATTCTCTTCGGCTTCATTACCCGCGATTACCGGCGTGTCGCGCAGGTGCATTTCGATGCCGGCTATGTGCCGCCGCATCACTCAGTCGACAACTTCGCGCAGGCGATTCGCGCCATCGGCGAGCCGATCCACAATCGCACCGCCGAGCAGATCTCGATGGCGAAGCTGCTGACGCTGCTGTTCGAGGTGACGGCGCTGTTCGACATGCGCACGCGACCGGAACTGCTGATGCTGCAGAAGACCATGGTCGTCGTCGAAGGCGTCGCCCGCACCCTCGATCCGAAGCTCGACATGTGGACCACCGCCGATCCGGTGGTGCGCGAATGGATGGAACGCAATCTCGGCCCTGCCGGCCGGCTGCAGGGCGTGGCGGAGGGGGCTGGCGAGATCGGCCGCTTCCTCGGCCAGGTGCCGGGCCTGCTCACTCGTGCCGGTACGCTGTTCGAGCAGCTCGATGCCGCAACCCGCGATGGGCTGGTGCTGGCGCCGGAGACGGTGGCCGCCATCGGCGCCGCCGAACGACATGCCAGCCGTTGGCGGACCGGTGCGCTATGGGCGATCGCGGCGCTGCTGGCGGCGATCCTGCTGAGGCTGTGGATTTGATAGCAATGATTGCAATGCAATCATTCGCGGCATAAGATTTTGCCATCATGGCCAGCCTGACCATCCGCAAACTCGACGAGGCGATGAAGGCGCGGCTGCGGCTGCGCGCCGCCCGCAACGGCCGCTCGGTCGAGGACGAGGTACGCACCATCCTGCGTCAGGCGGCGGAGGAGACCGGCGACGCCGCCTCTGTTGCGCCGACTGCCTCGGCTGCCTCTGCCTCTGCCTCTGTTGCGGTCGCTGTGCCATCGCCACGCGATGACGGCGCCCGGCGCGTGCTATTGATCGTCGGCGGCGGCATCGCTGCCTATAAATCGCTGGACCTGATCCGGCGGCTGCGCGAGCGCGGCATCGCCGTCCGCTGCATTCTCACCAAGGCTGCGCAGCAGTTTGTGACGCCGCTCGCCGCGGGTGCCGTCGCCGGCTCGCGCGTCTTTACCGATCTGTTCGATGCCGACAGCGAGTTCGACGTCGGCCATATCCGTCTGGCCCGCGACACGGATCTTGTCGTCGTTGCGCCGGCCACTGCCGATCTGATGGCGAAGCTGGCGAATGGCCATGCCGACGATCTCGCCACCGCCGTGCTGCTTGCCACCGACAGGCCGCTTCTGCTGGCGCCGGCGATGAATCCGCTGATGTGGGCCAACCGGGCGACGCAGCGCAATCTGGCGCAGCTGCAAGCTGATGGCATGACGCTGGTCGGGCCAAATGCCGGCGAGATGGCGGAGGCCGGCGAGCGCGGCATCGGCCGGATGGCCGAGCCGCTGGAGATCGCCGCCGCGGCGCAAGCCTTGCTCGCGCAACAGCCGCAACGGCTTGCCGGCCGGCGACTGCTGATTACCTCGGGGCCGACGCACGAGCCGATCGATCCGGTGCGCTATATCGCCAACCGGTCGTCGGGCAAGCAGGGCCATGCTATCGCGGAAGCGGCTGCGCATGCCGGCGCGACGGTGACGCTGATCAGTGGGCCGGTGACCATTGTCGATCCGCCCGGTGTTGCCGTGGTCAGGGTCGAGACGGCGCGCGAGATGCTCGAAGCGGTTGAAGCGGCACTCCCCGTCGATGTTGCGATCTTCGCTGCGGCGGTCGCCGACTGGCGCGTCGCCCGCAACAGCGAGCAGAAGATCAAGAAGACCGGGCATGGCGTACCGGACCTGCCGCTGACCGAGAACCCGGATATCCTCGCCACGATCGCCCGGCGCAAGAGTGGCCGGCCACCGCTGGTAATCGGTTTCGCCGCCGAGACCGAACATGTCGACCGCAACGCCGCGGCCAAGCGCGAGCGCAAGGGCTGCGACTGGATGCTGGCGAACGATGTATCGCCGGCTACCGGCGTGATGGGCGGCGATCGCAACACCATCCACTTCGTCACCGCATCCGGGATCGAGATGTGGCCGACGCAAAGCAAGGACGCCGTCGCGCGCATGCTGATCGAAAAAATCGCCGACACGATTGGAGACAAGGCATGACCCCCGTCGCCGTCCGTGTTTGCCGGTTGCCGCATGGCGTCGATCTGCCACTGCCGGCTTATCAGACCGCGCACGCCGCCGGCCTCGATCTGGTCGCGGCGGTGCCGGCCGACGCACCGCTGGTGCTTGTCCCCGGCAGCTATGACCGGGTGCCGACCGGTCTCGCCATCGCGCTGCCCCCCGGCTACGAAGCGCAGGTGCGGCCGCGCTCCGGCCTTTCCGCCAAGCACGGTGTCACCGTGCTGAACGCGCCGGGCACCATCGACGCCGACTATCGCGGCGAGGTCCAGGTGATCCTTGTGAATCACGGTCGCGAGCCGTTTGTGGTGACGCGGGGTATGCGGATCGCGCAGATGGTGGTCGCGCCGGTGACCTATGCACAGCTCATTGAAACCGTCGAACTCGACGAAACGACCCGCGGAACGGGCGGTTTCGGCTCCACCGGCTGAAATATGGCGGGACTGAGACAATTTGGGGGCTAGACGGTGGAACTTCATTAACGTTAATTCTTACCCCGATACCGTTTCCTCGCTTCAGGGTGCCGTTCATGCCCCCGCTTCCTCGCAAAGGCATCCTGGCA
The DNA here is from genome assembly GCA_035556795.1 of Pseudolabrys sp. GTDB lineage: Bacteria > Pseudomonadota > Alphaproteobacteria > Rhizobiales > Xanthobacteraceae > Pseudolabrys. The sequence goes on along the minus strand of DATMEV010000009.1, from coordinate 6,901 downwards.
ATCGCCGCCGTCGTCGACGTCGCCTTGCACAGCAATGCCCGGCCGGTTTCCGCCAAGGTGCTGGCGGCCCGCCAGCAACTCCCGCCGCGGCACCTGGAGCCGGTGCTGCAGGCGCTGGTCCGTGACGGACTCCTGCGCGGTATCCGTGGACCGCACGGCGGCTACGCGCTCGCCCGTCGCTGTAGCGATATTACCGTCGACGATATCGTCCGGGCCGCCGGTCGGGTCGAGGATGCGGACGAGCCGCAATTGCCGCAGTCCGCCTTGATCCGCGAGGTCGTGCAGCCGGCGCTGCACTCCGCCGAGCGGGCCTTCTCCGATGCGCTGAGCGATATCAGCCTCGCGCAGATGGTGGAGCGCGCTGCTACCTCGGCCTGATCGTTCTCGATCCGTAGCGACTGACAGCGCGATCGCGTCGTGGACGCGAAAGAGCGGACGTTCCGCCGCGGCGTTCACGGTCTGGACTCTTACCGCCGGATTCTCGTTAGGGGTATTGTGATGAGCGATTCGAGGGCGGCGGGGCAGCGGCCGCAATTCCGTGGGGCCAGGCGGTATGCCGGACGCGAGCCGGACAGTATACGGGGGGCTTTTGGCCCGCCCGCGACAAGGTGGATTCCGCCGGTCGAAGCCGATGGCGGCGGCCGCAGTCGGCCTGACCGCTCTGTTCGATGCCGCCGCATCGCCGGTCCACGCGCAGGCAGCCGGCGCTTCCGGCCGGATCGAACTTTATCGCGCCGCGCTTGCAAATCTGACGATGCAGGAGATTACCGGCCTGGCGCTGACGCTCGGGCTGCTGTGCTTTGCCGTTGTCACCGCCATCGCGCTGGTGCGCACGCGCGCGCAGGCGACACGACGGGAACATTTGTTCCGCGACGAGATCCTGGCGCTGCGCGGCGACGTCGAACGGGTACACGCGCTGCTGATGGCGGAGCCGCAGATTCTCATCGCCTGGCCGACCCCGGCGGGCGCCGCCGGCCAGCCGACCATCCTCGGTGAGCTGACGCTCGTCGCCGATGGCAACGGCACTATCCGGCCGCTCGCCTTCGGCACTTGGCTGGAAGCGAAAGCCGCCCAGCGTCTCGAAGCGGCGGTAGAGACATTGCGCGCTGCAGGCCGTGGCTTCGTCATGCCGCTGACGACGCTCGCGGGACGGCAGATCGAGGCGGAAGGCCGCGCCATCGCCGACTGCGCGGTGCTGCGGTTGAAGGACGTCAGCGGCGTCAAGCTCAACCTGCTCGAACTGACTGCCAAATACGACAAGCTCAACACCAATGTCGAAACGCTCCATCATCTGATCGATGCGCTGCCCTCGCCGATCTGGGCGCGCGATGCCGCCGGCCATCTTGTCTTCGCCAACGCCGCCTACGGGCGCGCCGTCGAAGCCCGGGATGGCGCCGATGCGGTGGCGCGCGGTCTGGAATTGCTCGACCGGTCGGCGCGCGAGGATCTGGCGCGGCTGCGGGCTGGCGGCGCGGCGTTCAGTGGTCGCCTGCCGGCGATCGCCGCTGGCGCGCGGCGCAATTTCGATGTCGTCGACGTGCCCGGCCCACTTGGCAGTGCCGGGATCGCGGTCGATGCAACGGAGACCGAAATGCTGCGCGTCGAGTTGCGCCGCACCACCGAAGCTCATCGCCGCACGCTCGATCAACTGGCAACCGGTGTCGCCATCTATTCCGCCGACCAGACGCTGGTGTTCTACAATGCCGCGTTCCAGACGCTGTGGGACCTTGATGCCGGCTTTCTCGATCAGGGGCCGAGCGACAGTGCTGTGCTCGAGCGATTGCGGGCTGCGCACCGGCTGCCGGAGGAGCAGGACTTCCGGCAATGGAAAGCGCAGTTGCATGATGCCTATCGCGCCATCGAGCCGAAGGAACAGATGTGGCATCTGCCTGATGGCCGCGCGTTGCGTGTCATCACCACGCCAAACCCGGAAGGCGGCGTCACCTATGTATTCGAGGACGTCACCGAGCGGCTCGAACTGGCGCGCCGCTACGATGCGCTGATCAAGGTGCAGAGCGAGACGCTCGATCATTTCGCCGAGGCGGTGGCGGTGTTCGGCAGCGACGGGCGCATCCGTCTGCACAATCCGGCTTTCGCGACCATGTGGCGGCTGCAACCGACGGCGCTGGCGGAGCATCCGCATGTCGAAGCGGTGATCGCCTGGTGCCAGGCGCAATACGACGACGGCTCGCTGTGGCGCGCGATCCGCACCGCCGTCACCTCGATCGATCAGCGCGAACCGATGTCGGGAACGCTGGAGCGGCGCGACGGGAGCGTGCTCGTCTGCGCCAGCCTGCCGCTACCGGACGGCGCCACCATGGTCACCTTCCGCGACGTCACCGATACGGTCAATGTCGAGCGCGCCTTGCGCGAACGCAACGATGCGCTGGAAGCCGCCGACCGGATCAAGGTCAGTTTCGTGCAGCATGTTTCCTACGAGCTGCGCTCACCGTTGACCAACATCATCGGTTTCGCGCATTTCCTCGGCGATCCGGCCTTCGGTCCGCTGACGGACAAGCAGCGCGAATATCTCGGCTATATGACCGCCTCGACCAATGCGCTGCTGGCCCTGATCAACAACATCCTCGATCTGGCCACCATCGATGCCGGCGCGATGACCCTCAATCTCGGGCCGGTAGATATTCGCGCCACGATGGAGGCGGCGGCTGAAGGCATCCAGGATCGCCTGGTCAGTCAGAACCTGCGGCTCGATATTCGCGCCGCCGCCGACATCGGCAGTTTCGAGGCCGACAGCCGGCGCGTGCGGCAAGTGTTGTTCAATCTGCTGTCGAACGCGGCCGGCTTCTCGTCGCCGGGCGGCACCATCACGCTGAGCGCCGAGCGCGGCGACGAGGCCGTGGTGTTCACGGTGCGCGATCATGGCGCCGGCATTCCGGCGCAGGTGCAGGACAAGGTGTTCGAATGGTTCGAAAGCCATTCCAATGGATCGGACCATCGCGGCAGTGGTCTCGGCCTGTCGTTGGTCCGTTCCTTCGTTGCTCTGCACGGCGGCAGCGTGACCTTGAATTCCGCCGTCGGCAGCGGCACCGTCGTCACCTGCACCTTCCCGCTGGCGCGTGGCAGCGGAACCGATAGCGGCGCCGCGCGCAGCGCCGCCTGACAGCGCGAGGTCGACGGATGTTTCCGACCACCGCCGGCACGGCCAGTTTCAGTGTGGCGCTGCCGAGCGAGCAGGCCACCGAGAAGCTGATGCGCGACATCGCGCTGATCATCAAGCCGGGCGACCTCCTCACGCTGTCGGGCGATCTTGGCGCCGGCAAGACGACGTTTGCGCGGGCGCTGATCCGGGAATTTGCCGGCGATCCGGCGATCGAGGTGCCGAGTCCGACCTTCACACTGACGCAAAGCTACGACCTGCCGCCGTTTCAGCTTGTGCATGCCGATCTCTATCGTCTGTCGGGTTCATCGGAGCTTGCCGAACTCGGCTTTGACGATCTGCCGCCGGAAACCGTGATGCTGATCGAGTGGCCGGATCGCGCCGGTGGCTTCCTGCCGCCGAACCGGCTCGACATCGCTTTCACGCTGGCCCCGCAGCAAGGCGCGTCGTACCGCAATGCCCGCATCACCGGGTACGGCACGTTCGGCCCGCGGGTTGAGCGTCTGCACGTCGTGCGACGTTTTCTTGCACAGTCGGGCTTTGCCCATGCCGGCCGCCGCCGTGTCCAAGGCGATGCCTCGACGCGCATTTACGAACGTTTGCAGCAGAACGGCCGCAGCTTCATTCTGATGGATGCGCCGCGACGGCCTGACGGTCCGCCGGTGCAGGACGGCAAGCCCTACAGCGCCATCGCGCATCTGGCCGAAGACGTGACGCCGTTCATCGCGATGGCGAACGGCTTGTCGGCGCGCGGCTTCTCCGCCCCCCAGGTGGTGAGTGCAGATCGTGAGGCCGGGCTGCTGATTCTCGAGGATTTCGGCAAGGATGGTGTCGTCGCGGGCCAGCCACCCAATCCGGTATTGCCGATTCAGGCACGCTATGAGGTTGCGGTCGATGTGCTGGTGGCGCTGCACGAGCTGACGCTGCCCGACACATTGCCGGTGGCGCCCGGCGTCACTTATACAATTCCGCGCTACGATATCGATGCTTTCATGATCGAGCTGGAACTGCTGCTTGACTGGTATCTGCCGATGATGAAGACGGCGCCGTCGGAAACGCGGCGTGACACCTATCTGTCGCTGTGGCGCGATGTGCTGCGCGACGTGCTCGCGGGCGAAACGAGTTGGGTGCTGCGAGACTATCATTCGCCTAACCTGATGTGGTTGTCGCGGCGTCAGGAGATCGCCCGCATAGGCCTGCTCGATTTCCAGGATGCGCTGATCGGCCCAAGCGCGTATGACGTGGCCTCGCTGCTGCAGGATGCGCGCGTCGACATTCCGGAGAAGCTCGAGCTCACGCTGCTGTCGCGCTATATGCGCGCGCGCCATCAGGCCGATCCGAATTTCGATGCGGCGAATTTCGCGCAGCTCTATTCGATCATGGCGGCGCAGCGCGCCTCGAAAATCCTCGGCATTTTCGCGCGGCTCGACCGACGCGATCACAAGCCGCAATATTTGCGTCACATCCCGCGCGTATGGGGCTATCTGCAGCGCGCGCTCGCGCATCCGTCGCTGGGCGGGCTGAAAGCCTGGTATGCGAGCAATGTGCCGGCGCTGAAGACGATCTGACGGAAGTATCGATGGACGAGACTCTGCGACACCGGCCCCGCCATGCGATGGTGCTGGCCGCTGGCTTCGGAACGCGAATGCGGCCGCTGACCGACGACAGGCCGAAGCCGCTCGTCGCCGTCGACGGCAAGCCGCTCATCGATCATGTGCTCGATCGTCTCGCCGATGCCGGCGTCGAAAGTGCCGTCGTCAATGTGCATTATCGCGCGGACCAGCTTGAACGGCACCTTGCCGCGCGCACCGCACCGCGTATCGTCATCTCCGACGAGCGTGCGCAAGTGCTCGGCACCGGCGGCGCCGTGGTCAAGGCCTTGCCGCATCTGGGTGACGCGCCGTTCGTCCATATCAATTCCGACACGATCTGGATCGACGGCGCCGCCGCCAATCTCGAACGGCTGGCGCAGGCCTTCGATGCCGGCGCGATGGACGCGCTACTGCTGCTGGCGCCGACGGCTGGCAGCATCGGCTATGACGGGCGCGGCGATTTCATCATGGCGGCCGATGGACGCCTGACCCGGCGCGGCGAATCCGAAGTGGCGCCATTTGTCTTCGCCGGCGTCGCGATCCTGTCGCCGGCGCTGTTTGCCGGCGCGCCGGAGGGACCATTCGCTCTGACCATGCTGTTCGATCGTGCCGCCGAGGCCGGGCGGCTCTACGGCCTGCGTCTCGACGGCGTGTGGATGCATGTGGGCACGCCGGAAGCGATTGTTGCCGCCGAAGCCGCAATCAGAACCAGCACTGTCTGAGACGCCATGCCGGCTGGCCCGGTTTCTCTTGCATCATGCAAGCCCGCAGCCGATATCATCGGCAGGATGAGTCTGCCACGCGTCTATACCATTCCTGCATCGGCGCCGTTTCTGACCGTGCTGGTCGAGCGTCTGCTGTCTGGCGAGTTGATCGCCGGCTTCAGGCCGAGCAACGATCCGCTGGCCCTCGCCGGCGCGACGCTCTATCTGCCGACGCGACGCGCCTGCCGCACCGCCCGCGACGCCTTTCTGGCAGCGCTGGGCGAGGCAGCGATCCTGCCGCGCATCGTGCCGATCGGCGATATCGACGAAGATGAGATTGCCTTCTCGCAGGCCGGCAGCGACGATCTCGCCGCCGCCACGCTCGACACCGCCGATGCGCTGAGCGGCCTCGAACGTCGGTTGCTGCTGGCACAACTGGTCTCCGCCTGGGCGCGCGCGGAAGGTGTCAGTGCCGCCGGGGGCGCGCCGCTTGTCGCCAACACGCCGGCGGCGGCGCTGCATCTTGCCGATGCGCTGGCGGGGCTGATTGACGACATGACGACACGGCGTGTCGGCTGGGAGCGGCTCGACGATCTCGTTCCGGACAATCTCGACAGATACTGGGAGAAGACACTCGCCTTCCTGAAGATCGCGCGCGACTACTGGCCGAACCGCCTGCGGGAACTCGGCCGGATCGAGGCGGCGGAGCGGCGCGATCTGCTGATCGCGGCGGAAATCGAGCGGCTCAAGAACAGCAATGCGCCGGTGATCGCCGCCGGCTCGACCGGCTCGATGCCATCGACCGCAGATCTGCTCGCCGCCATCGCGAGACTGCCGCATGGCGCGGTGGTGCTGCCTGGCCTCGATACCGATCTCGACGATGCCTCCTGGGAGACGATCGCCGGCGCGCGGAGCGACCAAGCCGGCGACGGTGGGTTCGGTGGTGACATGCCGGCATTCGCGCATCCGCAATTCGCCATGCACGGGCTGCTTAGGCGCATCGGCATCCTGCGCCGGGACGTGATCGCATTGGCCGCGCCGGCGCCGCATGGCCGCGAGCCGTTCGTCGCGCAGGCGCTGCGCCCGACAGCGACCACCGATCGCTGGCGGCAATGGCTGGTGCAGCCTGACGTCACGACGCAGCGCACCGCCGCGTTGCACAATCTCACCGTGATCGAGGCGGCGAGTGCGGAGGAGGAGGCGACCGCGATCGCCGTGGCGTTGCGCCAGGCGCTGCAGACGCCCGGCAAGACAGCGGCACTGGTGACACCGGATCGGGCGCTGGCGCGCCGTGTCATCGGTGTGCTCGAGCGCTGGCAGGTGGCGGTGGATGATTCCGGTGGCGATTCGCTGGCAGATACCAGCGCTGGCATCTTTGCGCGGCTTACCGCCGAGACAGCGCTCGCTGGCTGCGAACCGGTGGCGCTGCTTGCCCTGCTCAAGCATCCGTTGTTGCGGCTGGGGCAGCCGGCCAGCGTATGCCTGCC
>DATMEV010000008.1:0-20028 GCA_035556795.1 Pseudolabrys sp. | reverse complement strand
CGCGCCCCACGAAAAGGCGAGGCCGAGGCCGATCTGCGGCCAGTAGGTGAACCGCTTCATGAACGGATACACCGCGACGATCGCCAGCGAGGCAATGCCGGCGGCGATGGCGAAGCCGTTGAACTGCAGGAGCACGACGAGTCCGATGAGCGCCTGCGCCACCAGGAACAGGTAAGCCTGCGTCACCGTCACCTGCCCGGAGGGGATCGGCCGCGAGCGCGTGCGTTCGACGGAGCCGTCCAGGTCGCGGTCGACGAGATCGTTCCAGGTGCAGCCGGCGCCGCGCATCGCGAAGGCGCCGATGAAGAACAGCAGCGTGTGCCAGAGATCGATGCGCTGGCCGGCGGCCAGCGCGGCGATGCCGACCGACCACCAGCACGGCATCAGCAGCAGCCACGAGCCGATCGGCCGGTCGAGTCGCGCCAGCCGCAGATAGGGGCGCGTCGTCTGCGGTGCGAGCGTGTCGACCCAGTTGTCGGTCGCGTCGGCGACGCGACCCGCAGCGCCGGTCATCGTCCGCCGCCGAGCGGCGTTCCGGTCAGCGTGTCGAAGGTGCCGCCATGTCCGGTCCGGACATTGCTGGAACTGGTGGTGGGCGTGCCCAGCGCATCGCTGAGGCTGGGGCCGGCCGGGCGGGCGGGGCCCTGCGCCGCGACCTTGCAGACCTGCGTGCGGATGGTCAGCGTCTGCTTATGGTTGTCCTGCATCTGCTTGATGATCTGCGGCGGGATTCCGCACCACGGCCCGTTGTCGACGGCGAATTTCACGAATTTGGCCTCGGCGCTGACCATGTTCTTGAACAGGCCGCAGGCTTCCTGTGGCGGCGCCTTGCGCTCGCTGGCGGCGCGGATGGCGGCGGCGCGCTTGCCGGTCTCGTCGCGCAAGGCGGTGAATTCCTTCATGCAGGGCGGCTCCTGCGCGGCCGGCTCCTGAGCGGCCGGCGCCTGCGCCCTGGCCGGCGTCGCCACCGGCAGCAATGCGAGCAGCAGGGTTGGAAGCAGGAGCCGGGCGAGCGTCATTGGATATCTGTCCCGTGTTGAAGCCATCATCGTCGCCAGTTTCGGTCGGTCGTTCCCGTCGTCCGCCGGCCCCTCGGTCATCCTGCCATTTGGCCATCTCGCCATTTGGCCGTGGAGCCTGCCGTGCCGGCGGTTTCGGGGCCGGGCGGCATCTGCCGCTTCTGGCCCCGGTCACTGTACCAGTCGGAATACTTGTGCCGATCGGGCCGCCGATATCAACCCCGCGAATCCGGCGAGAACGCGGCGCCGGTCGACCCCGCCGGTTTTCTCAACCCGGCATGCGACATTGCGTCCCGTCATCGGCGCCGGAAACCCATTCGCGTGTTCCGTCGCGCGGCGTCTTTCCGTAAGGTCGGCGGATGTCCCGTTACGATTTCCGCAGCCCCCGGCTGTTCGTCGACCAGCCGCTCGCCGCCGGCGGCGCCGTTCCCCTCGACCCGGATCAGGCGAACTATCTCGGCAATGTCCTGCGGCTGCGCGCCGGGGAGCGGGTGCTGCTGTTCAATGGTCGCGACGGCGAGTGGAGCGCGACGCTGTCCGGCGGCAAAAAGCTGCGCGCGGCCGACGTCGAGACCTGTCTGCGCCCGCAGCCGCCGCCCGGCGACCTGCACCTGCTGTTCGCGCCGCTCAAGCATGCCCGGCTTGATTACATGGTGCAGAAGGCGGTGGAGATGGGCGTCTCGCGCCTGCAGCCGATCCTCACCCGCCATACGCAGGTGGCGCGGGTCAATGGCGAGCGGATGCGCGCCAATGCCATCGAGGCGGCGGAACAATGCGGCATCCTCGCGGTGCCCGAGGTGGTCGATCCGGTCGACTTCAAGGCCATCGCCTTTCAGCCGGGCCGCATCTACGTCTTCTGCGACGAGGATGCGGAGGTGGCTGATCCGGTCGCGGCGCTTGCCGCCTTGCGGCCGAGGCCATCCGCCCTGGTGCCGCTAGCGGCACCGCAGGAGGTTCCGAAACTGGCGGTGCTGATCGGGCCGGAGGGCGGATTTTCCGAGGATGAGCGCGAGCGGCTGCGCGCCGTGCCCGGCATGGTGCGCATCGCGCTTGGTCCGCGCATTCTGCGTGCCGACACCGCCGCCGTCGCCGCGCTGGCGGTGGTGCAGGCGGTGCTCGGCGACTGGCGCGACGCGTAAGTGGCGACCGGGGCGGCGATCAGCGCGATGCTACGCGCGCCCAATGTCGCCGAAGATCATCGACCAAAGGTCGCGATCAATAACACTGACCTCTCGAATCGACATTGCGGCCGACGCAATATCTGAAATGGCTGACTCTGGTCCCGAACCAGTGTTCGGCTCGGGGCGCTAATGCGAACGAGCAGGGGAAAGGCCGGTTGACGCTTGGCCGGCACGGTCCGTCATATGTTGAATAACCCACGCCGATGGTTCTTCTGCAAGTGTTGACCATCGTGTCGTTCTGCTTCCACGCGACGCAAGATTGTGCATGTGCCGATAACGGGATCATGAAAACGATTGATAATAATAAGCTTCGCATTGTTGCTCTCTGAATTCGGCATATGAACGAATCCAGTATGGCGTTCTTTGAAATGCCCGCATCCCTCAAACGAGGTAGGTCGGATGCTTTTCTATAAGTTTCAATCGGTCAGGAGGCGCTTCACGCGGCGCGGATGCGCCCGGCGAATTGCTGCGCGTTGCCCTGCAAAGCGCGCACCTGCCGGTTCAACTGCGTCGTCGCTTCGCGGATCGACTGGGCGCTGTCGCGTGTGCGCCCGGCGAGATCGCTGACGCTGGCGATGCTGCCTTCTACCTCTTCGGTGCGCGCGGCCGCGCCGTCGATGGTGGTGGAGATTTCCGCGGTCGCGGTGTTCTGCTGCTGGACGGCGTCGGTGATCGCCGTCGACAGCGTGGTGATCTCGGCGATGACCTCGAAGGTGGCCGCGGTCGTGCGCGTGACGCCGTCGGCGATGGATTTCATCGACGTCGTCTGGGTATGGATCTGCGCCAGCGCTTTGGTGGTCTGGTCCGCGAGCGATTTGACCTCCTGCGCCACGACGGAAAAGCTCTTTCCCGCCTCGCCCGCGCGCGCCGCCTCGATCGCCGCATTGAGAGCCAGCAGGTTGGTCTGCTTGGCGATCGCTGCGACGATGGCGACGATGGTGTCGACCTCTTCCACGGCGTTGCCGAGTTCCGCGGCGCTGTCGCGCGCGGCATGCGCGTGATGCGTCGCCTGCGAAGCGATATCGACGGCATGGGTTGCGTGCGTACCGATATCCTCCATCGCGCGGGACAGTTCGTCGACGGCCGCGGCGACGGTGACGGCGATCCGCGTGGTTTCGCCGGCGATCGCCGTGGCGCCCACAGCGTGGCGGCCCGACTGGTCGGCAATCTCGCTCATCCCGGCTGCCGACATATCGAGCGCGCTGGCCGCCTGCGCCAGCGCTGCCGCCACGTCGAGAAATTCCTCCTCGAATGCGTCGGCGATCGTGGTCAGTGTCGTGCGCCGCTCCTGCGCGGCGCGCTCGCGCGCGGCCCGCTTGTCGCGCTGCGCGGCCTCGAGCGCGAGGCCGTTGTCGCGGAACACGCTGACCGCCCGCGCCATGACGCCGATTTCGTCGGAGCGTTGCAGTCCCTCGATCCGTGCGTCGAGCCGGCCGGCAGCCATTGCCGTCATGATATCGGACAGCCGCCGCAACGGCCGTGCGATCGACATATGGGTGGCGGCAAGCGCCAGCCCCAGGGTGAGGACCGTGCCGACGATCAGTGCGCCGAGGATCGCCCGGATGGTCCAGGCGCGGCCGGCGGCGGTGTCGTCGATGATCGACTGCGCCTGCGCGCCGAGCCGGTTGATCAGCCGGTCCGTATGGAAGATCGCGTCGGACTGCGCCGCGTCGAAGCGCAGTTCGAGCAGCCGCCGTGCCGCATCGTGCTCGCCGGCGGCCACCGCGTTGCGTACCGCGACGCTCAGCATGTGCACGAGATCGAGCTTGCCGAGGACCAGCGCGGCGTCGTCGGCGCGATCCGGAAAATATTGCAGCAGATTGCCGGCCGACTGGCGCGCCGCCTTGTACTCGTTGGCGATCTCGGCGCCGGCGTCGTCCCCGGAAGCGCCGATGGCGGCGATCTTGTATGTCGCGAGTCCGAGCGCCTGAATGCGCGCCTTGGTTTCGGTCAGCGCCAGCCGGGTTGGGGAGACCTGGCCGACGAGAACGGCATTGTTCTCATCCATCCGGTCGATGCCGGCAAGGCACAGCCAGTTGGCCAGCGCCGACATCAGGCAAAGGCCGGTGATCAGGATCATCGCCTTGGCGGCGATCCCGAGATGGTGATTGGTGGTGGACTGCATGACAGGCTCGGATGACACGCCGAGGCCTATCGGAGCGGAATTAAGAAAACCGCAAATTGGATGTCATCGAAGTGTCACATAGCGCCGCCACGCGGGCAGCTTCGGCATGCGGTCGTCGACGAGCGGGCGCGCGTCAGCGTCGGAGATCGGCCCGGCGGTCGAAGCGGCAACGGAAGCTGATGTAATTGCCGTAGCCGCGCACCTCGGCGCTTTTCGTCGCGATCTTGCCGTAGCGGGCGCAATGCTCGGCGGACCAGAGCGGCGCCTCACGATGCGCCAGCGGCGACCAGGCGATGATGCCGCCGGTGTCGTTGCCGGTCAGGACCGGTCCCGGTCCCGCGCAGCCGCCGAGCGCCAGCGCGGCTGCGGCGGCGAGAAAGACCAGAGGTCGGTTCAGCATCGTCCAGTTCGGCATCGTCCAGTTCGGCATCGTCCAGTTCAGCGCGGGCCGGTTCGGCATGGGCTGATCCCCGATTCGAAACGCTCGCGATTCTAACGGGTTCGCGGGGGCGGCGTCCATGCATCTGTGCTGGCATCCGGACGGCGCCGTCGTACTTATACGCATCCGCCGCCGATGTGCTAATCTGCATATCGCCGGTGGAGGAGATGATTCATGACCGAGGTTCATGTTTCCGCGCTCGCGCGTTCTCTTGCTCTTATCCTCACTATCGTCGTGGTCGGGGCGTGGGAGCCTGGGACGGCACGGGCCGCGGGCTTCCTGGAAATGAACACCTATCTGACCGGCCCGCGTTACGACGCCGTGGTGCCCCCGTGCGAGGCCGGGCTCGGCGACGTCAGCACCGGGTTCGCGGAGAAGGAAAGCCGTTTCTGGAATTCCAGCCTCCAGATTCTGGGCTATGAGCGGATCCGGCAGATCGCCTTTCGCCCGTGGGCGGAGAACACCATCCCGCGCCGCTTCTGCAGCGCGCGGGCGCTGGTTTCGGACGGGCAGTACCGCACCGTCTACTATTCGATCGGCGAGGATACCGGCTTTCTCGGCGCGACCTGGGGCGTGACCTTCTGCGTCGTCGGGCTCGACCGCAATCTTGCCTTCAATCCGCATTGCAGGATGGCGCGCCCCTGAGCCTCCGGCAACGACAGACGAGAATGTGAGAGATGACGGATCGGCACATGTGTCGGCGGATCGCGGCGCTTATGCTGCTGCTTTGCTGTGCGGTATGGCTGGCGGCGGTGGCGCCGGCGCAAGCGCAGCGATATGGCCACGACCGGCGGCAGAACACGCCGGGACAATTCGATTTCTATGTGCTGTCGCTGTCGTGGTCGCCCTCCTATTGCGAGGCGGCGAGCGAGCGCGGACAGCGGCGCAACGATCAGCAATGCGGCGCGCGCCCCTATTCCTTCGTCGTGCATGGCCTGTGGCCGCAATATGAGCGCGGCTTTCCGGAATCCTGTCAGGTGCCGGCGCCGCGCTTGAATCGCAATATCGTGTCCTCGATGCTCGATCTGATGCCGAGCCCGCGGCTGATCTTCCATGAATGGGACAAGCACGGCACCTGTTCGGGCCTGTCGGCGAACGGCTATTTCCAGGCGGTACGCAAGGCGCGCGCCGTGGTCCGGATTCCCGACCGTTTCATCGACCTGGATCAATATCTCACGGTCACGCCGGACGAGGTGGAGGCGGCCTTCGTCGCCGCCAATCCGGCATTGCCGCGCGATGCGATCTCGGTGACGTGCGACACGCGGCGGCTGCATGAAGTGCGCATCTGCATGAGCAAGGAATTCGGCTTCCGGTCCTGTGCCGAGAACGAACGCCGCGCCTGCCGGCGCGACCGGCTGGTGATGCCGCCGGTGCGGGGCGGTTGAGCGCTGCGCCGGAGCGCAAGCCCCGGCTACGTTGAAAGATGCCATCGCTTGCTTTCGTGCACGATCCTGACCGTTCCCGAAAGCCGGTTTCCACCTTTTTGACTCATGCGCTAAACCGGCGCGCATGAATTATCGTCACGCCTTTCATGCCGGCAATTTCGCCGACATATTCAAACATGCGGTGCTCGGCCGCATCCTCATGCATCTGCGCGCCAAGCCGGCGGCGTTCAGGGTCATCGACACGCACGCCGGCGCCGGTCTCTACGATCTGCGGTCCGAGGAAGCACGGCGCGGCGGCGAATGGCGCGACGGCATCGGTCGGCTGATCCAAGCGCGTACCGACAAGATCCTCGGCGCCGAGGTCGAGACGCTGCTGTTGCCGTTGTTCGATGTTCTGGCGGCGCTCAATCCGGCGGATGCACTTGCCTGCTATCCCGGCTCGCCGGCGCTCGTGCGTGCCTGGCTGCGGCCGCAGGATCGGCTTCTCGCCTGCGAACTGGAGCCGGCCGCCGCAGCGACGCTGGCCGGCAATCTGCGCGGCGACCCGCGGATCAAGACGCTGGCCATCGACGGCTGGACGGCGCTGTCGGCCTATGTGCCGCCGAAGGAACGCCGTGGCCTGGTGCTGGTCGATCCGCCATACGAGCGGCCGGACGAGTTCAGCAGTCTTGCGGACGGACTGGCGAATGCCCACCGTAAATGGCCGACTGGCATCTACATGCTCTGGTATCCGGTCAAGGACCGCAGCGGGCCTGACCGGCTGGCCAAGGCATTGCGACGGCTCGCCATTCCCAAAGTCCTGCGGGCCGAGATGATGGTTGCGCCACCCCATGCCGAGGGCCCGCTGACCGGCTCCGGCCTGATACTGGTCAACCCGCCCTGGACGCTCGAAAACGAACTGAAGGTTCTGACGCCGGCACTGTCGCGGCTGCTGGCCCGGACGCCGCAGGATGACCGCCCGGCCGGTGCAGCGCGCCCGATAGCGCGGCCGCTGTGGCGGCTCGACTGGCTGGCCGGAGAGAGGGGGTGAGCCCACCGCTTCTCAGGGGCCTCGCATTGGTCTAGCCTTATCAGTTGGTTTTGACGTTCCACCCTTTCCCGGAGGGACGGCGGACGCATCGGCTTTGTTGCCGGTGCGATTCGTACAGGAATGTCCGATCCGGCATCCGTCGCAGGGACGACGGCAAGAAAATGACAGCAAGGGACAGGGAGGCTTTTCGATGGCGCAGAAAGGTGTCGTCAAATTTTTCAACGGCGAGCGCGGATACGGCTTCATCAAGCCGGAAGACGGTGGACGCGATGTCTTCGTGCATATCACGGCGGTGGAGTCCGCCGGGCTGAAATCGCTGAACGAGGGCCAGCAGATCAGCTTCGACGTCGAGCCCGACAAGAAGGGCAAGGGACCGAAAGCGGTCAACCTCGTCATCTCCGGCTGACCATCGTCGCCAGCCGGCCATGTCCGAACATGATGATCGAACATGATCGTCCGGATGCTTGGCTTCCGGTTGGTGATCCGCGGCTGATGAAGAGAGCGTCCGCGGCGATCTGACATCGGTCTACGCGGCGGCTGTGTGGGATGCCTCGCTATATGAAAAAGCCCCGGCGCATGGCCGGGGCTTTCTGTTCTTATCCGTGCTTGCGATCAGAAACGGTAGTTCAGACCGGCGCGCACGATATTGGTGCTGAAGCGACCGCCCTCGAGCGCGAACGGAGGCGTCGGCGCGTCGCCGAGGTCGACATAGAGATACTCGACCTTCGCAGTCCACGGACCGGAAATAGCGAATTCGAGACCGCCACCCAGCGTCCAGCCGGCGCGGGTCGTCGACGAATCGCCGAACACCGAGGTCGACTTCAGATTGCCGTAGGCGAGACCGCCGGTCACGTACAGCATCACGCTGTCCCAGGCGTAGCCGAGACGACCGCGAACCGTACCAAGATAATTGTTCTTGGTGTCGACGCTGCCGACGATGAGATCGGTGCCCGAGCCCTTGATGCTCGCCCAGTCGAGATCGGTCTCGAGACCGAACACACCCTGGCCGACCTGCCAGTTGTAGCCGAGCGTACCGCCGATGAGGCCGCCGGTCGCGTTGCCGCCGTAGCCGGAGCGGCCGCCGAAGGCGCCGCCGCCATTGATACCGAGATACAAGCCGGTCCAGTTATAGATCGGTGCCACATATGGAACTGCTTTCACCGGCGGCGGTGGCCGACGCGGAAGATCGGCGGCAGACGCCGTCGCGACGCCAACCGCCATCGCAACGATGCCGGCGGTCGCGAAAACAAACTTCTTCATACTGATACTCCCCTGATAGTGCTTCGAACGGCCGATGGCGTGTCGAACCGTCCGACCGCTGCATCAACGCGTGATGACGAAATGAGTTCCTGAATATGGCTGCGACGTGGCGAACATGATGCTGTTGCATGGCTTTCGCGAGCGACGTTGCAAGCGCGTCACACAGTTCCGGCGCCACAATTGCGCCGCATCGCAGCCGGCTGTCCGTCGAATTTGATGTCAGTATTTTCTGATCGAACGGCCTGCGTATTATCGTTTCGGCCGAATCCGTCGAAGCAAAAGAACGGTGCTGGTGAAATTGACGTGACAGAATAAAAAACCCCCGGACGCAATGTCCGGGGGGTGAGTGTTGCGCAAAACGCCGCGACTGAATCGCTTTCGGAAACGCTCTGTCTCTAAAAGTGATAGTTCACGCCGAAGCGCAGGAGGTTCGAACTGATCGCGTTGTTCTGGCCGGTGACGGAGAACGAGCGCGAAGCGAGATCGATGTAGAGATACTCTGCCTTTGCCGTCCAGTTCGGCGTCAGTCCGACTTCGACGCCAGCACCGGCAGTCCAGCCGACGGAGCTCTTCGATTCGGAGAGTGCCATGTTGTCGGCGCGCATGCCGCCATAGGCGAGACCGAGCGTCGCATAGAACAGGATGTTGTTCATCGCGTAGCCGCCACGCGCGCGCAGCGTGCCGAACCACGGATTGGCAAACTTGAACGGGGCGACCGTATCGTCAGCGCCGCTGATCTGAATGTCGGTTTCGCCGCCGAACACGAACTGCTGGTTCTGCCACAGATAGCCAGCCTGCAATCCGCCGAGCAGGCCGGAAGGCCGCGTCGCGCTGTTGCTGGTCCGGCCCCACTGGTAGCCGAGATTCGCGCCGATATAGGGGCCGGCCCAATTGTAGACGCTGGTGACCGCCGGCGAATAGTACGCCGTCTGGCCGCGCGGAAAGTCGGCAGCGGCTGCCGCGCTGGCGGTCATCGCAACAATGGCTGCGGCGCCGATGATCTTCTTCATTATTCAACCCTCCACACGAAACCCGCGTGTCGCGATGCGGGCGTTTCTGGTGTCGACGCTCCGATAACCTTAAGAAAGAGCGTCTTGAACATGCGGGATTTATCGCGTCATCGAGGTTAAACGGTTATGAATCGCTAACCAGCGCAGCGCGCCTCGGCGGCGCGATGCTTCGTTATCCCTAAGGAAAGGTTGCCGGCCTGCGCCGTTCGTGCTTCGCAGCGGCAATGTGTTTACTATAATCATCGATACGCGGCATACGCGGCAGATCGAGAATTGACGGTTTGCGAGACGGCACAATGGCAATTCCAACAGCGGCTCCGGGCGCGGCCCTCATCACCGGCGGTGCCCGACGCATCGGTCGCGCCATTGCCTGGAATCTGGCGCGTGCGGGCTATGCGGTCGCGGTGCATGCGCATGGGTCGCGGACGCAGGCGCAGGATTTATGCGCCGGGATCGTCGCGCAGGGTGGCCGTGCCGTCGCCGTCTTTGCCGATCTGGCGCGCCTTGAGGAGGTCGAGCGTCTCGTGCCCGAGGCGGCGCGTGCGCTCGGGCCGCTCACCCTGCTGGTGAACAACGCCAGCGCATTCGAAGCCGATACGGTCGGCGCGCTCGACGGCGCATTGTTCGACCGGACATTCGCGGTCAATCTGCGCGCGCCGCTGTTTCTCGCCCAGGCGTTTGCCGCGCAGGCGCCCGACGGCGCCTCGATCGTCAATCTGCTCGATCAGCGGGTGCTGAAGCCGACGCCGCTGTTCGTTTCCTATGCGCTGAGCAAGACGGCTCTCTATGGCGCGACGACGAGCCTGGCGCAGGCGCTGGCGCCGCGCATTCGGGTCAATGCGGTGGCGCCGGGTCCGGTGCTGCCGTCGCCGCGCCAGAGCGAAGCGGACTTTGCCCGTCAGGCGGCGACACTGCCGCTCGGGCACGGCGCTTCGCCCGAGGAGATCGCCGATGCGGTGCTGTTTCTGGCGCGCGCGACGAGCATCACCGGGCAGACCGTCGCGGTCGATGGCGGCCAGCATCTGGCATGGCGGACGCCGGATGCCGAGGTGACCGAATAGCGACAGACCGGCCGGGATATTATCTGACGACGATGACTGCGGGCAGAGACAAAGCGAACGAAGATCCGGCGGCTGACGAGGCGGGAAGCACCAGCCGCGCCGTGATCGATGGCCGCATGCAAGATGGGGCAACAGCGGCCGACAGGGCTAAGGCTTCCGGCAGTTCCAAATCGGCGGGCCGCGACCTGCCGCCGGAAACCGATAGCGACGGCGAACTTACCGATCTGGCCAACGACGAGGACGACGCTTCTCTGCCGCCGCTGGAAGATACTGTCACGCCGGACGCGGAACCGCTGACGCTTCTGCCCGACAATCCGCTTGCGATCGGGCGCGCCGCCATTCTCCGTCACGGCCGGTTGGCGCCGTCGTCGCCCGGCGTCTACCGGATGATCGATGCACGGGGCGATGTCCTCTATGTCGGCAAGGCCAAGAACATCAGGAAGCGCGTTCTGTCCTATACGCGCCCGACCGGGCTCGATACCCGCATCGAGCGCATGGTGGCGGCAACCGTCGCCATGGAATTCGTCTCGACCCGTACCGAGACCGAAGCGCTGCTGCTCGAAGCCAATCTGATCAAGCGGCTGAGGCCGCGCTTCAACGTGCTGCTGCGCGACGACAAGTCGTTTCCCTATATCCTCATCACATCGGACCACTGGGCGCCGCAGATCGTCAAACATCGCGGGGCTCGCAACCGCCAGGGACATTACTACGGTCCGTTCGCGTCGGTATGGGCGGTGAACCGCACCATCACCGCGCTGCAGCGCGCTTTTCTGCTGCGCTCCTGCTCCGACAGTTTTTTTGAAAGCCGCACGCGGCCGTGCCTGCTCTATCAGATCAAGCGCTGCTCGGCGCCATGCACCAACGAGATCGACTACACCGCTTATGCCGAGCTGGTGCGCGAGGCGAATGCATTCCTGTCCGGGCGCAGCCGTGCGGTAAAGGAGGAACTGGCCGCCGATATGGAGCTGGCGTCGGAGGCAATGGATTTCGAACGTGCCGCGCTCTATCGCGACCGGCTGGCGGCGCTGTCGGCGGTGCAGTCGACGCAGGGGATCAATCCGCGCGGCGTCGAGGAGGCGGACGTCTTCGCCATCCATCAGGACGGCGGCTATAGCTGTATCGAGGTATTTTTCTTCCGCACCGGCCAGAACTGGGGCAACCGCGCCTATTTCCCGAAAGCCGACCGCGCGTTGCCGCCCGGCGAAGTGCTCGGTGCATTCATCGCGCAGTTCTATGACGATAAGCCGGCGCCGTCGGTGATTCTGCTGTCGCACGATATCGACGATCGCGTGCTGCTGGCCGACGCGCTGACGACGCGCGGCAACCGCAAGGTCGATATCCAGGTGCCGCGCCGCGGCGAGAAGAAAGAACTCGTTGCTCATGCGCTCGCCAATGCCCGCGAGGCGCTGGCGCGCAAACTTGCCGATACCTCCTCGCAGCAACGTCTGCTGACGGCACTGGCTGAGACCTTCGGTCTGCCGCGCGCGCCGCGCCGCATCGAGGTCTACGACAACAGCCATATCCAGGGATCGAACGCCGTCGGAGGCATGATCGTCGCCGGTCCCGAGGGCTTCCGGAAGAACCAGTATCGCAAGTTCAATATCCGTTCGGCGAGCCTGACCCCCGGCGACGACTTCGGCATGATGCGCGAGGTGCTGCAGCGGCGGTTCAAGCGGTTGATCGATGAGGCGCCGCGTCCCGAAGCCGCCGTGGTGGAGCCGGAACCTGAGCATGAGGAACTTGCCGAGTCCCTTTCATCTGATTCTCCATGGCCCGATCTGCTGCTGATCGACGGTGGGCAGGGGCAGTTGACGGCAGCACGCGAGACGCTGGCCGAACTCGGTATCACCGATCTCCCGCTGGTTGGCGTGGCCAAGGGCCTCGACCGCGATGCGGGGCGCGAAACTTTCTTCGTGCCGGGCCGGGTGCCGTTCAAACTGCCGCCGCGCGATCCGCTGCTCTATTTCATCGAGCGGCTGCGCGACGAGGCGCACCGCTATGCCATCGGTTCGCACCGGGCCCGGCGCAAGAAGGACATCCGCGAGGCCGGGTTGCAGGAAATTCCGGGCATCGGTCCGACGCGCAAACGCGCCCTCTTGCATCACTTCGGCACGCTGAAGGCAATCGAGCGGGCCTCGGTACCGGACCTCGCCAAGGTTCCGGGCGTCAGTGCCGAGATCGCCCGCAAGATCTACGATTTCTTTCACGATAACGCTCGATAGGGACGGTACGCATGATCATTCAGGGGCAGGAACACGTCACCGAGGCGGTGCTCGACGCCTACAAGACCATTGCCGATCCGCGTCTGCGCGAGATCATGGCGGCGCTCGTCCGCCACCTGCACGCCTTCGCCCGCGAGGTGCATCTCACCGAGGCGGAGTTCCAGCAGGCCGGAGCGATCATTGCGGCGCTTGGCCAGCGCACCAACGACACCCACAACGAAGTGGTGCTGATGTCGGGCTCGCTCGGTTTCTCGACGCTGATCTGCCTGTTGAACAACGGCAATAACGGCCAGGCGGAGACCACCGCCAACCTGCTTGGGCCGTTCTGGCGGATGAACTCGCCGCGCACCGAGAACGGTGCCTCGATCGTCCGCTCGCCGACGCCCGGCCCGGCGCTGTTCGCGTCCTGCCGCGTGCTCGATCAGGCGGGCGCTCCGATCGCCGGGGCGGAGGTCGACGTGTGGCACTCCTCGCCGGAGGGTCTTTACGAGCAGCAGGACCCGGCGCAGGCGGAAATGAATCTGCGCGGCAAGTTCACAACCGACGCCGAGGGACGATTCGGTTTCCGCAGCGTCAAGCCGGCCGGCTATCCGATCCCGGTCGATGGGCCGGTGGGCGACCTGCTGCGCGCCGCCGGCCGTCACAATATGCGGCCCGCCCATCTGCACTTTCTTATTTTCAAGCCCGGCTTCAAGACGCTGATTTCGCAAGTCTATGTGAAGGGCGACCCGCATCTGGAAACCGACGTTCAGTTTGGTGTCACGCGGGCCCTGGTCGGCGACTATGTCGGGCATGACACTGCGGCGGGCGATCGCGCGCCGGCGGACGATGTCGCTGGCGAATGGTATTCGTTCGATCAGACTTTCGTCATGGAGCCGGGAGACAGCCGATTGCCGAAACCGCCGATCAAATAAGCGTCACCAGTACGCCGGTTGCGGCGGCGCATAGTGGACCGCGACGGGATGCCGGTTGACGCTGCCGCTGCGGAGGTGTTCCTTCGACCTATGAAAGCCGATACCACCATCATGCCCGCGCGGCCGCTGGGCCTCGCGAATCTACTGACTTACGGCCGGATTGCGGCCGTTCCTGTCGTCGTCGGCTTGATGTACTGGCACAGTATCCTCGAAGGCGGCTTGTGGCTGCGCTGGGTGGCGCTGTTCGTATTCGTTGTCGCCGGGGTGACGGATTTTTTCGACGGCTATGTCGCGCGGATGTGGTCGCAGCAGTCCTCGCTTGGCCGCATGCTCGACCCGATTGCCGACAAGTTGCTGGTGGCTTCCTCGCTGCTGATGCTGGCGGTCGATGAAACGATCAAGGGCCCGTCGCTGCTGGCCGCCGTCATCATCCTGTGCCGCGAAATCCTGGTGTCGGGCATGCGCGAATATCTCGCCGAGTTGCGGGTGCGCCTGCAGGTGACGCAGCTCGCCAAGTGGAAGACGACGCTGCAACTCGTCGCCATCGGCTTCCTGATTGCCGGTGATGCCGGCGACAAGGCCGCTGCCACGCTCGGTCTTGGTATCACCGGCGCCGCCGAGGCGACCGGCACCGTGACGCTGATCGGGATCACGCTATTGTGGTTGTCGGCGATGCTGACCCTCTACACCGGCTGGGACTATATGCGTGCCGGTCTGCACCATCTGGTTGACGAATGACGGTGACGTTGCGCTATTTCGCCTGGGTGCGCGAGCGCGTCGGCAAGACCGACGAGACGCTGGCGCTGCCGCCCGAGGTGACGACTATCGAAGGACTGGTAACCTGGCTCTCCGGGCGTGGCGAGGAATATGCCCATGCCTTCGAGAATCCGGCGATCATCCGGGCCGCGATCGACCGCAAGCATGTGCCGGCGCAGACGGCGATTGCCGATGCGCGCGAGATTGCTTTCTTCCCGCCGATGACAGGCGGCTGACGCGCGGTATCTCACGCTTGCGATCGGCTGCGCGACCGGTTCCCGTAGTCTCTTCCGCCCGGCTGGACTGGTGCTTTTTTACGATAGGCGCCTTCACCATGGCGCCGGAAGCCGAATACCGGCTTTGGCCCGGTGCGTTTCTTCACGTGAGCCGGTAGCCACTGCGCTCGAAAACGCTATAGACTGTCGGCATGATGCCGGCCGTCACTCCGACCATCCGCGTGCAGCGTGAATCATTCGACCTTGCGGCTGAAGCAAGGGCGCTGTCACAGGGGCGCACGGATGTCGGCGCCGTCGTCACTTTCACCGGCATCTGTCGCGGCGACGAGGACGGCAACCCGATCGCCGCGCTGACGCTGGAACATTATCCCGGCATGGTCGAAGAGGAAATCACGCGACACGTGCAGGAGGCGGTCAGCCGCTGGCCGATCACCGGTGTCACGGTGGTGCATCGCTTCGGCCGTATCGTGCCGGGCGAGGACATCATGATGGTGGCGACTGCTTCGTCGCACCGGCAGGCGGCGTTTGCGGCGGCGGAATTCCTGATGGATTTTCTCAAGACCCGTGCGCCGTTCTGGAAGCAGGTCGAAAGCAATAGCGGCCGCGACTGGGTCGAGGCCAAGCAGATCGACGACACGGCCGCCGAGCGCTGGCGCTATCCGTATCAGGAAAAGGAAGAATAGCGCCGCGTCGGACCGGTCGTGGGCATGTCGTCCGGGTGCCGAGTGTCGCGAAACAGAAAAGGCGACGCGAATGGCGTCGCCTTTACCGTGTCTGAGGGGGAGGCCGCGTTCAGGCTGCGGCCTGTTTCGGGGTCACTTCGGCGGTGTAGTCCTCGGCCAGTTGCTGCGTGATCTTGCCCGGTGTGAAGCGCCAGTCTGCGATCTCGGACACGGCGGTGACTTCCGCGGCGGTGCCGGTAATGAAGCATTCCTCGAAGCCGGCCAGTTCCTCCGGCATGATCCGCCGCTCGTTCACCGCGATGCCACGGCGCTTGGCGAGGTCGATCACCGTCTGCCGGGTGATGCCGTTAAGGAAACAGTCGGCGATCGGCGTATGGATGGCGCCATCCTTGGTGAAGAAGATATTGGCGCCGGTGCACTCGGCGACGCGGCCCTGCCAGTCGAGCATCATCGCATCGGCATAGCCTTTGCGCTCAGCCTTGTGCTTGGAGATGGTGCAGATCATGTAGAGGCCAGCGGCCTTGGCCATGCATGGTGCGGTCTTCGGATCCGGACGGCGGTAGTCGGCAAGATCGAGGCGGATGCCCTTCAGCCGTTCGGCGGGGTCGAAATAGCTCGGCCATTCCCAGCAGGCGATGGCCAGATGGATGGTGTTGTTCTGCGCTGAAACGCCCATCATCTCCGAGCCGCGCCAGGCGACCGGGCGGATATAGGCTTCCTTGCGGTTGTTCTTTTCCAGCACCAGTTGCTTGGCGGCGTCGATCTCGGCGACCGAATAGGGAATTTCGAAGTCCAGAACGTTGGCGGAGGCCTTCAGCCGCTCGGAATGTTGCGTACTCTTGAAGATCTTGCCGCCATAGGCGCGCTCGCCCTCGAAAACGCAGGATCCATAATGCAGCCCGTGGGTCAGCACGTGCAGGTTGGCGTCCTGCCAGGGCACTAGTTTGCCGTCGTACCAGATGGAGCCGTCGAGCCGGTCATAGGATTGAGCCGCCATGTCTTCTGTCTCCTTCATCTCGTTCATCTCGACCTGCCCGAGACGGCCCTTCAGGGGTCGCCGACGCCCGGCCACCATGATCGTCCGACTGAGCGCCGAACGCCGCTTTGCCTCGAAAGGTAACACCCGCTAAGACTTGATGGGACCTTATATGCTTTGCATATGACGGGCCGGATCAAGAATCTGGATCATATAACCCCGATCGACCAAGGGTTTGGCACGATCCTTTCGTCAGCAATGATGTTTTTGTAACAATCAAACCGAAATATGTCAACATGGCTGACATAAATGTCAATGCAGCATCCGCTGCGCGCCCGGGCGGGGTTCCGGCGGCGGAAGCCAAAGGCGGGACCGGACCTGGATTGGAGCCGGCTTGGGATATCATCGAACTCTTGTTCTTCGCCTATCGCGATTTCGTCGGCGATGCGGACGCGGTGCTGGCCCAGTTCGGTTTCGGGCGGGCGCACCACCGGGTGCTGCATTTCGTCAACCGCAATCCGGGCATCAAGGTCGCCGACCTGCTCGATATCCTGAAGATCACCAAGCAGTCGCTCGGCCGCGTGCTCAAGCAACTGGTCGATGAAGCCTATATCGTGCAGAAGGCCGGCCCCTCCGACCGGCGCCAGCGGTTGCTCTATGTTACGCCGAAGGGGGCGGCGCTGGCGCTGAAACTGGCCAATCTGCAGTCGGCGCGCATCGCCCGCGCCATTGCCGACGGCGGCGACGACATTCACGACGCGGCGTGCCGCTTTCTGACGGTGATGATCGATCCGGGTAATCGCGAGCGCGTGCGTCGCCTGGTCTTCCGGGAAGGCCGGGGCGCTGGCGCTCCGCCGCGCCGTTCGCGATGATGTGCCATCACGTGCTGATGAGACGTCAATGCTTGCAATGACCACCGGGCCCGTCCAGCTCGCCGATGACGCGCCGCATCTGCTGATCGTCGACGACGACCGGCGCATCCGCGACCTGCTGTCACGCTTTCTGTCGTCGGAGGGCTATCGCGTGACCACCGCCGACAACGCCGCTGACGCGCGCGCTCGCCTTGTCGGCCTCAAATTCGATCTGCTGGTTCTCGACGTGATGATGCCCGGCGAGAATGGCTACGAGTTGGCGAAGTCGATCCGCGAAGGCTCGAACGTGCCGATCCTGATGCTCACGGCGCGCGATGCGGCCGAGAGCCGCATCCAGGGACTGGAGAGCGGTGCAGACGATTATGTTTCGAAGCCGTTCGAGCCGCGCGAATTGTCGTTGCGTATTGCCGCCATTCTCAAGCGTGTGCGGCCGGCGGTGCCGCCGCCGGTCGAGAATGTGCGCTTCGGGCCGTTCGTCTTCCATATCGGCCGGGGCGAGCTGCGCAAGGGCGAGGAGATCGTCCATTTGACGGATCGCGAACGCGAGATGCTGCGGGTGCTGGCGGCGACGCCGGGCGAGACGGTGTCGCGGCAGGCGCTGGCCGGGAACGGAAGCAACTCCGTCAACGAGCGCGCGGTCGATGTGCAGGTCAACCGGCTGCGCCGCAAGATCGAGAGCAACCCGGCCAATCCGCTGTATCTGCAGGCGGCGCGCGGCATCGGATACCGGCTGGTGACGACGTCATGACTGCGCTCGATGGCGGCATCGCTCGGATCCGTGGCGCCGCCGGTTTCGTCGCCGACAACTGGCGGCGGATGAGCCGCTGGCTCAATACGGTGATGCCGAAGGGCCTCTATGCGCGGGCGCTGCTGATCATCATCCTGCCGATGGTGATCCTGCAGTCGGTGGTCGCCTTTGTATTCATGGAACGTCACTGGAATCTGGTGACGCAGAGGCTCTCCGCCGGCGTCGTGCAGGATATCGCGGCGATGGTCGATCTATCGCGGCAGTTTCCGCAGGAGGCCGATCGCGTGCGGTTGCAGAAGGTCGCCCTCGATCGACTCGGCCTCCAGATCGATTTCCTGCCGGCCGGCGACATGCCGCCGCCGGCGCAGAAACCGTTCTTCTCGCTGCTCGATCAGTCGCTGTCCGAACAGTTGCGCCGGCAGATTCAGCGGCCGTACTGGATTGATACCGTCGGCAAGTCGGCCGTGGTCGAGATTCGCGTCCAGCTCGAGAATTCGGTGATGCGTGTCTTTGCGCGTCGTGATGCCGCCTATGCCTCGAACTCGGAAATCTTCCTGTTCTGGATGGTCGGCACGTCGACCGTGTTGCTGATGGTCGCCATTGCCTTTCTGCGCAACCAGATTCGGCCGATCCTGCGGCTCGCCGATGCGGCCGAAAGCTTCGGAAAGGGTCGTGACGTGCCGAATTTCCGCCCGCGTGGCGCGCGCGAGGTGCGGCGTGCGGCTGCTGCCTTCATCGAGATGAAAAGCCGCGTCGAGCGCGCGCTGGAACAGCGCACGACGATGCTGGCCGGCGTGTCGCATGATCTGCGCACGGTGCTCACCCGCTTCAAGCTTGAGCTGGCGCTGCTTGGCGACGGCGAGGAAGTCGCGGCGATGAAGAAGGATATCGACGAGATGGGACGGATGCTGGAGGCCTATATGGCTTTCGCCCGCGGCGATCTCGGCGAGGAGGCGGCGCCGACCGATATGGCGGAACTGATCGACGAGTTGAAATCCGACGTTGAACGCGGCGGAAACATGGCCACCGCTGTATTCCATGGCGCGCCGGTGGTGACGGTGAAACCGGCTGCCTTCAAGCGCTGCGTCGGCAATCTGGTATCGAACGCTGTGCGCTATGCGTCGGCATTGTCGATCACCGGGCACAGCGATCACCGCTATCTCACCATTACCGTCGATGACGATGGTCCGGGCATCCCGGCCCATCAGCGCGAGGAAGTGTTCAAGCCATTCCTGCGGCTCGATGATGCGCGCAATCAGGACGAGGGCGGCACGGGTCTCGGGCTCGCCATCGCGCGCGATATTGCCCGCTCGCATGGCGGCGACATCACACTTGGCGCCAGTCCGTTGGGCGGGCTGCGGGCGGTCGTGCGCGTGCCAGTCTGATTACGCGGCTTCGATATCGCCCTCTTCGTCCCAGCGGTGGCGATGGTGGCGCCGGCGCCGACGACGTGCGCGGGCCAGACCCGCGGGAATGCACATCAGGTCGTCGAGGAAACCGGACCAGCGCTGGCCGCTGGTCAGGCCGCGGTCGAGCGCTGCCATGGTGCGGTCGAGGCCGGGCTCGTCATCGTCGAGCCAGACGGTCAGCACCTGCGCGAACATCAAGGCAAGCCCCTGCGCGCGGATGATCCCCTTCGGACCGTTGGTCTTGATGCCGGCAGCGGTGAGCATCCAGCGCTGCGATTGCGCCGCCAGGCTGTTGAGCGCCAAGGCGAGCGGCGGGTTGCGGCGTGCCGAATACATCAGCGAGGCAATCGCGTCCTTGTCGGGCGCAAGAATATCGAGGCGGCGCATCAGGACATCGAAGAGCCGCTCGCGCGGTGTTTCCTCCGTGTCGTCGGTGGTGTCGCCTTTCAGCACCGCCTCATCGACCAACTTGATATAGGCGGCGAGGACGGCCAGCGGCGAACTGAATTCAGCGCGGAGCTGCGCCAGCGACAGACCGGATTCGACCGCAACATCCGACAGGTCGATTTCGATCCACGGATGTTCGGCGAGCAGCGCCATCAGTGCGCGGATCGCCTTGTCGCGATCAGAAGTGCCGGGTGGTGGCGGAGCAGCGCGGTTGGCTTTCGGCTTGGTGGATTTTTCGTGCCGTGCGGATCGTTT
>DATMEV010000007.1:0-3809 GCA_035556795.1 Pseudolabrys sp. | reverse complement strand
CGCGGCGGCCAGATCGGTCACTATATGCGCACCTTCGCGCACGTCCGTGCGACCGGCCAGCAGGTGGTCATCGACGGCAGTTGCCTGTCGGCCTGCACACTGGTGCTTGGCCTGGTGCCGCGCGAGCGCCTGTGCGCGACGCCACGCGCCCGCTTCGGCTTCCATGCCGCCTGGATGCCGGATGCACATGGCCGGGCGGTCACCAGCACGCCGGGCACGCAAGTGCTGTGGGATATCTATCCGCCGCGGGTGCGCGCGTGGATCACCCGCAATGGCGGCCTGTCGCGCAAGATGATCTTTCTGCAGGGCCGCGCCCTTGCCGGCATCGTGCCGCGTTGCGATGCTGCGCGCAGCAGGACAGCGCATAACCAGTCATTTCATGATCCGGCGTTCGATGCGTTCGGCGACGAGCGCGCCAGCGCCGCCCGCAGCCGCCATTAGCGCCATCGCCGCATAGGCTCCGCCGGCAGACATGGCATAGAGCCAGCCGGAAAGCAGCATCGCCCCTGCATGGGCGAGGCCAAGCGCAATCGCCAGATAGCCCTGCGCGCGCGCCGCCTGCCGGGGCGCGGCCATCCGGGCCAGGTAAGCAAGTGCGCCAAGATGCGTCGCGCCAAACGACAGAGCGTGCAGCACCTGCAGAATCGGCAGCAGCTCGGCCGGCGGACCGAACGCCATTGCGCTCCAGCGCAGCACGGCGCCGACCCCACCGGCGATCAGCAGTCGCGCCGGGGTCAGCCAGCGCGGCAGCCGCGCCTGCAGCGCGAACAGCACGATCTCGGCGAGAACGCCGATCGCCCACAACACCGCGACGGCCATGCCGCCGAGGCCGGCGGACGTCCACGCCAGGACCGAGAAGCCGTAATAAACGGCATGGCTCGCCTGAATCAGCGCCGCTGCCCCCAGCACGGCAAGCACTGCTGGCTGGCGCAGCAGATGGCGCGACGACGGCGGCGCATCGGGATTCGCCGCAAAATTGACAGCAGGCTCAGGAGCCTCGCCGCCCTGCGGGAGCGGTGCGAGCATCAGCGCAGCCAACGCGGCGGCAGCGGCAAAACCGACGATCAGCCAGATCAGATACCGTGCCGGCATCAGATCGGCAGCAGCGCCGGTCACGAACATACCGGCGAGGTACGCCGCCGAGCCCCATAGCCGGACCGGCCCATAGGCGCGGCCGCTCGCGGCCAGCCCGCGCAGCGCATAGGCATCGGTCAGCGGCGTCACCGGCGCATAGGCCGCGGCCGCAACTGCGCAGGCGACGACGATGGCGGTCACGCTGTCCATTGCGCCGACAAGCGCATAGGCGGTGGCGCTCGCGGCGGCAGCGGCGATCAGCGCGCCGCGCAGCGCATCACAGCGATCGGCGACGGCAGTGGCAAGCGGCACCGCCGCCACCCGCACCAGCATCGGCATCGCCAGCACCACGCCGACCAATGTCGCATCGAGCCCCTTGGCGCCGAGCCACAGCGGAAAGAACGGCTGCTGCACGCCGGACACCAGGAACAGCGCGGCATAGAAGACGGCGAGCCGGACGACGAACCGGCCTCTGACAGGTGCGGGCATTCGACTTTCCGAATCAGCACGCCTGATTCATAAGCAATGGCAGGGCTCATAGCATACGGCGCTTCGCAGATATGGCGCTTGCACGAATGACAGCGCGCCGACCGGACGCGGCGCCTACCGGCATGACCGCTGATCCGACCGCCGCGACGACGGCCGTCCTTGCGCTGCCCGCTGTCGACTACGACGCCATCCACGCGGCGCTGACGGCGACGGCGCGCGGCCGCGCGTTTCTCGCCGAGCACGCTGGCCGCAGCCGCGTCGCCGACACGCTGAGCGTGCTGACCGCGGTCGAGCAGCTCGGCGCCAGGCTGCACGGCGAGGCGATGCCGAAGAGCGCGCCGGAATATCTGCATCTCAGTCTGGTGGCGATGGCCGGGCTGATCGCCGCGGTCGAGACCGACATGACGACACTCGCTACCGGCAACGAAACACCGCAGGCGACCCAGCCGCGCGTCGCACGGCTATCGGCCACCTTGCGCGACCTGCGCGACTGCGTGCAGGTGATGCTCGACAGTTTCAACCGACCATCGGACACCTCGGTGCCGTTGCAAGACACCGCGCCGCCACGACAGACTTCGCACCCGCACAGCAGCCCGCAAGATCGGGTTCAGCAAGAACAGGAACTGCAGGATCAAGACCTGCAGATGCTCACCAGCGACATACCGGTGGAAGACAAGCCTGCGCGAGACAGCAGTATACCGCACCTTACCTGGCCAAACGGCATCGACCCTCTGGCGCCGCTGCGGGCACTGAGCGAACCGGAGCGGATCGCACTGTTTTCCTAGCGCTCAATCCGCCGCTTCACGCGGCGATCAGCCGCTGAAACAGGTCGGCATCGATATTGCCGCCGGAGAGCACCGCCACCGCCGTCTTGCCACGCACGTCAAGCTTGCCGTTGAGTAGCGCCGCAAGGCCGATGGCGCCCCCCGGTTCGACCACGAGCTTTAATTCACGGAACGCAAAGGCGACGGCGCGGCCGGCCTCTTCGTCGCTGGCGCTCACCCCGGCACCGATCAGCGTGCGGTTGATGGCGAAGGTCAGCTCGCCCGGCATGTTCGACATCAGCGCGTCGCAGATCGAGCCGCTCAGCCGCGCATTGCTTTCGCGCCGGCCGCTGACGAAGGAACGCTTGTGGTCGTCGAATCCTTCCGGCTCGGCCGTATAGATTGCCGTCGCCGGATAACGCGCCTTCAAAGCCAGTGCCGTGCCGGCGGCAAGGCCGCCGCCCGACGCGCCGATCACCACGACGTCCGGCACGACGCCAAGCGTCTTCAGATCCTCGGCGATCTCGCGGCCGATGGTCCCTTGCCCGGCAATGATCAACGGATCATCGTAAGGCGGCACCAGCGTGGCGCCGCGCTCCGACGCGATGCGATTGGCGATCGCAGCGCGGTCCTCGCGCTCGCGGTCGTAGAGGACCACCTCGGCGCCGAGCGCGGCGGTGCGCTCGCGCTTGGCCACCGGCGCATCGAAGGGCATGACGATAACCGCCGGCATGCCACGCAGCGCTGCCGCAGCAGCGACGCCCTGCGCGTGATTGCCGGACGAGAAAGCAACGACGCCGCCGGCCATACGCTGGTCCGGAATCGAGACGATCTTGTTGTAGGCGCCGCGGAATTTGAACGAACCGGTACGCTGCAGCGTCTCGGCCTTCAGGAACATCCGCGCCCCGGTGACCGCATCGAGCACCGGCGAACTGACGAGCGGCGTGCGCAGTGCGACGCCTGCAAGTCGCTCCGCCGCTGCATCGACATCGGCAGCCGTCGGCAGTTTTTCGATCTTGACGTTCGTCTGCTGTGTAGTCATGCGCCAACGGTAGCCCCGGCCCGCGCAGCGGCGCAAGCGATCCTGCCGTGCCGACAACAGGCCTTTTTCCGTTCGCGCGCTCAGGCCGCCTGCGGCGAGGGAACCGGAACCAACCGCGGCGCGTCGAGGCGGGTCTCGCCTTCGACGGTCCATACGATCAGTTCGAAACGACCGTCCTCGTGCTCGGCAATTGCCGTGCAGCTTTCCACCCAGTCGCCACAATTGATGTAGCGGATACCAGCATAGCTGGTGATCGCCGGATTGTGGATATGACCGCAGATCACGCCGTCGACATCGTGGCGGCGGGCTTCCGCCGCCAAGGTCCGCTCATAATCTCCGATAAAGTTCACCGCGTTCTTCACCTTCAGCTTCGCCCAGCGCGACAGCGACCAGTAGGGAAAACCGAGCCGGCGACGCACATTGTTGAACACGCGGTTGAC
>DATMEV010000006.1:0-85571 GCA_035556795.1 Pseudolabrys sp. | reverse complement strand
CCGGGCCGCAGGAACGTCCAGGCCCGGCAGCGCCGATCGCCTTCGCAGGCCGCCAGACAGGCTTCCTCGGCGGCCGGCGGCTTGACCTCGAAATTGCGGTAATCGCCGCCGAACCGGTCGGTGGAGAATTCCATCGGCCCGGTCCGCGGCTCGATGACGCCGGCGCCTTTCACGCCGGAGGAGCAGCACTTGTCCTCGGTGCGCGGCGGCACGTCTTTCATCAATCGGCACATCGCCTGCGTGGCGGCGGTGCGCGGATAGGAAAAACTCCAGGCACGACATTTCCGGTCGCGCTCGCAACGTGCGGCGCACACCGCCGGGTCGCCCGAGCGCACGACGAAACTCGTATAGCCG
Source organism: Pseudolabrys sp. (assembly GCA_035556795.1). Taxonomy (GTDB): domain Bacteria; phylum Pseudomonadota; class Alphaproteobacteria; order Rhizobiales; family Xanthobacteraceae; genus Pseudolabrys. The sequence continues at coordinate 85,217 of DATMEV010000006.1, read as the reverse complement.
CCGCCCTTGTCGCTGCTCTTGCGATCAAAGCCGGTCTGCGCGGAGGCGGGTGCCGCGGCCAGCGCCATCGCCGCCATCAGTAGTCCGCACAACAGCCCAAGCAGGACTCTCATGAATATAAATGACCTTTTTTCGAGCCCCCGCGACAACGCGATATGTTAAAGAAGCCGGCCAACCGAAGCGAGGGGCGATGCCCGACCAGGCGCTGAAATTCACAATCGGCGCCGTCGCGCGCCGCGACGCCATCACCGATCGCCTCGTCGCCGTCACCGCAACCGTGCTGATGCTGGTCCCGGCGCTGTGGAACGGCTTTCCGCTGCTCGAATACGACACCGGCGGCTATCTGGCGCGCTGGTATGAAGGCTATCTGGTGCCGAGCCGCCCGGCCCCCTATGGCCTGCTGCTGAATGCCGGCTCGCTCTTCGATTTCTGGCCGGTGGTGCTGCTGCAGGCGGCGGTGACGGTCTGGGTCATCAATCTGACGATGCGGCTGCACGGCCTCGGCGACCGGCCGCTCGCCCGTCTGGGCATCTTCGTCGCGCTCGCGGCGGCGACCACCCTGCCCTTCATCGCCAGCGTGCTGCTCACCGACATCTTCGTCGGCCCTGCGGTACTGGCGCTGCATCTTCTGATCGCGAGGGCCGACGCACTGAACCGCCGGCAGCGCGGCGGGTTGATCCTGCTCATCGGCTTTGCCGCCGCCGCGCATAGCGCCACGCTGCTGCTGATGATCGCGCTCGGCGTCGCGGTGATGCTCGTCTCGCTGCTGCTGCCGCGCCTCGTCGAGCGCGCCGCCGTGCCGCGCATCACCCTGTCGCTGATCGTCGGACTGGCGATTCTGCTGTCGGCGAATTTTGTCGTCACCAAGCGCATCGCCTGGACGCCGGGCGGCTACGGCATCATCTTCGGGCGTTTGCTGCAGGACGGCATCGTCCACAAATTCCTCGACGAGCATTGTCCGACGCCGCGCCTGCGGTTGTGCGCCCACCGTCACGAATTGCCGCGCGATGCCGACCAGTTCCTGTGGGGCAGCGACCTGTTCAATTCGCTCGGCCGCTTCGACGGTCTCGGCGAGGAGATGCGGACGATCGTACTGGAAAGCATCGCCGCCTATCCATGGCTGCAGATCAAGACGGCCGTCAGCGCGGCGGCGCGCCAGGTGGTCACGGTGCACAGCGGCGAAGGCGTGCTCGATTCGATCTGGCACACCTACGGGATGATCGAGGATTACACGCCGTGGAACGTGCCCGCCATGCGCGCCGCAAAGCAGCAGCACGGTCAGGTGTCGTTCGACACGATCAACCGGCTGCACGAGCCGGTGGCACTGCTGGCGATGCTGTTCCTGCTCGTTCCGCTCGGCGGCCTCATCCGCCGGCCGCCCACCGGGATCGGACGGCTCGCCGGGCTGGTGACGCTGGCGATCCTCGCCAATGCCGCCATTCTCGGGCCGCTGTCCAATCCGCACGACCGTTACGGCGCCCGCATTGCCTGGCTTGCCGTGCTGGTCGTCGCGCTGTGGCTGGCAGAGCGGAGCGGCGACCGGACCCGGGCGGACCGCGATACGGAAATGCCTGCCGGCGAGAGCCGACAGGCGTCGTGAGCCGGAGGACCGGCCGCGCCCGGCTCAGTAGGCAGGATATGACGCGTCCGGCCGGCGCGGCGCGGCATCCGGGCTTTCATCGGAGAATGGCATAAAGCCGAGCGACACGCGGTGGCGGTTGAGCCGGCGCTCCAGCGCCCGGGCTCGCAGCAGCACCGCCGGATCGTCCCACATCCGTGCCGACGCCGCGTCGCGCACGTCGAACGGCGTCAGTCCGATATCCGCGAGCAGATGCGCGTCGAGATGCGCGAGAGCCGCGGCCTGCCGGCGGTTGCGAATGCCGCGGGCAAGCAGGCCGACGCCGCGGGCCAGCGCCGCGAAGGCCGCGATGAGAACCCGCACCGCCGCACCGGCGGCGACCGGAAGGGCAAGACGAGCCGGGATACGGACGGGAAAGACCCGATGCGGGACGTCGACGGCTGTCATGCCCTCGATCGTCCCATTGGTCGCACCATTGGTCGACATGGCTGCCTCCTGAAGATTTGACGACCGGCCAGCAGTCACCGCGCAGCGAAAAGGCGCCCTTCGCGCCCCCGCCGGATGAACCGTGGATTGCCGGTATGACAGTCCCTATAGCCCGCCCGGATTGATAAATGAAACGAATGTTTCTAATATCACCGATGAACAGGCTTGATATTTAGCATTTGCGCCAGCCGGCCTCCGTCCAGGGGCAGCCCAAGGCCCGGACCACCCGGGCCCCTCCGCAGGAAATGCCCGTCATGACCGCGCTCATCGATATCGATCAGTTGCGCACCCTCATCGCCATCGTCGAGACCGGCAGCTTCACGCGCGCCGCCGAGGCGGTGAACAAGACGCAGTCCGCCGTATCGATGCAGATGAAACGGCTGGAGGAGCGTATCGAGCGGCCGATCTTCGCGCGCGACGGGCGCGCCTCGAAGCTCACCGAAGACGGCCAGCGGCTGCTCGATTATGCGCGCCGCATGGTCCGGCTGAACCTGGAGACGATCGCCGCCTTCTCCGGCAAGGACCTGTCGGGGCGCGTGCGGCTCGGCGTGCCGGACGACTATGCCGACCGGTATCTGCCGGAGATCATGGCGCGCTTTTCCCGCGCCTATCCCGGAGTCGAATTGTCGGTGCTGTGCGAACCCTCGATCGACCTGCTCGACCGCATCGACGCTCGCGAGCTCGATCTGGCGATCGTCACCGAGTGCGAAGCGCGCCATGTGGCGCAACCGTTCCGGCGCGAGCGGCTGTTGTGGGTGACCTCGGCCCGCCATCCGACGCACGACGAGACGCCGCTGCCGCTGGCGCTCGGGCGGCCGAGTTGCGCCTGGCGGCGCGTCGCCATCGAACAACTCGAAGCGATGGGCAAGCCGCACCGCATCCTCTACACCAGCTCCAACGCCGGCGCGGTCGCGGCCGCCGTGCTCTCCGGCCTTGCGGTGTCGGTGCTGGCGGAATCGGGCCTGCGGCCGGGCATGCGCGTGCTCACGGCCGCCGACGGTTTCCCGGAGCTGCCGTCCTGCCGGATCGGTTTGGTGCGCAGTCCGCACGAGCAGTCGGACCTTGCCCGCGCGCTTGCCGAGCACGTCATCTCCTCGCTCGACAATCTATCGGAGACGACGCAGGCGGCGGAGTAGAGGAATTCGTCATCCTGCGAGGCACGCAATCGCAGCTCTGCTAGAGCAGAGCTTTTGATGGAATCAAAAGCAATGCTCTGGATTGTTGGTTTGACGCGTTTTCTTCACGCCAACCGGGATCCACTTCGCTCGAAAACGCTCTAACCCCCGTCACAATGCCACCGCGGTGGCATCGAGCAGCCGCACCAGATCGGCCGGCGCGATCTCGATCTGCAGGCCCCGCCTCCCGCCATTGAGGATGACGCTCGGATGGCCGAGCACGTCGGCATCGACGAAGACGCGAGCCCGCTTCTTCTGACCGAACGGCGAGATGCCGCCGACATGATAGCCGGTGAACCGCTCCGCCTCCGCCGGCGGCAGCATCGCGGCATCCTTCGCGCCGGCAGCGGCGGCAAGTTTCTTCAGACTCACCTCGCGGTCGGAGGGCACCAGCACGCAGACCACCTGCCCGCCGGCTTTCGCCATCAGCGTCTTCAGCAGCCGATCCGGCGCGACGCCGAGCGCCTCGGCGGCCTGCAGGCCAACCTTCTGCGCATGCGGATCGTAGTCGTATTCGTGCAGGCGGAACGCGACGCCGGTTTTCTCAAGCGCCAGCGTCGCCGGCGTCCCTCTGGCCATCGCCGTTCTCCCGGATCGGGATCATTCGCTAATAGGCATACTCGGTATAGACCGGCGCGATGTTGCCCTTCCAGGCGCCGTTGAATTTCTCCAGCATCTCCTCGGCCGGGGTGATGCCGCGGGCGTGCAGATCGACCAGCGGCTCGAGATAGAGCGTTTCGTCCTGCCCGGCGGCATCCAGCCGGCAGCGACGTTCGAGCCCCCGGCGCGCCAGATCGAGCACCTCGCCGGTGACTTCAAACAGGGTGCGGTTGTGGACGCGCGCGGCAAAGCCGAGCTTCGGCACGGCGTCGCGCAGCGCCTGGCGCTCCGCCGCCGTCCAGTGCTTGACGATATCCCAGGCGGCGTCGAGCGAATCCGTATCGTAAAGCACGCCGCACCAGAGGGCGGCGAGCGAGGCGAGCCGCTTCCACGGACCGCCGTCTGAGCCACGCATTTCGAGATAGCGCTTGAGCCGCACCTCGGGAAAGATCGTGCTGAGATGATTGGCCCAGTCCGACAGTGTCGGCCGTTCGTGCTCGAGGCCCGCGAGTTTGCCGGCCATCAGGTCGCGGAAGGACTTGCCCGACACATCGAGATAGGTGTCGCCGCGCTTGAGGAAATACATCGGCACGTCGAGCGCATAGTCGGTGTAGCGCTCGAAGCCCATGCCATCCTCGAAGGCGAAGGGCAGCATGCCGGACCGGTCGGGATCGGTATCGGTCCAGATATGCGAGCGGAACGACAGATAGCCGTTCGGCTTGCCCTCGGTGAACGGCGAATTGGCGAACAGCGCGGTGCCGACCGGCTGCAAGGCGAGCGCCACGCGCAGCTTTTTCACCATGTCGGCTTCCGAGCAGAAGTCGTGGTTGGTCTGCACCGTGCAGGTCCGGTACATCATGTCGACGCCGAGCCTGCCGACCTTCGGCATGTAGTCGGTCATGATGCGGTAGCGGCCCTTCGGCATGCGCGGCATGTCGGCGCGCGACCAGTCCGGCGTCATGCCGATGCCGAGGAAGCCGATGCCGAGCGGCGCGGCGATCTCGCGCACCTGCGCCAGATGCGCCATCAACTCGCCGTGCGTCTGGTGAACGTTGTCGAGCGGCGCGCCCGAGAGTTCGAACTGGCCGCCGGGCTCCAGCGAAATGGCGCCGCCGCCGGTGACGTCGAACATCCCGATGATGTTCTCGCCCTCCATGATCGGCTCCCAGCCGAGCAGCGCCTGCATGCCGTCGAGCAGCGCACGGATGCCGCGCGGCCCCTCGTAGGGGACCGGACGACGGTCCGCCAGCGTGAAGGTGAATTTCTCGTGTTCGGTACCGACGCGGAACTGCGCAGCGGGCTTGATGCCGTGTTCGAACCAGGCGACGAGTTCGTCGCGCGATTCGATGGGCGTCATATCGATCTGGTCACGAGCCATGCGAAGATCCAGCGTCAAAGGCCGCGACCTTAAACATGGGTTCCCCCGAAGAGCAATCTATTGACAGGCAGAGCATCGATGGCCGATCGGCTGCCATGTCCGGCACGCACTCAAGGCCCGCGGCCGGAAAAAAGAACCCACGAGAGAAAGCGCGGGAGAACAGACGATAGCGACAACCCGTCGTGACGATCCCGGAATGACAGTCGTTCAAGCCGTACCGCGACCGGCGCGCCGCCGCCCGCCACCCAAGGCACACTGCAGGCATTGCGGCTGGCGCACCGGCAGCATCCAGGCCGATCCGCCGCGACCGCGCCCCGCCCGCGGTTCATATTTTGTTCTTGCCACACCCGGCCTCTTCATTATGTAAGGGGACCGTTACGGAGCGAGCATGACGACGTTTTCGCCACATCAGGACGCCGCGCTGAAAGCCGTAGCCGCCTGGCTGAAAGCCAAGCCCGGCCGCAAGGGCACGCCCCCGGTTTTCCGCCTGTTCGGTTTCGCCGGAACCGGCAAGACCACCCTCGCCCGTCATATCGCCGACGGCATCGACGGCACCGCGATGTTCGCCGCCTTCACCGGCAAGGCCGCCTCGGTGATGCGCAGCAAGGGCTGCTACAAGGCATCGACCATCCATTCGCTGATCTACCGCACGCGCGAGAGCGATGACGAGGTGCCGAGCTTCGATCTGTGGGACGAGGCTCCTGCCTCGAAGGCCGACCTGCTGATCATCGACGAATGCTCGATGGTCGATCACGAGCTGGGCCGCGACCTGATGTCGTTCGGTGTGCCGATCCTGGTGCTCGGCGATCCGGCGCAACTGCCGCCGATCTCCGGCGGCGGCTTCTTCACCGAACATCCGCCGGACGCGATGCTCACCGAGGTGCACCGTCAGGCGAAGGACAATCCGATCGTTCGGCTTTCGATGGATATCCGCGACGGCCGCAGCCTCGAGGCGGGTGACTATGGCGAGACGCAGGTGGTGGAGAAACGCCAGCTCGATCCGGCGCGCGTGCTCGATGCGGACCAGGTTCTGGTCGGCCGCAACGCCACGCGGCGCGCCTACAATCAGCGCATGCGCGAGCGGCGCGGTTTCGAAGGAACGCTGCCGGCCGCCGGCGACAAGCTCGTGTGCCTACGCAACAACCGCAAGAAGGGGCTGTTCAACGGCGCCTTATGGACGGTGAAGGAGCGCGGCGGCCGCAACACCGGTATCATGTCGATGCGGCTGCTGCCGGACGACGAAACCGCGACGCGCGGCGTCAAGGTGTCGGTGCGGCCGGAATGCTTCTCCGGCGGGATCGAACAGCTACCGTGGGAACGCCGCAAGCCCTACGATGAATTCGACTACGGCTATGTGCTGACCGTGCATAAGTCGCAAGGCTCGCAATGGGACGACGTGGTGCTGTTCGACGAAAGTTTTGCTTTCGCCGACAGCCGCGAGCGCTGGCTCTATACCGGCGTTACCCGCGCCGCGAAAAAGCTCACCGTCGTAGTCTGAAACGGGCATAGGCCCATCGCCTCACAACACGGTGATCGGCGGGCCCAAATCGAGCCCACACCATGCTCGTGGCTTGCATCGGTGGCTGCGCCTTGGCATGGAAGCCTGATCCACTCTCGTTCTCTCCGGAGCTCTCCATGAAACTGTATTATTCGCCCGGCGCCTGCTCGCTTTCGCCCCATATCGTGCTGCGCGAGTCGGGACTGCCGTTCGAACTCGTCAAGGTCGACAACAAGGCCAAGAAGACCGAACACGGCGACGACTTTTACACCGTCAATCCGAAGGGCGTTGTGCCGGCGCTCAAGCTCGACAACGGCGAAGTGCTGACCGAAGGCCCGGCGATCGTGCAATACGTCGCCGACAAGGCCAGCAACTCGTCGCTGGCGCCGATGCCGGGCAGCTTCGAGCGCTCGCGCCTGCAGGAGTGGCTGAATTTCATCACCAGCGAAGTGCACAAGCAGTTCTCGCCGCTGTTCAAGCCGAACACGCCGGACGCCTACAAGCCGATCGCCAAGGAAAATCTGATGCGGCAGTTCGGCTATCTCGACAAGCAGCTCGCCGGCAAGGACTACCTGCTCGGCAAGAACTTCAGCGCCGCCGATGCCTATCTGTTCGTGGTGATGAACTGGCGCAAATTCCACAACCTCGACATTTCGCAGTTCCCCAACCTCTCCGCCTATGTGGAGCGCGTCGCGGCGCGGCCGAAGGTAAAGGAAGCGATGGTCGCCGAAGGCCTGATCAAGGCTGCGTAAGCGCGCAATAATGCGAAGCGGATGCCCGGCAATGCCGGGCATCCGGAAAACCGCAATCCGGCTGCGCCGCCGGCATCACGCCGCCTGACTGCGCGGCGGCGCGAAGCGGTGATAGAAGCTGTCGCCGGTCTTCGCCATCTCGACCAGCAGCGGCGGTGGCGCAAAGCGCGCGCCGAATGTCGTCTCCAGCCGACGGCACAGCGCCACGAAGACCGCCGCGCCCATCATGTCGATATAGGACAGCGTGCCGCCCGAAAACGGCGCGAAGCCGAAGCCGAGGATCGAGCCGACATCGGCCTCGCGCACGTCGGTGACGATCTTCTCCTCGAAAGTGCGCGCGGCTTCCAGCGCCTGCACCACCAGAAGCCGCTGTTTCAACTCTTCGACGTCGAGCGCATCGACCTCGGTGGCGCTCAACGGTTTGTCCTGCAATTCGACGAGGCCGGGCCACAGCCGCTTCGGACCGCCCTGCGGGTAATCGTAGAAGCCCTTGCCGTTCTTGCGGCCGAGCCGGCCGTGGGTTTCGGCGAGCGCCACCAACAGCTTTTTCTGCGCCGGATCGACCGCCGCTGTGCCGAGGTCCGCCTCCGTCGCCTTGAGGATCTTCAGGCCGAGATCGATGCCGACCTCGTCGTTGAGCGACAGCGGGCCGACCGGCATGCCGGCCATGCGCGCGACGTTCTCGATCATCGCCGGCGGAATGCCTTCCGCCAGCATCAGGTGGCCTTCGCGGATATAGGCGAGCACGCAGCGGTTGGCGTAGAAGCCGCGCGCGTCATTGACGACGATCGGCGTCTTCCTGATCGCACGGATGAAATCGAGCGCGACGGCGAGCGCCCTGTCGCCGGTCTTCTTGCCGAGAATGACCTCGACCAGCATCATCCGGTCGACCGGCGAGAAGAAATGGATGCCGACGAAGCGCGCCGGATCGGCGATATCGGCAGCAAGCGAGGTGATCGGCAGCGTCGAGGTATTCGATGCGATGACCGCATCGGCGCCCGCCGCGGCATCGATCCGCCGCAGCACATCGGCCTTCACCTTGCGATCCTCGAACACCGCCTCGACGATCAGGCTGCAATCCTTCAGCGCCGCATAGTCCGCCGTCGTAGTGATGCGCCCGAGCAAGGCGTCGCGCTCGGCGCCTTTCATGCGGCCGCGCAGCACGCGATCCGACAGAGCCTTGTGCAAAGCGGCCTTGCCCTTGTCGGCGGTCTCCTGATCGCGATCGACCAGCACGACATCGAGGCCCGCCTGCGCGCCGACCTGCGCGATGCCGGCGCCCATGAAGCCGGCGCCGACAACGCCGATGCGCCTGAGATCGCTCGCCGGGATATCGGCCGGGCGACGCGCCCCCTTGTTCAGTTCCTGCATCGACACGAACAGCGTGCGGATCATCGCCGCCGCTTCCGGCGAGCGCAGGATCTTCGCGAACCAGCGCGACTCCACGGTGAGCGCCTGATCCATCGGCAGCAGCAGGCCTTCATAGACGACCTGCATCAGCGCGCGCGCCGCCGGATAATTGTCGTAGGTCTCGCGCCGGTAGATGGCGTTGGCCGGCGGGAACACCATCATGCCGGCCTTGGAATAGACAGGTCCGCCCGGAAGCTTGAATCCCTTCTCGTCCCACGGCGCCGTCGCCTTGCCGCCGCCGGCGATCCAGACTTTCGCCTCCTTGACGAGATCGGCCGCCGGCACCACCGCGTCGATGAGCGTCATCGCCCTGGCGCGGTCGAGCTTGAGCTGCTCGCCCTTGAGCAGCAGTTGCAGCGCATCGGCAGGCGGCAGCATGCGGGCGATGCGCTGGCTGCCGCCGGCACCGGGAAACAGGCCGATCTTGATCTCCGGCAGACCGACGCGCGTCGCCGGATTGTCCGCCGCGATGCGCCGGTGGCAGGCAAGCGCCAGTTCGAAGCCGCCGCCGACCGCCGTGCCGTTGATCGCGGCGACCCACGGCTTGCCGCAGGTTTCAAGACGCCGGTAAAGCTGCGAGAGCCTGCGGCTGTCCGCGAACAGCGTCGCGGCGGCCGCTTCCTTGCCCTTGCTCGCGGCCAGTTCGGCATAGGTGCGCCCGAGCGTCTCGAGCAAGGCGAGATCGGCGCCGGCGCAGAACGTCGCCTTGCCGGACGTGATCACCGCACCCTTGATCGCCGCCTCCCCCGCGACCCGCTCGACCAGCGCCGAGAGTTCGGCGATGGTCTCGACGCCGATGACGTTCATCGAACGGCCGGGCGTGTCCCAGGTGATCAGCGCGATGCCGTCCGCGTCGACGTCGATCCTGAAATGACTCATGACAATGTCCTATTCGGTATACGGTTCGCCGTTCTTGCGCAGATAGCGCGCGCCGGATTCGTCGCGCACCATGACCAGATCGAGATCCGGATAGCTGACCGTCTCGACGGCTTTCCGCGAGCCGATTTCCAGCAGCACCGCGTCGTGCTGCGAGCGGTTGACGAGACAATGGCCGTTGGCGACGCCGGCCTTCCATGCGGCGACGTCGCCCGGCTTCAGCACCGTCTCGCCGCCATCCTCGCACAACACCACCTCGCCTTCGAGAATGTAGACGAGTTCGTCCTCGTGCTGCTGCCAGTGCCGCAGCGACGACGACGCGCCGGGCTTGAGCGTACAGAGATTGACGCCGAACTGGTCGAGCCCGGCGGCGTTGCCGAGGCGCTTGCGCTGACGGCCCTCGACAGCGGCGCGCAGCGACGCCGGATAGCGCGACGCGGTGTCGAGCGGAATCCTGTCGAGATCGAGTCTTGGCATCGGTTGCCTCCCTGAGTATCGCGGTGGCGCCGCCGGCGCGGCTACACCCGTTCGATGATCGTTGCGGTTCCCATGCCGGCGCCGATGCACAGGGTGATCAGCGCGGTACCGGCATTGCGGCGTTCCAGTTCGTCGAGCGCGGTGCCGAGCAGCATCGCTCCGGTGGCGCCGAGCGGATGACCCATGGCGATGGCGCCGCCATTGACGTTGACCTTGCCGTCGTCGAGATCGAAGGCCTGCAGGAAGCGCAGCACCACCGCGGCAAAAGCCTCGTTGACCTCGATCAGGTCGATATCGGCAAGCGACATCCCCGCTTTCGTCAGCAGCTTGTTGGTGACATCGACCGGACCGGTGAGCATCATCGCCGGCTCCGAACCGATATTGGCGAAGGCACGGATACGCGCCCGCGGCTTTTTGCCGATGGCATCGCCCGCCTCGCGGCTGCCGATCAGCACCGCTGCCGCGCCGTCGACGATGCCCGACGAATTGCCGGCATGATGGACGTGGTTGACCGCCTCGATCTCCGGGTGCGCCTGCACCGCGACCGCATCGAAGCCGCCCATTTCGCCCATCTGCGCGAAGGACGGCTGCAACTGCGCCAGCGACTGCATGGTGGTGCCCGGCCGCATATGCTCGTCCTTCGCCAGCAGCGTGAGGCCGTTGACGTCCTTCACCGGGATCACCGAATTCCTGAACCGGCTGTCGTCCCAGGCGGCGGCCGCACGCTTCTGGCTTTCCACCGCATAGGCATCGACCGCGTCGCGCGAGAAGCCGTATTTAGTGGCGATCAGATCGGCGGATACGCCTTGCGGCATGAAATAGGACGGCACCGCGATCGACGGATCGACCGGCCAGGCGCCGCCGGAGGCGCCGATGCCGACGCGGCTCATGCTTTCGACGCCGCCGCCGACGGTGAGCGCGTGCTGGCCCGACATCACCTGCGCGGCGGCAAAGTTCACCGCATCGAGACCCGATGCGCAGAACCGGTTGATCTGCACGCCCGGCACGCTCTGCCCGTAGCCGGCGACGAGCGCCGCGGCACGCGCAATATCGCCGCCAGCCTCGCCGACCGGATCGACGCAACCGAGCACCACGTCATCGACCAGCGCCGGATCGAGCGCATTGCGCGCGCGCAGCGCGGTGAGCGCCTGTGCCGCAAGGCTGAGCGCCGTCACCTCGTGCAGCGCGCCGTCGACCTTGCCGCGCCCGCGCGGCGTGCGGACATGATCGTAGATGAAAGCATCGGTCATCGAAAATCTCCGGGCAGACGGCCGGACCGGTCCCGGCCCGTTCTGTCGTGACATAAAGCGCGTTCAGAGGCTCCGCGCGATCAGCAGCTTCATGATCTCGTTCGTCCCTGCATAGATACGCATCACCCGCGCATCGCGGTAGAGGCGCGAGATCGGATATTCGTCCATGAAGCCGTAGCCGCCGAACAATTGCAGGCAACGGTCGATGACCTTCGCCTGCATATCGGTGATCCAGCATTTCGCCATCGAAGCGGTCACCGCGTCGAGCCCCCCGGCGATATGCCGCGCGATGCAGTCGTCGACGAAGACGCGCCCGACGGTCGCCTCGGTCTTGCATTCGGCCAGTTCGAACTGAGTGTTCTGAAAATCGAGGATCGCCTTGCCGAACGCCTTGCGCTCCTTCACGTAATCGATGGTCAGCGCCAGCGCGCGCTCGGTCATCGCCTGCGCATGCACGGCGACCAGCAGGCGCTCCTGCGGCAACTCCTGCATCAACTGATAGAAGCCCTGGCCCTCCTCGCTGCCGAGGAGGCTTTCGGCCGGCAGATGCACGTCGTCGAAAAACAGCTCGGAGGTGTCGGCGGCATCGAGGCCGAGCTTCTTCAGCTTGCGGCCGCGGCGAAAACCGGTTGCGCCCTCCGTCTCCAGCACCATCAGCGACACGCCTTTGGCGCCGGCATCCTCGGCTCCGGCATTCTGACCGGTCTTGGCGACGACGACGATCAGGTTGGCATGCTGGCCGTTGGTGATGAAGGTCTTGGCGCCGTTGAGCACATAGCCGTTGCCGGACTTTCTCGCCGTCGTCCTGACGCTCTGCAGATCGGAGCCGGTGCCCGGCTCGGTCATGGCAATGGCGCCGACGAGTTCGCCGGTCGCGAGTTTCGGCAGCCAGCGGCGCTTCTGCTCCTCGGTGCCGTAATGCAGGATGTAAGGCGCGACGATGGCGGAATGCAGCGGCCCGCCGAACGAATCGAAACCGCCAAGCCCCAGCGCGCGGATGATCACCGCTTCATGCGCGAAGCTGCCGCCGGCGCCGCCATAGCCCTCCGGCATCGCCGCGCACAGCAGCCCGGCCTCGCCTGCCTGCGTCCACACGGCGCGCGGATACATGCCCTCGTTGTTCCATGTATCGAGATGCGGCACGAATTCGGCGTCGACGAAGCGGCGCGCCTGTTCCTCCAGCAGCACCACATCTTCCGTCATCCAGGCCGGACGCGGCAATTTGAGAGGATCCATCGCCACCGTGGCTCCAGTCGAATCGTGCCGGGGCAGATTACGGCCGGGTGACGACAGCCGCCAGCCCGCCCGTTTACGCGCCTGCATTGCGCGAAATCATCACCCAGGCCACGGCAATGGATCAAAAGAATGAATGTCTGACGACAGCACGCCGGCTGTTCGATATCCACGAACAATGTTAGAGGGGCGGATCAACCTCCGGGCCTGTCGTGACTCATTCAGATACCGCCGTTGTAACGCCCAGCAGCGACGTCGAGTCCGCCTATGCGTGGCGGCGGCTGGCAATCTGCCTGTTGATCGGCACGATCGGCGGCGTCGGCATGTGGTCGGTCGTCGTTGCCCTGCCTTCCGTGCAGGCCGAGTTCGGCGCGACACGCGCGGAGGCGACGCTGCCCTATACGCTCGCCACCATCGGCTTCGCCTTCGGCGGCGTGCTGATGGGGCGGCTGGCCGACCGCTTCGGCGTGGCCTGGCCGATCATGATCGCGGCTATCGGGCTCTGCCTCGGCTATCTCGGCGCCGCTGCCTCGACCAGCCTCTGGCAGTTCACCCTCGCGCACGCCGTGCTGATCGGCGCATTCGGCGCCTCGGCGACCTTCGGCCCGCTGATGTCGGACGTGTCGCAATGGTTCTCGCGCAATCGGGGCATCGCGGTGTCGATCTCGGCCGCCGGCAATTACCTCGCCGGCACGATCTGGCCGCCGATCGTGCAGCATCTGATCAACGGCTATGGCTGGCGCGCGGCGCATTTCGGCATCGGCGTCTTTTGCGTCGCCACCATGCTGCCGCTGGCGCTGCTGCTGCGACGTCCGGTCCCGGCGGCCGATGCGAATGCCGGCAACAGCCAGGTCTACGATCCGCGTACGGCGCTCGGTATATCGCCCGGCACGCTGCAATGGCTGATCTGCATCGCCGGCGTCTGCTGCTGCGTCGCCATGGCGATGCCGCAGGTCCATATCGTCGCCTATTGCGGCGATCTCGGTTACGGCGTGGCGCGCGGCGCGGAGATGCTGTCGCTGATGCTCGCCTTCGGTATCGTCAGCCGCGTCGCCACCGGCTTCATCGCCGACCGTATCGGCGGCGTCGCGACGCTGCTGCTGAGCGCTGCGCTGCAGGGCGTCGCGCTCATGCTCTATATCGGTTTCGACGGGCTGACATCGCTCTATGTCATCTCCGCGCTGTTCGGCCTGTTCCAGGGCGGCATCGTACCGAGCTACGCGATCATCATCCGCGAATATTTCCCGCCGGCGGAAGCCGGCACGCGCGTCGGCCTCGCGGTGATGGCAACCCTGTTCGGCATGGCCTTCGGCGGCTGGGTCTCCGGCATGATCTTCGATCTCACCGGCTCCTATGCGCTCGCGTTCGCCAACGGACTTGCGTTCAACCTGATCAATGTCTCGATCGCCGCCTGGCTATTGCTGCGGACGCATCGCCCGACGCTGGCGATCGCGTAATCCATCGCGCGCATCATCATCGTTAACGGCATCGTTAACAGCAGCAGCGGGATGCGCGCACATGCCGCCACGCGAGCGTCACGATCACATCATGTCTTCGTCATATTGCCAGCGGCATACCGCGCACCAAGTCGCGTTGACGAAAAGTTTAACCGCAAAAAACAACGAAAAACGGAACACTCGCCAGCTTCGCGAATTTTATCGTCGAGCACCGAGCGGTTGCTGTCATCAATACCGAATCGAAGGAGACGATAATGCGGATGAATTCCGGAAAGCTGATCGGCGGAGCGCTGGGCGCGCTGGCATTGGCAAGCGTTCTGACGACTCCGGTCATGGCGCAGAGCGTCGTTGAGAATTACGAGGCCGGCAATTACATCGCGCCGGTAGGCGGCGCGGTGATCGGCACCGTGGCTGGCGTCGGCTTCTACAACGGATGGTGGGGCTCAAGCGCCACCGCCGCTTCGCTCGGCGCCACGGTCGGCAGTTCGATCGCCGCCGGCGGCGTCATCGGCGTCGGCGCGGCAGCGCTGATCGACGCGGCGCTGCAGCCGTGCCGCGGCTTCCACGCGATGTTCGACCTCAGCCACGGCGAATGCGTCAACGGCCAGTGGGTCGGCTATCAGGAGCCGCCGCGGCTGCGCCGCTATCGCTAATCCCCCTGCCGACGACGCCAGACAAAAAAGCCTCCGCGCTTGCGCGCGGAGGCTTTGCAATGCCGTTTTCCCGGATCAGCAGGGCGGCGGCGGCGCATCGACGCGCTTGGCATCAATCGCCTTCAACCCGTCAGTCCAGGTGAACTTGGTGAAATCGATCTGCTGATCGAGTATCTTGTCGCCGCGCGCCCACTGACTGAGATTGCAGAAGTCGTTGTAGAACGCCTTGTCGAGCGCCAGGGGCCGGTCCATCACCTCCCACTGATCGCGCGTCGCCTTCTCGCTCAGATCGAGCTTGGCCTTGGCATAAGCCGCGACGGCCGGGAAATCGGCAATGGCGATCTTGGCGCCCTCGGCTGTCGCGCGCAGCCAGCGCGTCGCCGCCTCCTTGCCTTCCGGCGTCGCCAGCCAGGCCGGACGCGCACCGACCACCAGATAGCCCTGGATATAATCGGTGGCATAGGTCAGCAGGTGAGCCTTGTCGGGGCAAATCTCGAGCGCACGCGAGCCGATCGGCTGCCAGATAAAGAACGCCGCGATCTCGCCGCCGCACAGCGCCGCCGGCAACACCTGCGTATCCAGATTCTTCACTGTCACCGTCTTCGGATCGACGTTGTTCTTGCGCAGATATTCCGAGATGAACCACGAGCCCGTCGATCCGACGCGCGTCGCGATCGTCTTGCCGGCGAGATCCTGCGGCTTCTTGATGTCCTTGCTGGCAATAGCGACGTAGCCCTTGGTGTCGCGCTCCATCACCGCGATCATGCGGTAGTCGCCCTTCACCCGGAAGAAATACTGCACGCTCGGCAAGTCGCCGGTAATGACGATGTCGCCCTGCCCCGTCTGGAAGGATTGCAGAGCGGTCGAGCCCGAGGGGAACAACCGGTAGGTCATCTCGACGCCCTCTTTCTGATAGAGGCCCTTGTCGATTGCCATCCAGACCGAGTCGTTGTTGACTGAAGGCTGCCCGAACACGGTCACCTTCACAGGCGCCTTCTGCGCCAGCGCGCCGCTCGCCGGCACGGCAAGAGCGGCGGCGCACAACGCCGCGCCCGCGACCCTCGCCAGGGTTGTCCCTCTCAAACGTTGCGATAGTGAAGTCCTGTATCCGGTCATTGTTTTCACTCCCTGATGTTCATGTGATGGTTATGCGGCTGCCGACGAGACGAACCGGTGCAGCAGCCGGTCGACGCAAATCCGCATGAGGCGGTCGACGATAAATCCGAGCAGGCAGATCGCCAGCAACGCGACGAAGATACGCGGCGTCTGCAAAAGCATCGAGGATCGCTGCAGCAGATAGCCGATACCTGAATCGGCGGCGAGAATCTCCGCCGGAATGATGCTCATGAACGACGACGCCATCGCCACCCGCATGCCGGTGACGATGTAAGGCACAGCCGACGGCACGACCACCAGCGCGAAAATCTGCAGCCGGTTGGCGCCGAGGCATTCCGCCGCCCGCTGGCGCGCGACCGGCGTCCGCCACACACCGGCAATGGTGTTGATCAGGATGATGAAGAACGTGCCCCAGAAGATCAGAAAATATTTCGACATCTCGCCAATGCCAAACCAGATCACCGCAATCGGGATCATTGCCGTCGGCGACAGATAGCGCATCAGTTCGATGATCGGGTCGAACAGATCGTTGAGCACGCGGATGCGGCCGAACAGCACGCCGAGCACGATGCCGGCCAGCGTACCGGTGACGAAGCCGATCATCACCCGCGCCATGCTGATCGCTATGTCGGAGAATATCTCTCCGCTGACGATCATCGGAATGGCGGCTTTCACCACTTCCATGGGCGGTGGGATCAGGAACGGATTGAAGACAAAGGTCGACAGGATCTGCCATATGCCGAGGGCGATGATCAGCGACAGCACGCCGAAAATCGCCGTGCGCCCCGCCCCTTCGCTGAAGAATTCCTTCCAGGCCTCACGCGGGGAGCGAACGCCCGCGACATCGGCTGCGTCGGGCCGGGTGGCGTCGAAAGCTGACTTGGCCGGGCTCATCTTCACTGCGTGTCTCTCCTCGCGGCATATCCCTCGGGACATGTCTTTCAGGACATGCCTTACGGCACATCCCTGCAGATGAACGATGCGTCAATGTTGTTCGGAGCGCGCCAGTTCCGGCGCCAGCAGGTCTTCGATTCTCTTGAACAGGTCCGCAAATCGCGGATCGGAGAGATTCCGGGGCCGGGACATATCGATGTCGATCAGTTCGGTGATCACCGAGCCCGGGCCGACGGACATCATCGCCACACGATCGGCAAGCACGATCGCCTCGGCGATGTCATGCGTCACGAAGATGATCGTCTTGCGCGTCTGCTCCCAGATTTCCAGCAGGAATGAATGCATGCGCCGGCGCGTCATCGCATCGAGCGCCCCGAAGGGCTCGTCCATCAGCAGGATCTTCGGCTCCACGGCCAGAGCGCGCGCGATCTGCAATCGCTGGCGCATGCCGCCGGACAGCTCCGATGGAAATTTGTCGCGATGCCGATCGAGATCGACCATGCGCAGATATTTGTCGATGATGCCGTCCCATTCGGCCTTCGGCACCTTGCGCACCCGCAGACCGAAGCGGAGATTTTCCTCAACGGTGAGCCACGGAAACAGCGCGGAGCCGGCATCCTGAAATGCCATCACACGGTCTCGTCCGGCGCCGGCGACCGGCTGACCATCGGAGACGACAGCGCCCGACGTCACCGGCTCGAAGCCGGCCATGATGTTCAGCAATGTCGATTTGCCGCAGCCGGACGGTCCCAGCAGGCAGAGGAATTCACCGTCCCTGACATCGAGGGAAACGCCGGCAAGCGCGAGATACCGGCCGCGCGTCGAGTCGAAAACCTTTCGGACGTTATTGACAACCAACAAGGTCGGCTCCCGTTCGCGAACCGCGCAAAGCTAAGGTCGCTATCGGATCGAGTCAACGCAAAGCACTCAGGTTCGCCTTGTGATGTCAAAGCGCAGAGAAGCTCTGCAGCGTTATCGCTGGACAGCGCGATGCGGCACGACCAGAATTTGCGGCGCTTCCACTTCTGCGATCGCCTCACGGCAACAGCACACAGCTCGTCAAACAACAAACAGCACTCGTTGATTTGCGGTTGAACATCGACGAGGCTGAAACTTCGCGCAATTGAAGGGAGATCGATATGACCGACGTTAAGGCCATTTCGCCGATACGCATCGCCGGCACCGATTTTCAGTTCGCCTCGGGCATACGCGCCGGCAACTGGCTGTTTTTCACCGGGCACGAAGCGACCGACTATCAGAACGGAATTGCCGCACAGGTTGCGGGAAAGCCCGGCCTCCCTCTTGGCGGGCAGGCGCGCTACCGGCGCGAAGGCGACTTCCTGTTCGAGCGTTTTGCCAATCTGATTGCCGGCGAAGGCGGCAATCTTCGACATATAGTCAGACTGGATCAATATTATCCACGCGGTGAATGCGTGAATCCCTATCAGCGCGCGCGCAAGGCGCTGCTGAAGGACTTCGTACCGCCAAGCACCTCGATCCTGATGAACGACGTGCTTGTCGAAGGCGCCAACATGAACGTCTCGATGATCGCGGTGCTGCCGGGCGGCAACCGCGAGCCGAAGCCGATGCATCGCAAGGACGTGCCGGTGCCGCAGCATTCGGGATTCGTCGCCACCCTCGTCTCGGGCGACTATGTTTTCGTCGCCGGCCAGATGCCGAACAACGAGGCGATGGATGCGCTCGAGCCTGCCGCCTATCGCGCGCCGAACGCGATCTGGAACGGCACCGATATCCGGCTGCAGGCGGAGTTTCTGATCGCCGGACGGCTGAAGCCCGGCCTCGAAGCCGGCGGCTCGTCGCTCGCCAACGCGATCAAGGCGCAGGTCTATCTGACCGACATCAACGACCTTCCCGAGTTCATGGATGTCTGGAACGGTCATTTCAACGGTCACCCCTGCGCGCTCACCGTTGTCGAGTGCAAGGGGCTCGGACTGCTGGAGTCGAAGATCGAGATCAACATCCTCGGTGTGCGCGACGACGGCGCGGTCAAGAAGGAGATCGTCGCGCATGAGGCCTCGGCGGCGATGCGGCTCGGCCCCGCGGCAGTGCGTGCCGGCGACTTGCTGTGTCTTTCGGCGCTCTATGCCGCCGACGAGAACGGCGCCATTCCGGCTGCGTTAAAAACCGCCGCGCAGCGCCGGCTCGGTTCGCCGGTCGGCTTTCAGATGGCCGCGATCCACCAGGCGGCGCGCGAGATCTGCGCGGCGGGCGGCACCTCGATCAGGAACGTCGTGCGCGCCAATCACTTCGTTCATGACTTCGCTGCCGCGCACCCGATCCTCAGCGCCTGGCATGCCGAATTGCAGGGCGCGCCGATCCCGTTCGGCATCGTCGGCACGCCCTCGCCGCTGCCGATCCCGGGCACCGACGTGATCCTCGATATGTGGGCCTATCGTCCCGGGTGATGCTGCGGGACAACGGCACGGCTCAGAACTGATCGTCGGGGAAGTCCATCAGCGTTGCCGCGCCAGCCTCGACACGCGCGAGACGGCTGCCGGTTTCCGGCAGCATCCGCTCCATGAAGAAACGGGCGAGCGCCAGTTTCGCGGCGAAGCGCGGATCGTCGCCGGTGGCGAGTTTCGCATTCGCCGCTGCAGCGATGCGGCACCACATATAGCCGAGTGCCACCAGACCGAAGAGATGCAGATAATCGGTCGAGCCGGCGCCGGCATTGTCGGGCTTGGTCATCGCGTTCTGCATGAACCACATGGTCGCCTGTTGCAGATGGCCGAGCGCCTTCTGCAACGGCGTGACATAGGGTTGCATCGCCGTGTCGGCGCTGTTTTCCTTGATGAAGCCACCGACCTCGTTGAAGAACGCCATCACCGCGCGGCCGCCGTCCTTGCCGAGCTTGCGGCCGACGAGATCGAGCGCCTGCACGCCGTTGGCGCCCTCGTAAATCTGCGCGATGCGCGCATCGCGCACGAACTGCTCCACCCCGTTCTCGACGATATAGCCATGCCCGCCGTACATCTGCTGCGCCGACACGGTGTTGGCAAAGCCGCAATCGGTAAGCAGCGCCTTCACCACGGGGGTGAGCAGACCCATATGGTCGTCGGCGCGCTGGCGCTCTTTCCCATCGCCCGAGCGGTGCGCGATGTCGCCATTGAGCGCCGTCCAGATCACCAGAGCGCGCGCCGCCTCGTTGAACGCCTTGATGGTGAGCAGCGTACGCCGCACGTCGGGATGCACGATGATCGGGTCGGCCGGCTTGTCCGGCATCTTCGCGCCGGTCAACGCGCGGCCCTGCAGACGCTCCTTCGCGTAAGCCGCGGCATTCTGATAGGCGACCTCGGACAAAGCGAGACCCTGCACGCCGACGCCGAGCCGCGCCTCGTTCATCATCACGAACATCGCCGGCAGCCCGCGGTTCTCCTCGCCGACGAGCCACGCCGTCGCCCCGTCATAGTTCATCACGCAGGTGGCGTTGCCGTGGATACCCATCTTCTCCTCGATCGAGCCGCAGGAGAGCGCATTGCGCGCGCCAAGCGTGCCGTCGTCGTTGACGAGGAATTTCGGCGCGACGAACAGCGAGATACCCTTGGTGCCCTCGGGCGCGCCTTCGATGCGCGCCAGCACCAGATGCACGATATTCTCCGCCAGGTCGTGTTCGCCCGCCGAAATGAAGATCTTGGTGCCGGTGAGCTTGTAGCTGCCGTCCGGCTGCTTCGCCGCCCTGGTGCGCAGAAGTCCGAGATCCGTGCCGCAATGCGGCTCGGTGAGATTCATCGTGCCGGTCCAGGCGCCGGCGATCATCGGCGGCAGATATTTTTGCTTGAGCGCATCGGAGGCATGGGTGGCGAGCGCGGCGATGGCGCCCTGCGTCAGCCCCGGATACATGGCGAAGGCCATGTTGGCGGAACAGAGAAATTCGTTGACGATGCTGGTCATCGTCGCCGGCAGACCCTGGCCGCCGAAATCCGCCGGCGCCGAGATGCCGATCCAGCCGCCGTCGACGATCTGCCTGTAGGCGTCCTTGAATCCGGCCGGCGTCGTGACGCTGCCGTCGGCATGCCGTGTGCAGCCTTCGCGGTCACCGGCATGGTTGAGCGGCTGCAGCACGTCCTCGCTCAGCTTGGCGGCTTCGCCGAGCACGGCCGCGACCACGTCCGGCGTCGTATCGGCGAAACCGGGCAGATTGCCGTAGCGGTCGATCTGGAAGACATCGTTGAGCAGGAACAGCGCCTCATCCACCGGGGCCTTGTAAGTCGCCATTCGTCTCGTCTCCTCACCGATCGCCCGCAGGCCCGTTAACTTTCAGTTAACCATTGCTTCCGGGAATGGAAGCATTCGCTGATGCACGAATGCACCGGCCGGCTTACGGCGGGGTTAAGCGGCACGATCGCCACCCGTCAGCGAAAAAGGACGGCAAAATCCGGCACTTCGTCTCGCTGTTAACCACCTCTTTACCATAAGCCGCAAAAGTCGAACGAGGATCACAGATCGCGTCGCGTCACCGGTGTGGGTGCAAAAGATCGGACGCAAGAGATCAGACGCAAGAGATCGGGGCGTTGCCACACAGGCGAGTGGACGCAGCAGGTGGACGCAGATGCGGCTCGGCATGTTGAAAAGATTGCGGCCGGAAACGCGCGAAGCGGCGCGTGCCGCCGCACGCCGCTCGGGCCGGTCGGTGGAAGAATGGCTTAACTCGGTCGTCGCGCAGTCAGCGGCGAACGCCGAGCTCGACGCGGTGCTGTTCGGCGACGACGGCGACGCCGACGTGCAGGAGCGGCTCGACGAATTGTCGCGGCGCATCGACCGGCTGGCGCGGCAAAGTCCGCCCTCCGCGCCGCCGAAGGCCAGCAGCGAGACCGACGAACTGGCGAGGATCGTCGCGCGGCTCGACCGCCGCCTCGACCATTTCGTGCAGTTCGCCCACAGCCTGCCACCGGCGACCGGAAGCTGGCAACCCGACGCGGTCGACCGGGCCGCGGCAGAGATCGCCGCCCGCCAGCGCGCCTTGCGCGGCGAAGCGCCGGTGCCACCGCGGATGGTGCCGCAAATGGCGCCGCAGCCGGGGCCATCGCAACCGGGGCCGTCGCAAACCGGCCCGGTCTACGCCCCGATGCCGCAACCCGGCTTCGTTCCCTACGCCGCCCCGCCGCACGATCTTGCGCAAGGCATGGTACACGGCATGTCACACGGCATGGCGCATGGCATGGCGCATGGCATGGCGCACGGCGCGATGCCGCAGCAGCAAGCCATGCCGCAGCAGACGGTGCAGCAGGCGTACCCGACGCCGCGGCAGCCGGTGGTGATGCCGGTCATTCCGCCGGCGGTCTTCGCCGCTCCCGGCGTTCCGCCGATGCCGGCCGCGCAAATCGATACGCAACAGGTCGATACGCAACAGGTCGATGCGCAATATGCGCATGCCGCCGGCTATGCGCCGCCCGGTGCGACACAGCAGCCATCGCCGCTGTCGCAGCGGACCGCCCAGACGTCGCAGCGGACGGGCTACCCGCCGCAGGCCAACGTCCAAGCCAACGCCTATGCGCCGCGGCGCACGCCGCCGCAAATGCCGCCTCCGCCGCCGGCACCGGACCTGTCGCGGCTCGAAAAGCAGCTTCGCACCATCACCGACCAGATCGAGACGCTGCGCAAGCCGGGGATCGAGGACGCGATCAATGCGCTGCGCGCCGAACTCAAGCAGATCGCCCAGGCGCTGACCGAAGCCCTGCCGCGCCACGTCATCGACGCGGTGGAAGCGCAGATCCAGACGCTGACGCGCCGCCTGTCGGAAGGCCGGCAGGCCGGTATCGGCGACGACATTCTCGCCAGCGTCGAGCAGCATCTCGGCGAGGTGCGCGACGCGCTGCGGCAGCTTACCCCGGCCGAGCATCTGATCGGCTTCAACGATACGGTCGAGGCGCTGGCGCAGCGGATCGAGGAGATCGTGGCGCAGCGCGATCCGGTCAGCTTCCACCAGTTTGAAGACGCCGTGAACAATCTGCGCGCGGTGTCGGCGCATATCGCCTCGAACGAGGCGGTCAGCCAGTTGGCGGAGCAGGTGCAGGCGCTTGCCGCCAAGATCGACCAGATCGCCTATACGAGCTCCGGCGACGCCGCGCTCGCGCATATCGAGCAGCGCATCAGCGCGCTTGCCGACGCGATCGCGACCCGCAACCATCAGGGCGGCGCGGTGCCACAGCGTCTGGAAATGCTGGTCGGCTCGCTGAGCGACAAGATCGAGCAGATTCAAACCTCCCGCGGCGAGGGTCTCGCGTTCAGCCAGTTGGAAGACCGCATCGTCCGCCTGGCCGAGAAGCTCGACGCTTCCGATTCCCGTTTCGCCAATCTCGAAGCTGTCGAGCGCGGGCTTGCCGACCTGCTGGCGCAGACCGAGAGCCAGCAGCGCAGCGAGCCGGCCGCGCATGACGGCGCCAACGAACATGTCGACGCGCTGCGCCAGGACGTCGCCCGCACGCAGGATTCGCTTGAGGCGGTGCACAGCACGCTGGGCATTCTCGTCGACCGGCTGGCGGCCATCGAAACCGGCATCCGCGCGCACGCCGATACGCCGCCCGCGGCAGCACCGGCGCAGCCGCATCTGCCGCCCGCTCCGTTGCTCCGGCAGCCGATGGACGCGATGGTCGCGCAGGTCGCAACCGCGACCGTGCAACTGCAGACCCAGGCCGGCAATCCGTCGTCCGAGCGCGATATGGCTTCACCGCAAACCACCGGCTTGCTGGCTACCGATGCTCCGCCGCTGGCGCCGGGCGCGCAGGCGCAACCGGCGTCGCCACCGCAACCGCCCCGCCGCAACCGACCGATCAATCCCGATCTGCCGCCCGATCACCCGATCGAGCCCGGCATGGCGCGAACCGGCAGCACCTTCGATCCGGATTCACCGGCGGCGCGCATCGCCGCCTCGGAAGCCGCTCTTGGCGTCGCCCGGCCGCCGGTGATCGGCGACCCCGGCAGCCGTTCCGATTTCATCGCCGCAGCACGCCGCGCCGCCCGTGCGGCCGAACAGACCGCTCCGGCGCCGCATGTCGATCCGCGCCACGAGGACGCCGCCGCCTCGCGCCGCCTGTTCGGCGCGGCGCGGCCGGCAGCCGTGCTGGCGGTGCTGCGGACGAAACTGAAATCGCTTTTGGTCGCGTCGAGCGTCGTCGCCATCGTCGTCGGCGGCTACTATCTCCTCGGCTCGATGCTGGGCGACAAGACCAGCAGCGTTGCACCGCTGCCGGCCGGCCTCATCGGCAATGGCAAACCGGCAACAGGCAAATCGACAGGCAAGTCGACGAGCGAACCGCCGCCCGGCCTTTACGAAGACCTCGAGCCGGAGCGCGAACACGACACCGACGTCGCGGTGCCGGAGAAGCACGGCAGTTTCCTGCTCGCCCCTGACAGCACCATGCAAAACGCGCCGGGGCTGGGTTCGGCGATCAGTTCGGCAACGCCGGCGAAACCACGCGATGCCGCGACGGATCCTGAAGCCACCCGCGTCGTCTATCCGGAAGCCCTGCCGGAAGCGATCGGCGGCGCCGGACTGCGCGCAGCGGCACTGCGCGGCGACGGCGGCGCCGCTTACGAGGTCGCTGTCCGCTATGCCGAAGGGCGCGGCGTGCCGCACAGCTCCGAGGATGCGGTTCGCTGGTTCGACCGCGCGGCGCAGAAGGGCGTCGCGGTGGCGCAGTTCCGGCTCGGCAGCCTGTACGAGAAGGGCAACGGCGTGCGTCGCGACCTGAAGGAAGCGCGCCGGCTCTACCAGGCCGCCGCCGACCAGGGCCATGCCAAGGCGATGCATAATCTGGCGGTGCTCTATGCCGAAGGTATCGACGGCAAGCCGGACTATACCGCCGCCTTCCGCCTCTTCCAGAAGGCCGCCGACTACGGCGTGCGCGACAGCCAGTACAATCTCGGCATCCTCTATGCGCGCGGTCTCGGCGCCAGCCGCGACCTGTCGACCTCCTATAAGTGGTTCAGCCTCGCCGCCGCCCAGGGCGACAAGGAAGCCGCCAAGAAGCGCGACGAGTTGAACAAGCATATCGACGCCGCCACCCGCGCCAGCGCCGAGAACGCCGCGAAATCATGGGCGCCGCAACTGCAGCCGCAACAGGCGATCCGCGCTCCAGCGCCGGCCGGCGGCTGGGACCGCGGCACCAGCGTCGCGGCGGAGAAGGGCGGCGAGGCGAAGGACTGGACGAAAACGCTGGCGAACGAATGGGCGCGCACGCAGAGCGACGCCGCCGACACGTCCAGCAACGACATCGACAACGGTTTGGCCGGCGTGTCGAGAGATGCCGTCAAGGACACCGCGCGGCCCGCGCCCCGCACGACCACCAAGCCACGCCGGCCATCCGCCCACGCGTCGCACGGACCGCTGCAGCTCACGGCCCAGTAACCGGCCAATCGTCGGCCCGGTCATCGGCTCAGTCATCGGCCGAGCTCCACCGCATGCATTGCCGGCAAACGCCGTCAGCAAATGCCGCGGCAACCACTGCCGGCGAGACACATTGCCATTATTTGTGACCGGCGACGGCATCGCGAAGATGCCGTTTGCTGCGTTCGTCGCTACAATCGCGCCGACTCATCGTCCGATCTGCTGACCGGCTCCGGCCGTCGCGGCATCTGCCATTCGGCAAGCCACGACGGCACGGCGGCCGGGGTGGGGGTATTTGCCAACCTGAGCCTGGATACGCCGATTGCAGATTTACCTCCCGATCGCCGACATGCCGGTCAATGTGTTCCTCATCCTGGGGATGGGGCTGCTTGTCGGCTTCATCTCCGGCATGTTCGGCATCGGCGGCGGGTTTCTGATGACGCCGCTCCTGATCTTCGTCGGCATCCCGCCGGCCGTTTCGGTGGCCAGCGTCGCCAGCCATATCGCCGCGTCATCCTTTACCGGCGCGATCGCCTACTGGCGTAAGAATGCCATCGACTTGGCGCTGGGCTTCATGTTGCTCGGCGGCGGCCTGATCGGCACGATGCTCGGCGTCTGGCTGTTCACCGCGCTACGGGCGCTCGACCAACTCGACCTCGTCATCGGCATATCCTACCTGCTGCTGCTGACCAGCGTCGGCTTCCTGATGATGATCGAAGGACTGCGGGCCATCGCCCGGAGCCGGCGCGGCAATCCGCTGCCGATGCGGCGCGCCGGCATGCATACCTGGATGCACGGCCTGCCGCTGAAGGTGCGGTTCAAGCGATCGAAGATCTATGTCTCCGCCATCCCCGTCTGGCTGATCGGCCTGCTGATGGGCTTCCTCGGCGCCATCATGGGCATCGGCGGCGGCTTCATTCTGGTTCCGATGCTGATCTATGTCCTGCGCGTGCCGACGGCGACGGTGATCGGCACGTCGATGATGCTGACGCTCATCACCATGGTGGCGGCAACCATGATGCACGCCTCGACCAACCACCTGGTCGACGTTGTGCTGGCGCTGATCCTGATGATCGGCGGCGTCACTGGCGCGCAGTTCGGCGCCCGGCTCGGCCAGCGGATGCGCGGTGAATCGCTGCGCCTGCTGCTCGGCATGCTGGTGCTGGCTGTCGGCATCAAGTTCGCCGTCGATCTCGTCGCCACGCCGTCGGAGCCCTATTCGATCCGCTTCGAGGAGGCGGGCCGATGACCGTGCGCGCGCTGCTCATCCTCGTGGCGGTCCTGCTGCCGGCAACGCCGGCGGCGGCGGAGAAGCTGATCGTTTCGCTCTCCAATCATCGCGTGCTGGTGACATCGAGCTTTACCGGCGAGCAGCTTGTGCTGTTCGGCACTATCGAACCCGACACCGTACGCGGGCCGGTGCGCGCCAGCTACGACATCGTCGCCACCGTCAGCGGGCCGCCGACGACGTTGCGCACCCGCCGCAAGGACCGTGTCTTCGGTATCTGGATCAATCACGCCTCGCGCGAATTCATCGACGTGCCCTCCTATCTGGCGGTGCTCAGCAACCGACCAATCGCCAGCATCACCGATATCGACACCCGGCGGCGGCTGCAGATGGGCCTCGACAATTTCATCCTCGAGCAGCGCGTCGGCCCCGACTTCGCCGATACCGTGCCGGACGACCCGTTCCGCGCCGCCTTCCTGCGGCTGCAGGAGGGGCACGGCTTCTATCGCGAAAATCCGGCAGGGGTGACGTTCCTGACACCGACCGTCTTCCGCGCCGAGATTCCCCTGCCGGCGACCGCGCCGACCGGCAGCTACGCGGTCGACGTCAAGGTCTTCGCCAATGGGCAGCTCATCGTCCGCGGCGGCTCGGCGCTGGAAGTGGTGAAAGCCGGCTTCGAGCAGTTCGTCGCCACCGCCGCCCAGCACTACGGCCCGCTCTACGGCCTGTTCGCGGCACTGATGGCGCTGTTCACCGGCTGGATCGCCAGCGTCATCTTCCGGCGGGATTAAGCCCGGGCGGTCGCATTTTCGTGCTTGCATCTCGTTCTCAATTGTAATGTTATAACATTACAATTGAGAACAGGGCCGGTATGCCTCCACACTTGCTCGCCGACACCATGCGGGAAGCGCCCGAGCGCCTCGACCTGCGCCGTCTGCCGCCGCGCTTCCTGGAAGCGCGCAAGCGGATCTGCACGGCGATCGCCAAAGCACAGGCCGACGCGATCTCCGAGGCCGCCATCGCCGCCGTGCTGGTCAGCGAAACGGTGCCGATGCTTACCCGCGTTTATGGCCCGCACGGCGCCGCAGGCATTCTCACATTGATGGCCGACAGCATCTCCCCGCCGGCGGCATCCCCCTTCACCGAACCGGAAGCCACCGATGACCGACCATCCGAAACAACACCGTCCCAAACTTCCTGTCACGGTCCTTTCGGGCTTTCTTGGAGCCGGAAAAACGACGTTGATGAACCACATTCTCAACAACCAGGACGGAATGCGGGTCGCAGTGATCGTCAACGACATGAGCGAGGTGAACATCGACGCCGACCTCATCCGCGCTGGCGATGCGAGCCTGTCGAGAATTGACGACCAGCTCGTGGAGATGACGAATGGCTGCATCTGCTGCACGCTGCGCGACGATCTCCTCAAGGAAGTCCGTCACCTCGCGGAGGATGGCCGCTTCGACTATCTGCTGATCGAATCGACGGGCATATCCGAACCATTGCCGGTTGCCGCCACATTTGATTTCCGCGACGAGAGCGGCGAGAGCCTGTCGGACGTTGCCAGACTCGACACCATGGTCACGGTCGTCGATGCAGCGAACCTGCTCGCGGATTATTCCTCGACCGACTTTCTCGCCGACCGCGGGGAATCGCTGGGCGACGGCGATAACCGCACGCTTGTGAATCTTCTCGTCGATCAGATCGAGTTCGCCGACGTCGTTGTGCTCAACAAGATCAGCACGGCGACTCCCCAACAGCGCGATGCGGCGCGCCGGATCATCCGTGCACTCAACCCCGAGGCCGACGTGATCGAAACCGACTTCGCCAATGTTCCATTCGAGCGGGTGCTCGACACCGGCCGTTTCGATTTCGACAAGGCGCAGCAGCATCCGCTCTGGGCCAAGGAGCTGTACGGTTTTGCCGACCACACGCCGGAGACGGAAGAATACGGCATCGGCAGCTTCGTCTACCGCGCGCGGCGGCCGTTCCATCCGAAACGGCTTCATCAATTCATTCAGCAAAGCTGGCCTGGCGTCATTCGTGCCAAGGGACACTTCTGGCTCGCCACGCGACCGCAATGGGTCGGCGAACTCAGCCAGGCAGGCGCAATCACGCGCACCGAAGGGCTCGGCTTCTGGTGGGCGGCAATCCCGGCCACGCGCTGGCCGGCCTCTCCGGAATGGCGACGCATGCTGAAAAAGAACTGGAACGAGATTTACGGCGATCGGCGCCAGGAACTGGTGTTCATCGGAAGCGGCATGAACGAGAACGATCTGCGCGCGCAGCTCGACTCCTGCCTGATCGAGGGCGGGGCCGCGATGCGCACGCAAGAATGGACGGCGTTGCCGGACCCGTTCCCGATATGGCGAAGGAACGAAGCTTAGCGACAGGTCCTCAGTCTTCCAGGCACTGCGTCGCGGTGAAGGCGTAGATGCGTCCGTCGCCGAGCATGTGCGCGGTGAAATCGTGCGAACCAAACACCTCGCCGAACGCCTCGTGACGGACATTCAGGCCGCCGGCGAAGGCGCCGAAGGCCGGCAGGATGACGCGATCGCGATCGCCCGCGAAACAGCGCCGCGCAATGGTCTGGCCGCGATGGCGGACCCGCGCCACCGGATGCAGATGGCCGGCGACTTCGCCCGGCGCGCCGGTCGGCTCGTGCCGGAACGACAGCGCGCCGACCTGCAGCGTGCCTCCGAACGAGCCACCGATCCCCTCGGCCGGCTCCGGATCGTGATTGCCGGTGATCCAGATCCAGTCGCGGCCGCTCTGCAAGGCATGCAGCCCGGCGCGGCTCTGCGCGGTCAGCCGTTCCGGCCCGCGGCCATCATGGAAGCTGTCGCCGAGCGCGATGACGCAGCGCGGCGCATAGCGCATGACCAGCCGGGCAAGCCGCATCAGCGTTTCCGCAGTGTCGTAAGGCGGCAGCATCTGACCGCGCACGGCGTAGCTCGACGCCTTCTCCAGATGCAGGTCGGAGACGATCAGCACGCTTTCCGCCGGCCAGTAGAGCGCACCGGCCGGATCGGCGACCAGATTGACCCCGGCAAGCTGCATCGGCTCGCTCTGGTTCGGGGTCGGCCGGACCGCCGGCCTGCTCGCACGCTGTGGAACCGCGGCCGCCTCGCTCATCGCATCGCTTCCTTCACCAGCGCCTCGGCGGCTTCCGCCAGCAGCGTTTCCGGCGCTTCTCCCGAAACCGGCTCGCGCCCGATCTCCAGCAGCACCGGCACCGCAAGCGGAGAAACATGATCGAGCGGTTTATGGACGATTCGACCGGTCACACGCGAGAGCATTTCACCGAGCCGGCGGATATCGAGCAGCCCTGTTGCCGCATCGGCACGCGCCGCGCGCAACAGGAGATGGTCCGGCTGATGCTTGCGCAACACGTCATAGACGAGATCGGTCGAGATGGTGACCTGACGGCGAGTCTTTTCCTTGCCCGGGAACCGGCGCTCGATCAGCCCGGCAATGATCGCGCAGGAGCGGAAGCTGCGCTTCATCAGCGCGGATTCGGCAAGCCACGCCTCGAGATCGTCACCCAGCATATCCTCGGCGAACAGTTCCGGGAGCGACAGCCGACCCTGTTCCACCGCCGCGCCGATATCGTCGAGCCCCCACACCGCCAGCGCATATTCGTTGGCGACGAAACCGAGCGGCCGCAGCCGCGCGCGTTCCAGCCGACGCGTCAGCAGCATGCCGAGGGTCTGGTGCGCCATCCGCCCCTCGAACGGATAGCAGACAAGATAATGTCGGTCGGCGCGCGGAAAGGTCTCGACCAGCAGATCGCCGGCGCGCGGCAGCAGCGAGCGCCATTCCTGGATCTCCAGCCATTCGCGCACCTGGTCCGGCAGCGCCCGCCACGCATGGTGGTCCGCAAGGAGGTCGCGCACGCGCGCCGCGAGATAGGTCGACAGCGGAAACTTGCCGCCGGCATAGGAGGGAACTTTCGGGTCGCTCGACGCCGCTCGCGAGACATAGACCTCGTCCTCGCCCAGCGCCTCGAATTTCAGCACCTCGCCCCCGAACACGAAGGTGTCGTCGGGCGCCAGCGTCTCGATGAAATATTCCTCGATTTGACCGAGCAGACGGCCGCCGCGCGGGATCATCGTTTTCGAAGCGCGCGAACGCACCAGCCGCACCTTGAGCATGTCGGCTTCGACGATGGTGCCGATATTCATGCGATAGCGTTGCGCCGTCATCGGATGGGTGACGCGCCAGCGGCCGCTCTTGTCCTGACGGATCTTGGCAAAGCGCTCATAGGCCTGCAGCGCATAGCCGCCGGTGGCGACGAAATCGAGCGCGGCGTCGAAGTCGGCGCGGCTGAGCTGCATATAGGGTGCAGCAGCGCGGACCTCGTCATAGAGTTCATCGGCAAGAAACGGCTCGCCGCAGGCGCGGCCCATGATGTGCTGCGCCAGCACGTCCAATGCGCCGATACGCGCCGGCGGCGTGTCCTGCGCATTGTCGCGCACGGCGCCGAGCGCGGCGCTGCATTCGAGCACCTCGAAGCGGTTGGCCGGCACCAGCACCGCCTTCGACGGCTCGTCGAGGCGGTGATTGGCGCGGCCGATCCGCTGCAACAGGCGCGACGAGCCTTTCGGCGCGCCGACATTGATGACGAGATCGACATCGCCCCAGTCGACGCCGAGATCGAGCGAGGACGTGCACACCACCGCGCGCAGCTTCCCCGCCGTCATCGCCTCCTCGACGCGACGGCGCTGCGCCACGTCGAGCGAGCCGTGATGCAGCGCGATCGGCAGGTTGTCGTCGTTGATCTGCCACAGCGACTGGAACAGCCCTTCCGCCTGGCTGCGCGTATTGACGAAGACGAGCGAGGTCTTGTGCCGCTTGATGAGATCGTAGATTTCACCGAGCGCGTGGCGCGCGGTGTGGCCGGCCCACGGCAGATGCTCGGCGGTATCGAGCATCGACACGTCGGGGGCCGCGCCGCCGGTGGCGACGACGAGGTCGGCGCGCTGCTCTCCGTCCAATGATTGCGGCCGCAGATAGCGGCGCAGATCGTCCGGTTCGGCGACCGTCGCCGACAGGCCGACCGTTTGCAGATCGGGCGCCAGCGTAAACAGCCGCGCGAGACCGAGCGCCAGAAGATCGCCGCGCTTCGACGTCACAAGCGAGTGCAGTTCGTCGAGCACCACGCGGCGCAGCGTCGCGAACAGATAGGGTGCGTCGGCGGTGGAGAGCAGCAACGCCAGTTGTTCCGGCGTCGTCAGCAGGATGTCGGGTGGATCGCGGCGCTGACGCATCCGTTTCGACGCCGGCGTGTCGCCGGTGCGCGTCTCCAGGCGAACTTTGAGCCCCATCTCCCGCACCGGCGTTTCCAGGTTGCGGGCGATATCGACGGCCAGCGCCTTGAGCGGCGAGATATAAAGAGTGTGCAGCCCGCCGGAGCGACGCAGCCCGCGACCGGTGGAGATCATGGCCGTCGATGCCGCGTCACTCTCGCTCAGTTCCACCAGCGTCGACAGGAAGCCGGCCAGCGTCTTGCCGGCGCCGGTCGGCGCGATCAGCAGCGCCGAACGTCCGGCCCGCGCCGCTGCCAGCAGGTCGAGCTGATGCTGGCGCGGCTGCCAGCCGCGAGCCGCGAACCAGCGTGCGAACATCTCCGGCAGCAGCGGCGTTCCGGCGGCGGTATCCATGTCCCCTTATCTGGCATCGGCGCGCGATCCCGGAAAGTGGGAACCGGATTTCGGGAATTGATGCCCTAGCAAAAATAGGCGCCGGGCCCGATCCCGCCAGCGTTAAATCAGCCCGTCGTCGCGACGCAGACCAGCCCCGCGACCGGAACGCCTTTCTCGGTGCGCAGCGACGCGTCTTCGAGCAGCAGCAGCGTCAGCCCGGCATCGGCGATTGCAGCACGCACGGTATCGCGACCATGCGCGTAACGCAGCGTATCGCGCAGCAAGGCGCCCTCGCCGTCATGCGTCTCAACGGTGAAGGCCACGCTGCCGCCCTCTCTCAGGCTGCATGCCGCCGCACACGCGACCGGTGCCAGGTCGTCGAAATAGATCAGGACGTCGGCGGCCAGGATCAGGTCGTAACGCTCGCCGGCCGCCGCCTCGTCGTGGAGAAAAGCGACGGCGTCGTCCTGCGCCAGCCGCTCGTAGATGCCCTTGGCCCGCGCCTGCGCCAGCATCGCGGCCGACAGATCGACGCCGACGATGCGGTCGGCGAACGGCCGGAAGGCCGCGCCGCCGAGGCCGGTGCCGCAGCCGAGATCGAGCATCGAGGAGAAGCAGCCGCCGGCGCGCTCCAGTCCGCATGTCCGGCGCACCGTATCGAGCAATATCTCGGGACCGCGATAGCGCAGCGTCTGCGTCAGCGCCCGGTCGAAACGCGAGGCATAACCGTCGAACAGCGTCTGCACATAGGCTTGCGGCATCGCCGCCGTGGACGCCGCCCCGAGACGGACGAGATGCAGCGCCGCGCCGTACCGGTCCTGCGGGTCGGAGGCGCGGGCACGGGTGAACGCCGCGATGGCGCCGTCCTGATCGCCGAGCCGGTCGCGCGTCTCGCCCAGCATGAACCAGCCGGCGGCATAGCCAGGCACGCGCTCCAGCGCCTGTGCCAGCACCTCGGCCGCCGCCACGAAATCGTTCCGGGCAACGCTGTCGCGGGCCCATTCGACGCGCCGGTCGGCGATCAGGTCGCCGGAAGATTGAAACTGAGCAGCGATCATCGGGTTCAGGATCGTGCCGGCCTGCTGTCTGTGGCAGTGCCTGCGGGCCGGCTTTCTTGCAGAAGGACGATGGCCGGAACAAGAGGCATCACCGGTACCCGGCCAAGAAACTCGCAGTTTTTTCTGTTGGTCTTATTTAAGCACGATGCGCCCCGAAGACCTTTTGCTGCCCACCACCTCCGGCCTGTACTGCAAGCCCGGCGGGTTCCATATCGATCCGACGCGGCCGGTGGAGCGGGCGCTGATCACCCACGGCCATTCCGACCACGCCCGGCCCGGCCACGGCCATGTGCTGGCGACGCCGGAGACGCTCGACATCATGCGCCTGCGCTACGGCGAGAATTTCGCCGGCTCGACGCAGGCGATCCACTATGGCGAACCGATGGCGATCAACGGCGTCCGCGTCAGTTTTCATCCGGCCGGGCATGTGCTCGGCTCGGCGCAGATCAGGGTGGAGCGGGACGACCTGCGTATCGTCGCCTCCGGGGACTATAAAAATGTCGCCGACCCAACCTGCGCGCCGTTCGAGCTGGTGCCCTGCGAAGTGTTCATCACCGAGGCGACCTTCGGGCTGCCGGTGTTCCGGCATGGCGAGCCGCTGCACGAGATCGGCAAACTCTTGAAGTCGGTGTCGCTGTTTCCCGAGCGCGCGCATCTCGTCGGCGCCTATTCGCTCGGCAAGGCGCAGCGGGTGATCGCCCTGCTGCGGCAGGCTGGCTATGAGCAAACGATCTATCTGCACGGCGCGATGGAGACGATCACCGACTATTATGTCTCGCGCGGCATCGATCTCGGTCCGCTCGCTCTCGTGCGCGGCGCCGACAAGGCCAACCTCGCCGGCACCATCACCCTTTGCCCGCCCTCCGCCAGCAAGGACCTGTGGACGCGGCGCTTTCCCGATCCCCTCGCCTGCTTCGCCTCGGGCTGGATGCGGGTGCGCGCCCGCGCCCGGCAGGGCGGCACCGAACTGCCGCTGGTCATTTCCGATCACGCCGACTGGGACGGGCTGACGGCGACGATCGCCGCCACCGGCGCATCGGAAGTCTGGGTGACGCACGGCCAGGAGGACGCGCTGGTGCACTGGGCGACGCAGCGCGGCCTGCGCGCCCGGCCGCTCGACATCGTCGGCTACGGCGACGAGGAAGAGCACGAAGCGGCGGCCAGGGACGACACCGGGGATTCGGCATGAACCGCTTCGCCGAACTGCTCGACCGCCTCGCCTACGAGCCGGCGCGCAACAACAAGCTGCGGCTGATCACGGACTACTTCCGCCACACGCAAGACCCGGAACGCGGCTATGCGCTCGCCGCGCTCACCGGCGCGCTGTCGTTCCGGCACGCCAAACCCGGCATGATCCGCGCCTTGATCGCCGCGCGCGCCGACCCGGTGCTGTTCGACCTGTCCTACGACTATGTCGGCGATCTGTCGGAAACGGTGGCGCTGATGTGGTCCGCCGGTCCGCAGAACAAACCGGATGCGATCCCCACATTGTCCGAGGTGATCGAAACGCTGGCAATGCTCGGCAAGGCGCAACTGCCGGCACAGATCGCACGCTGGCTCGACGCGCTCGACGAGACCGGTCGCTGGGCATTGCTCAAGCTCGTCACCGGCGGGCTGCGCGTCGGCGTCTCCGCCCGCCTCGCCAAGACCGCCGCGGCGGCGTTCGGCGGCAAGGAGCCGAACGAAATCGAAATTCTCTGGCCCGGCCTGTCGCCGCCCTATCGCGATCTGTTCGCGTGGCTGGAAGGCCGTGGCGACATCCCGCAGACACGCGACCCGGCGCCGTTCCGCCCGGCGATGCTCGCCCATGCCATCGACGAGAAAGAACTGGCGGCGCTCGACCCCGCCGATTTCGCCGCCGAATGGAAATGGGACGGCACACGTATCCAGGCCGTTGCCGGCGCCGGAGAAGACGGCGCGCCGGTGGCGCGGCTCTATTCGCGCACCGGCGAGGACATCTCGAAGGGCTTTCCGGAACTCCTCGACGTGCTGCATCTGCCCGGCGCCATCGACGGCGAATTGCTGATCCTGCGCGAGGGCCGCGTGCAGAGCTTCAACGTCTTGCAGCAGCGGCTCAACCGAAAAGCAGTAACGTCGAAGCTGATCGCGGAATTTCCGGCGCATATCCGCGCCTACGACCTGCTGACGGACAACGGCGAGGACCTGCGCGAACGCCCGTTCGCGGAGCGCCGAGCGCGGCTCGAGGAATTCGTCGCGCGGCTCGCCACCCCGCGCGTCGACCTCTCGCCGCTGGTGCCGTTTACCGCGTGGCCGCAACTGATCGCGGCGCGCGCCGATCCGGCCGCTGCCGGCGCAGGCGACGATGCCGACGCCATCGAAGGCGTGATGCTCAAGCGGCGCGACGCGCTCTACGTGCCCGGCCGGCCGAAGGGCCTGTGGTGGAAATGGAAGCGCGACCCGATGGCCGTCGATGCGGTGCTCATGTATGCGCAGCGCGGCCACGGCAAGCGCTCGTCGTTCTATTCCGACTATACGTTCGGTGTCTGGAGCAATGGCGACGGCCACGACGTGCTGGTGCCGGTCGGTAAAGCCTATTTCGGCTTCACCGACGATGAGTTGAAACAGATCGACCGTTTCGTCCGCCGCAACACCGTCGCGCGGTTCGGACCGGTGCGCGAGGTCGTGCACGAGCGCGACAAGGGACTGGTGCTGGAAGTCGCCTTCGAAGGGCTGCAGCGTTCGAGGCGGCACAAATCGGGGCTGGCGATGCGCTTCCCGCGCATCAGCCGGCTGCGCTGGGACAAGCCGCCGGGCGAGGCCGACCGGCTGGAGACGCTCGAAGCGATGCTGGCGCGATCCGCAAATTGAGCCGTCAGCACTGGAGCCGTCTCCACCTGAGCTATTGCCACCGGAGCCATCGCTTCCGCTCAGCCCCCATCGGCGCGCAAGCATGGAACGGGTTCCGCGTAAGCTGTGATAAACTGTGTTCCCGGGATTCGGAGAGACAGGAATGGCCAATCAGAACGTCAATCGCTGGCTCGGCGGCTCGCCGCTTGCCGTGCTCGGTCGCCTCATCCTGATCTCGATCCTGGTCGGCGTCATCCTGTCGGCGCTCGGGCTCGATCCCTGGAATATCTGGGTCAGCCTGCGCCGCACGGTGTTGCGGCTGTGGGACATGGGCTTCGACGCCATCGGCTGGATCTGGGGCTATTTCCTGCTCGGCGCCGTCATTGTCGTGCCGATCTGGCTGCTGATGCGCCTTATCAACGCGCCGCGCGGCCGCTGATGTGACCGGCACGTTCGCCGTCACCAACCGGCACGTTTTCGCCATTGCCGGACCGGCGATGCTCGCCAATATCACGACGCCGTTCGTCGGCGTGGTGGCGACGATCGCCATCGGCCGGCTCGGCGATGCCGCGGCGCTCGGTGGCGTGGCGATGGCGTCGCTGGTGTTCGACTGCCTGTTCTGGCTCTGCGCCTTCCTGCGCATGGGAACGGTGGCGCTGACTGCGCAGGCGCTCGGCGCCGGCGATGCGCCCGAGCAGCGCGCCGTGCTGGCCCGCGCGCTGCTGATCGCGGCGGCGGTCGGCGCGGTTCTGCTTGTCGCGCAGGTGCCGCTGTCGGCGGCGATCTTCGACCTGCTTGGCGGCAGCGCCGCGGTCAACGACGCCGCGCAGCAGTATTTCAGGATCAGGCTGTGGTCGGCGCCCTTCGCGCTCGGCAATTACGTGATGCTCGGCTGGCTGATCGGACTGAGCCGCCCGAAAACCGCGCTGGCGATCCAGATCGTCATCAATGTCGTCAATATTGCGCTCACCGCGGCGCTGGTGCTCGGCCTCGGCTACGGCGTTCCCGGCGCGGCATTCGCTGCGGTCGTCGCTGAATTCTCCGGACTGGTGCTCGGCCTCGCCATCGCCTGGCGGGTGCTCGGCGGCCGGCTCGATTTCTCCCGTGCCGCCTTGCTCGAGCGCGACAAGCTGATGCGGATGATGCAGATCAACCGCGACATCCTCATCCGCACGGCGGCGCTGGTCGCCGCCTATCTGTTCTTCAGCGCGCAAAGCGCCCGCGCCGGCGACGTGACGCTCGCCACCAACGCGGTGCTGCACAATTTCACGCTGGTCGGCGCCTTCTTCCTCGACGGCATGGCCAATGCCGCCGAACAGTTATGCGGGCGCGCCTATGGCGCGCGCGACCGCACGGCCTTTTCGCGCGCGATGAAACTCGTCGTCCTGTGGGGTTTCGTCTTCGGCATCGGCGCGACGCTGTTGTTCCTGACCGCCGGCGGACCGCTGATCGACATCATGACGACGAGCCCCGAGGTGCGCGTTGCGGCGCGCGACATTCTCTGGCTTGCGGCGCTGACGCCGGTCTGCGGCGTCATGGCGTTTTCCTATGACGGCGTCTATATCGGCGCGACCTGGGCGCGCGACATGCGCAACCTGATGGTCGTCTCGTTTCTGATCTATCTGGCAGTCTGGTTCGTCACACAGCCGCTCGCCAATGCCGGGCTGTGGACCGCGCTGTTGATGTTCTTCATCGCCCGCGGTCTCCTGCAGGCGGCACGCTATCCGGCGCTGCTGCGCCAGACCTTCGTCTAGCCGCAATCCCAAAGCGTTTCATGTTTTGACGGAAACGCCATGACATGAGACGTCATTGCCGGGCTTGCCCCGGCAATCCATCATTTTCAAAAAAGATGGATGCGCAGATCAAGTCCGCGCATGACCGATGACGAGTCTGTCAAAAACGGAAAGCCTCTAAAGCGGCCAGCTTTCCGCGGTGATCGCCGCCGCGTCGGTGCCGACCAGCGCCGCCAGCGAGGTGCGGCGGCCACGGCTGACGGCGAGCGCCAGGTCGCGCTTGATATCGGCGACGGCACCGAGGCCGCGATAGACCAGGCCGCTATACATCTGCAGCAGACTTGCGCCGGCCTTGATCTTGGCGATCGCCGTGGCGCCGGAATCGATGCCGCCGACGCCGACCAGCGGAAAGGCGCTTTCCGCGCGCACGAAGGTTTCCGCCAGGATGCGCGTCGAGAGGCGGAACAACGGCTTGCCGGACAGGCCGCCGACTTCGCGCGCCTTGTCGCCCTCGCGCAGCGTGCGGGGGCGCATCACCGTGGTGTTGCCGACGATCATTCCGTCCACCCGGCGTTTGCGCGCAACGCCGACGACGTCGTCGAGTTCAGCCAGTGTCAGGTCCGGCGCGATCTTCAGCAGCAGCGGCGTCGGGCCGGCATTGCGACTGACGCGGTCGCGCGCCTCGGTAACGCGCGCCAGCAGATCGTCGAGCGCATCGGCCTGCTGCAAGTTGCGCAAACCCGGCGTGTTCGGCGAAGAGACATTGACGGTGAAATAGCTGGCGACCGGCGCGAAGGCTTCGATCAGCCGGACATAGTCCTGGACGCGATCGACGCTGTCGCGATTGGCGCCGATATTGACCCCGACGATGCCGCCGCGCTCCGCCCGCGCCGCCAGCCGCGCCAGCACCGCCTTCTGCCCGTCATTGTTGAAGCCGAGGCGGTTGATCACGCCCTGATCGGCTTCGAGCCGGAACAGCCGCGGCCGCGGGTTACCGGCCTGCGGACGCGGCGTCACCGTGCCGATTTCGACGAAGCCGAAACCGAGACGCAACAGCGCATCGGGGACCGCCGCGTTCTTGTCGAAACCGGCGGCGATGCCGAGCGGATTGGGGAAATTGAGACCGAATGCCCGCACCGCCAGTTCGGGAACATCTTCCGCGACCGCGCCTCGCGGCATCAGCTTCAGCCCCCGGATGGCCAGATGATGCGCATCCTCCGGATCGAGGGCGCGCAGAAAGGGCCGTGCCAAACGGTCAAACAAGCCAATCACGGGGGTACTCCAGCGGCGTCCGGTCTGGCGACTCGGACGCTTCGACACGGATATAAAAAAGACGCTGGACGGGCGCAAATCGAGGCTATAATTCCTACCGGCGGACAAAAGTCTCACCACAGTCGCAGCGGCACGCCGCGCCGGCAACCGGCGCCAACCAATCGGGGACCGACATGCCGTCATCGATGCTCACCCACGCGCAGATCTGGACTGCCATCGACCGCCTCGCCGCGCGCGCCGGACTGTCGCCGTCCGGCCTCGCCCGGAAAGCCGGGCTCGATCCGACGACCTTCAACAAATCGAAACGGGTGACGCCAGACGGGCGGGCGCGCTGGCCGTCGACGGAATCCGTCGCCAAGTCGCTCGACGCCACCGGCTTCAGCGTCAACACCTTCATTTCGCTGATCGCCGACAGCGCCCGCGCGCCGGCGCAGGCGGTGCCGCTGATCGGCTTCGCCGAGGCCGGCGCCGGCGGGTTCTTCGACGACGGCGGCTTTCCCGTCGGCAAGGGCTGGGACGAGGTCGCCTTCCCCGCGGTCAACGACGCTCACGCTTACGCACTGGAAATCTCCGGCGATTCGATGAAACCCGCCTACCGCGACGGCGACGTGATCGTCGTCTCGCCGGCGGCAGCGGTACGGCGCGGCGACCGGGTGGTGGTCAAGACCAAGGCCGGCGAGGTGATGGTCAAGGAGCTCAAGCGCAAGACCAGCAAAGTGATCGAACTGCAGTCGCTCAACCGCGAGCACCCCGACCGCACCATCCCGATACAGGAGATGCTGTGGATCGCCCGCATCGTCTGGGCGAGCCAGTAACCGCACAGCAACCTTATCCGGGTTTGCTTCAGCGGCAACGCGGCCGGACGGCCGCAGGCGCGGGGCGATCCGCCCCCGCCCTCATCCGGGGGGATATCCGACCATGCGTTTCGACAACGCCTGCACCTGCTGCGGCGACCTGCTGCAGAACCGCTTCAGCCGACGCCGGTTCCTGATCGGCACTGGCGCCGTCGGCCTTGCCGCGACGCTGCCGTCCTTCGCCCTTGCCGCCAGCGGCAATTACGAAGCCATGCTGCTCGGCTGCATCGACCCGCGTCTGCATCAACCGATGGACCGCTACACGGCCCGGCGCCGGCTGACCGGCAAGTTCAGCCAGTTCATCATCGCGGGGGCCGCGATCGGCGTCGTCGCCGAACCGTTCAAGGACTGGCACAAGGCCTACTGGGACAACGTCAATGCTTCGGTGCAATTGCACAACATCAAGCGCGTGATCGCCATCAATCATCGCGATTGCGGCGCGGCCAAGATCGCCTACGGCGCCGACAGCGTCGCCAACCGGAAGACGGAAAACGAAACACATCGCAAGGCGCTCGGCGAATTCCGCAAGCAGATGAACGAGCGTCTGCCCCAGCTCAAGGTCGAGACCGGGTTGATGGATCTGCGCGGCCGAATCGAGATGTTCACCTGAGCCGCAGGCACTACGGAGCATTGCCGGGGCCCCGGCCAACGCCGGGGCCATCCTTCCCGCAAGCGGGGTGCCTCAGGCTACGCCCGCCAGCAGAGAAGCTCCACGCAACATGTAGACTGCGGCAATGGACATGATCACCCAACGGCTCCAGCGCCGATAGCCGTGATCGGTCATGCGTTCGAGAATCAGCGGCGCCAGCATCGAACCGAGAATTGCCAGGACAATGCCGGGGCCGATCTGCGCCGCCGAGAGCTCGCCCATTCCGGCAAGCGAACCGAAATAGGACGCCCGCAATACGTGGGAAAACGTCTGCGTGACCGATTTGGTGCCGATCACCGTCTTGCGATCGAACCCGCTCTTCTGAAAGAACACATCGAGGACGAGGCCGCCGACGCCGGAAATGAACTGAATGACGGTGATCAGGATGCCGGACATGAACGGCACGCCACGCCATTCAATATTGGGACGGGCGGCAGCCGGCAGTATCTCGATGGCAAGCGGCATCGCCCCGAGCAGCAGATAGACCGTCGCCTTGTCCGGCACGAAGGCGACAAAACGCATGCCCGCAAAGGCCACCAGCGAGCCTGCCGCATACATGAAGAAAATCGGCCAGCGCACGAAAGAGCGCCAGTGCACCGCACGCCAGCCATTGCTGACGAACTGGATGGCCGAAAACAGGATCATCGCCGTAGCGACGTCGAAATAAACCAGCAGCACGCCCAGCAGGATCATGCCGCCGGCCATGCCGAACACGCCGGACAAGAACGACGAGAAAACAATCGTCGCGCCGATGACGGCCAGCGCGGAGGCGGTCATCGCGACCTCGAAAGGCGCACGATCGTTACGCCTGGCGCGCCAGTGCGCCGTCGATCATCGCGATGGTGTTGTCGAGACCATAGACCGCGACGAAGGAGCCGAAGCGCGGTCCCTTCTCCTGCCCGAGCAGCACCTGGTAGAGCATGTTGAACCAGTCGAGCGACACGCCGGGGCGGCCGTCCTTCGCCTTCTTGGCATGATCGAGGAACGGATCGCGGCGACCGATCTCGTAGACGACGTCCTGAATGGCACCGCCATCGGCGTCGGCGGGAAGCTGCGACAGCGCATCGCGCAGATCCTGCAAGGCGGCGCGCTCCTGTTCGGTCGCGTCGCGGAACTGTTTCTGCGGCAGCACGAAGTCGCGGAAATAATGAATGGCATAACCGACCAGCGCGTCGAGCTTAGGATGCGTCTGCGGCGTCACGCCCGGCCGATAGCGGCCGATGAATCCCCACAGCGTCTCGGCGTTTTCCGCGTTCGACGACGACACCAGCGTCAGCAGCATCTGGAACGAGATCGGCATCTCGACCTGCGGCGGGTTGCCGCCGTGGATATGCCACACCGCATTGCTCAGCCGCTGCCGTCCATCCTGACGCGGATAGCCGTCGAGCAGTTGCTGATATTCGTCGACATGGCGCGGGATCACGTCGAAATACAGGCGCTTCGCCGCCTTCGGCTCGCGATACATGAACAGCGACAGCGATTCCGGCGAGGCGTAGCGGAGCCACTCGTCGATGGTCAGGCCGTTGCCCTTCGACTTGGAAATCTTCTGGCCCTTCTCGTCGAGGAACAGTTCGTAGTTGAAGCCTTCCGGCGGCGTGCCGCCGAGCGCCCGGCAGATCTGCCCCGACAGCTTCACCGAATCGATGAGGTCCTTGCCGGCCATCTCGTAGTCGATGCCGAGCGCCACCCAGCGCATCGCCCAGTCCGGCTTCCATTGCAGCTTGCAGCGGCCGCCGGTGACCGGAACGGTGATCTGCTCCTTCGTGTCCGGCTCCTCGTAGGTGATGGTCCCGGCCCTGGCATCGTGCGCGACAACCGGCACCTGCAGCACAACGCCGGTCTTCGGATCGATCGGCAGGAACGGCGAATAGGTCTGCGCCCGCTCCTCGCGCAGCGACGGCAGCATGATCGCCATCACCTTGTCGAAGCGCGTCAGCAGCTTGAGCAGCGTCTCGTCGAAGCGGCCGGACGTGTAGCACTGGGTCGACGACATGAATTCGTAGTCGAATCCGAAATGGTCGAGGAAGCGTCGCAGCTCGGCATTGTTGTGCTCGCCGAAAGAGGGATGCGTGCCGAACGGATCGGGCACCTGCGTCAACGGCTTGCCGAGATGCAGCGTCAGCAGGTCCTTGTTCGGGACGTTATCCGGCACCTTGCGCAACCCGTCCATGTCGTCGGAGAAGGCAATCAGGCGCGTCCTGATCCTGTCTTCGGTCAGCACGCGGAAGGCATGACGCACCATCGAGGTCCGCGCGACCTCGCCGAAGGTGCCGATATGCGGCAGGCCGGAGGGGCCATAGCCGGTCTCGAAGATCACCTCGTCCTTCGGCGTTTTTTTCAGGCGCGCGACGATCTTCCTCGCTTCCTCGAACGGCCAGGCGTTCGACTGTTCGGCCAGCTTGTGCAGATCGGTCGCAGGACTTTCGGTCATGTCAGAACGGACTCATCAGAACGGACTTACGGGGAAGTAGCGAAGCCAGAGGTCGGTGTAGCGGCCTTTTTCCCAGAGCCGGAACATCGCCCAGTTGAGCGCCTGCCGCAGCACGTCGTTGCCGCGGCGGACCGCGATGCCGACACCTTCGCTGAAGAAAGCGCTTTCGAGATAAGGCCCGCCGCGGAAAACGCAACAATTGTCGGATTCGGTGCCGTTGAGCCAGAAGGCGAGCGC
This sequence comes from Pseudolabrys sp., assembly GCA_035556795.1. Taxonomy (GTDB): domain Bacteria; phylum Pseudomonadota; class Alphaproteobacteria; order Rhizobiales; family Xanthobacteraceae; genus Pseudolabrys. The sequence goes on along the minus strand of DATMEV010000006.1, from coordinate 42,121 downwards.
GATGCCGTCACCGAACAGCAAGTCGGCCTCGCCTTTCTTCAGCGCCTCGCGCGCCGTCTCCGGCGTCGGATAGGGCTTGAGCACCGCCTCGGTATAGAGCGCCTTGAGATAGGCCTCATGCGCGGTGCCGGCGACCACCGCGACGCTGCGGCCTTCGAGCTGCGGCGGCTGCGTGTCGGCGAAGTCCGTATCCTTGCGCGACACGAAGCGCGCCGGCATGCGATAATAGGGATCAGTGAAATCGACGAGCTGGCGCGTCTGCGGCGTGATCGCGATCGAAGCGATGATGGCGTCGCCCTGATTGGCGTTGAGCGCAGCGAGCAGCGTATCGAATCGGCGCTGCTGGATCGTGCATTGCGCCTTGATCTCGTCGCAGATGGCGCGCGCCAGATCGACGTTGAAGCCGGCCGGATTGCGGTCCGGGCCGGCGAAATTGAACGGCGGATAGTCGGTCTCGGTGAGGAAGCGGATGGCCGGAACGCGGGTGAGGTCCGGCCGCTCCGGCCGCCGGCGCGGATCCCAGAAGTCGGGCACTGCAATGGCGTCCGGCGCCTGTGGCGCGGTGCGGGTGGCGCGCGTCGAGGCGTCGTCGCCCGCCTCGCCCGGAACCTGAGCCCGGGCCTGATTCGAGACCAGATTCGAAGCCTGCCCGGCATACAGGCAGAGCACTCCCGCAAGCAGGATGGTCAGGACAGACGTGCGCGTCATTCACCGGCCTCGATCAGCGGCGCGACCATATCACCGCGGCGCGGCGGAGCCAGCCCGAATCGCCGCATCGCTCCGGTCAATTGCTGCCGTCGAGCAGCCGGCGGGCAATGACCTGGGCCTGGATTTCAGCGGCGCCCTCGAAGATGTTGAGGATGCGGGCGTCGCACAGAATCCGCGAGACCGGGAACTCCAGCGCGAAGCCGTTGCCGCCGTGGATCTGCACCGCATTGTCGGCATTGGCCCAGGCGATGCGGGCGGCCAAGAGCTTGGCCATGCCGGCCTCGAGGTCGCAGCGCCGGCCGGAATCCTTCTCCCGCGCAGCGTAATAGGTGAGCTGGCGGGCGATCATGATCTCCGCCGCCATCATCGCGATCTTGTCGGCGACCCGCGGGAACGCCACGATCGGCTGGCCGAACTGCACGCGCTGCTCGCCATAGCCGAGCGCCGTCTCCATCGCCGCCTGCGCCACGCCGATGGCGCGCGCCGCCGTCTGGATGCGGGCCGACTCGAAAGTCTGCATCAACTGCTTGAACCCCTGCCCCTCGATGCCGCCGAGCAGATTCTCCGCCTTCACCGCGAAGCCATCGAACGCGATCTCGTATTCCTTCATCCCGCGATAGCCGAGCACCTCGATCTCGGTGCCGCTCATCCCCGCCGCCGGGAATGGGTTCACGTCGTCGCCGCGCGGTTTCTCGGCCAGGAACATCGACAGGCCGCGATGGCCCTTCTCCTGCGGATCGGTACGCGCCAGCAGCGTCATCAGATCGGCACGCACCGGATGAGTGATCCAGGTCTTGTTGCCGTAGATTCTATAGACGTCGCCCTCGCGCACTGCCCGCGTCTTGATCGAGGCGAGGTCGGAGCCGGTATTCGGCTCGGTGAATACCGCCGTCGGCAGGATCTCGCCGGAGGCGATCTTCGGCAGCCACTTGTCCTTCTGCTCGCTCGTGCCGCCGGCGAGGATCAGTTCGGCGGCGATCTCCGAGCGGGTGCCGAGCGAGCCGACGCCGATATAACCGCAGGACAATTCCTCGGAGACGACGCACATCGATTCCTTGCCGAGCCCCAGACCGCCATACGGTTCGGGAATGGTCAGGCCGAAGACGCCCATCGCCGACATATGGTCGATGACGTCCATCGGGATATAGCTGTTGCTGCGGTGCCAGCCCTGCGCGAAGGGCGCGACCTCGGCATCGGCGAATTTGCGCATCTCGTCGCGGATCGAGGTCAGGGTCTCGTCGAGGCCGAGCGCCGGATGCCGACCGGCGCGCAGCAGTTCGACCAGCCGGGCGCGGCGCGGTGCCGTATTGCCGTCGGCGATCAGCGTCTCCACCGCCGCACTCATGCGGGCCGCCACCTGCGCGCGCGTCAAACCGAAATCGGCAAGACGCACGATCTCGCCCTGGCTCATCGGGATGCCGCCCTCGATCTGCGCTAGATATTCGCCAAGCCCGATGCGCAGGAGATGCTCTTCCAGTTCGCCAGGACCGCCCTGCGCCGTCATCCGCTCCGCATAGGCAACCAGTTGCCGGATCGCCTCGGCATAGGTGGCGAACCAGGCGAGCCCGTGCGTCGCCCGCTGCTCGCGTTCGAGCAGCGCACCGGACGCACGCCCCTCTCGCACCACTCGCTCGCGCACCAGCCGCACCGCATCGGCCAGAACCGCATCGACAGCGGCGACCGCCTCGCGCGCCTGATCGACAAAGGCTGCAGCGGCATCGGTGTGTCGTTCGGCAAGCGGCATGGGTGGGGTCCCCGGTCGGTTCAACAGGACGGCGCCCGAGAGTACGTGTGCGCCGCACAAAATCAATGCCGCGCCCGTAATGCAGCGCCGGGACGGAAGCCCTACCCCATTACCCGCATAACGTGTGGATTCCGATAAAATTAACCGAACTGCGGTTTCCTTCTGGCGGGGATATTGCGGGGGGCCTGCGTGAGCCGGCTGCCGCTTCATGGACACCTGGTCACCATGCGGCTGTTCTTCAAACACTTCGTTTCGTCGTTTTCCGTCCGCTCGCGCATCATCTTCATCGCCTTGCTGCCGGTGATCGGCTTTCTCGCCAACGGCCTGAACTTCATGTCCGGCGAGCGCGATGTCGACACGGCCTTTCAGGCAGCCCGACAAGCCGCCGCGCTCGCCGACGCGAGCCGCGACCTGAAGATGGCGATCTCTGGGATGCGCATCGGCGCCAAGGACTTCGCCTTCGCGCCAAGCGACGAGCTCGTGCAGCGCTTCGCGCAAAGCCAGCAGGCGGCGCTGGACAAGCTCGACACCATCCAGACGCTGATCAGCCCCGATCGCGTGGTCGCGATCGCCGCGATGCGCGACGAGATCGTCAGGTTGCGCGAGAGCTTCAAAGACCTCGTCGCCGAGCAGAAGCGCCTCGGCTTCGACGACAGCGAGGGGCTGCAGAATGCCTTGCAGCTTTCCGCCAACGCCGTCGAACGGCTCATCCAGAACAATGTCGCGTCATGGCTCGACCCCGGCGCCGCAGAACAATTGATGAAGCCGCTGCTGATCATGCGCCGCTACGAAAGCAGCTATCGCTATTCGCAGCGCGAATATTTCCGCCAGCCGTTCTTCGAGGAATACGAGAAGTTCCTGACCAAGTTCGCCAGCATCGACGGCGGGCCTGAAATGAAGACAGAGCTCGAACAACGGGTGAGAGCCTATGCCGAGCTGTTCCGGAGCTGGGTCGACAGCTTCGGCCGCATCGCCACGTTGCGGGCGCTCATGGACCTCGACAGCCAGAAGATTGTCCCGCAGGCCGACGCGATCATCGACTATGCCCGCGACAGCGGCGCTACCGCGGGTGCCGCGCTGAGCGCGTCCCAGTTCGCGACCCGCATCAAGATCATCGCCATCAGTCTGGCGATCGTCCTGTTCAGCCTGCTGATGAGCTGGCTGGTGGGACGCGGCGTCGTCAATCCGCTCAACCGGCTGGCCGGAGCCATGAAAGGGCTCGCCGCCGGCGACATCACCATCCGGATTCCCGGAACGCGGCGGCGCGACGAGATCGGCGACATGGCCCGCGCCGCCATCGTCTTCCGCGACAAGATGGTCGAACGGGAAAAGCTTGCGGAGACGCAGGTCCACACCAGCCGCGCCCGCGAACAGCGTGCGGAGGCGATCACCGCCGCCGTCGCGCAATTCGAGCAATCGGCCGATGCGGCGCTGACGCGGCTGCGCGATGCCGCCAGCCGCCTCGAAGACACATCCGCCAATCTCAACGGCGCCGCCGATATCGTCTCGGCGGAAGCAAGCACCGCCGAACAGCATGCCAACGCCGCTTCGGCGAATGTCGCCACCGCCGCCGGCTCGGTCGAAGAACTCGCCACCTCCATCGGCGAGATTTCGATGCAGGCCGCCAACTCGACCGGCGTTGCCGAACGGGCCGTGGCGGAATCGCAACGCACCGCCAACACGATGACCGAGCTCGGGGCAGCCGCAACCCGTATCGGCGAGGTGATCGGCCTCATCCAGGCGATCGCCGGTCAGACCAACCTGCTGGCGCTCAATGCCACCATCGAGGCCGCCCGCGCCGGCGAGGCCGGCAAGGGCTTCGCCGTGGTCGCCGCCGAGGTCAAATCGCTGGCGAACCAGACCGCCAGGGCAACGGAGGAAATCGCCAGCCAGGTCGGCGCGATCCAGTCCGCCACCGCCGACGCCACCCGCGCCATCGAACAGGTCAACGAGATCATCGCCGACATGGCGGCCATCGCCACCACCGTGGCCGCGACCGTGGAGCAGCAGAACGCCGCAGTGTCCGCCATCGCGCAGGGCGTCAGCCGCGCCTCCGGCGACGCCCAGATCGGCGCCACCGCGATGGGCCGGGTCTCCGATGCCAGCGCCGAGGCGCGCGTCACCGCCTCCGACGTCAAGAGCATGGCCGATGCGCTGGCCACCGATGCCGAGCAGCTCGAGGCCGAGGTCCGTCGTTTTCTGGCGGATGTGCGCGCGGCCTGACGTCACCGCAGCGCTGGCGTGCAGGCTGCAACGATTTGCGGTTCCGCACGTTGGCGCAGACAGCGGAGCAGCGGCGCTCTGCGCATGCCGCATGTTCTGTCACCATGAGAGGCCACTCTGCTCATTCTCCGTCGCATCTGGCAGATTCTTCTCGACGCGTTCTACGCGTTCCTCGCCGACGATGGCTGGGCGATCGCCAGCCACATTGCGCTGTCGACACTGATGGCGATGTTTCCGTTCCTGATCGTGGTGACGGCGCTTGCCGGCTTCTTCTTCGGCTCGCGCGAGCTCGCCGACGAGGCGGCAAGAATCCTGCTGGAGACCTGGCCGCCGGCGGTCGCCGGGCCGCTGGCGCTCGACATTCACGACATGCTGACAAGCCTGCGCGGCGGCGCGCTGACTTTCGGCGCGGTCTTCGCGCTGTACTTCGCCTCGAGCGGCGTCGAGAGCCTGCGCATCGGGCTGAACCGCGCCTATAATATCAGTGAGGAGCGCTCCGCCTGGTCGCTGCGCGCGGAATCCATCGGCTACGTCATCGTCGGAGCAGTCGCGCTGATCGCCTTTGCGTTTCTGGTCGTGCTGGCGCCGCTGATCTGGGCACAGGCCGTCAAGGCGGTTCCGGCACTGATGCCGTTCGGCGAACTGGTGACCTTCGCGCGCTTTGCCGCCGCCATTCTCGTCCTGGTCGTCGCACTGGTGATCGTGCATCTGTGGCTGCCGGCGGGGCGGCGGCGGCTGCGCGAGATCTGGCCGGGCATCGTCGCGACGCTGCTCCTGTGGCTCGTCAGCGGCGCGGTCTTCGGCCGCTATCTGGCGGAATTCGCCTACGGCTATGTCACCATGTATGCCGGCCTTGCCTCGGCGATGATCGCGCTGGTGTTTCTTTATATCTGCGCGTCGATCTTCATCTATGGCGGCGAGTTCAATTCGGTGATCGCGGCGCGCGCGCAGCAGCGCGAAAAGGCGCACAGGCTACGCAAGCTGGTCAGGGCCCGTCGGAAACCCGCCGCGAAAGCGTGAGGCTCGCGCGCAGCCATCCGCATCGGGGGTACTGCCCGATCACGATCATTGCCGACCGGTCCGGCGATCCGGCTTGCAAAAGCCCGGTTTCTCGAAGACGACGGATGCGCGTGTCACGCCTGCGCATGACGGCAGGCATATCAGCCGTGTTGCGCTTCCATCACGTCGTCGAAGCTGCGCAGGCCTTCCACCGGCGCATTGACCAGCACCGCCATGTTGCCCGGCGGGTGCTGGTTCTTCCACATCATCGTATGAGCCTTCGGGATCTCGGCCCACGGAAACACCTTGCTCATGCACGGGTCGATGCGGCGTTCCAGCACGAAGCGGTTGGCCGCCGATGCCTGTTTAAGGTGAGCAAAATGCGAGCCCTGGATGCGCTTCTGCCGCATCCAGACATAGCGCGCATCGAAGGTGAGATTGAAGCCCGTGGTGCCGGCGCAGAACACCACCATGCCGCCGCGCTTGACCACCATCGACGACACCGGAAACGTCGCCTCGCCCGGATGTTCGAAGACGATGTCGACATCGCGCTTGCCGGTGATATCCCAGATCGCCTTGCCGAAGCGTCGCGCTTCCTTGGCCCATTCGGCGTAATCTGGCGAATTGACCTGCGGAAGCTGACCCCAGCAGTTGAAGTCCTTGCGGTTGATGACGCCCTTGGCGCCAAGGTCCATCACATATTGCTTCTTCGATTCGTCGGAAATGACGCCGATGGCATTGGCGCCCGACGCCGAGACGAGTTGGATGCCGAATACGCCAAGGCCGCCCGACGCGCCCCACACCAGCACATTGTCGCCGGGCTTGAGCGTATGCGGCGCGTGGCCGAACAACATGCGATAGGCGGTGGCGAGGGTAAGCGTGTAGCAGGCGCTCTCCTCCCAGGTCAGATGCGCCGGCTTCTGCATCAACTGTCGCGACTGCACGCGGCAGAATTGCGCGAACGAGCCATCCGGCGTCTCATAGCCCCAGATACGCTGCGACGGCGACAACAGCGGATCGCCGCCGTTGCAGTCCTCGTCGTCGCCATCGTCCTGATTGCAGTGAACGATCACCTCGTCGCCGACCTTCCAGCGCTTCACCTTGTTGCCGACCGCCCAGACGACGCCGGAGGCATCGGAGCCGGCGATGTGGAACGGCTGCTTGTGAACGTTGAACGGCGTGATCGGCTGGCCGAGCCCGGCCCAGATGCCGTTGTAGTTGACGCCGCCGGCCATCACCAGAACCAGCACCTCGTCGTCGGCGATCGGCCAGGTCGGCACGACTTCGAGCCGCATCGCCTCTTCCGGCGGTCCGTGCCGGTCCTGGCGGATCACCCAGGCGTGCATCCTCGCCGGGACATGACCCAGCGGCGGGATTTCGCCGATGTCATAGAGGTCCTTCACCATCTTTATCCCGGGGTGAATGCTGGGCGGGGCGCTGGCAGAAGCGCTGGACTGGGCTGGCGCCGGCATCGCTGCCTCCATGGAAATGATGCAACCGCTCAAGTCTGCCGCAGATGATATTGCGTTGCAATAGACACAAAGCATTAAACAATTAAAATATCGATTATATACGTAATTTTACATCTCAAACAGCCAAATATCTGACATTAGATTATTCTGTGTCACACAATAATATTGCGCCGCAAAACCAGAAATGCTCAACTTATATGCTCAGCGGGACCTGAAAATGATGCGCGACAGACCCTGGATTTTCCGGACCTATGCCGGGCATTCCACCGCCGCGGCCTCCAACGCGCTCTATCGGAAGAATCTCGCCAAGGGACAGACGGGCCTTTCCGTCGCCTTCGATCTGCCGACGCAGACCGGCTACGACAGCGACGACATTCTGGCCCGCGGCGAAGTCGGCAAGGTCGGCGTGCCGATCTGCCATCTCGGCGACATGCGCGCGCTGTTCGAGCAGATCCCGCTCGCGACAATGAACACATCGATGACCATCAACGCCACAGCAGCGTGGCTGCTGGCGCTCTACATCGCCGTCGCCGACGAGCAGGGCGCGCCACGCGCCGCGCTCACCGGCACGATCCAGAACGACATCATCAAGGAATATCTGTCGCGCGGCACCTATGTGTTCCCACCGACACCATCCATGCGGCTGATCAAGGACGTGGCGGTGTTCACCACCTCTGAACTGCCGAAATGGAATCCGATGAACATCTGCAGTTATCACCTGCAGGAAGCTGGCGCGACGCCGGTGCAGGAACTGGCGTTCGCGCTTGCGACCGCCATCGCCGTGCTCGATACGGTGAAAGCATCGGGCGAAGTGACGCCGGAGAAATTCAGCGAGGTGGTCGGACGCATCTCGTTCTTCGTCAATGCCGGGCTCCGCTTCGTCACCGAAATCTGCAAGATGCGCGCCTTCGTCGAATTGTGGGACGAGATCACACGCACCCGCTACGGCATCACCGATCCGAAGCAGCGACTGTTCCGCTACGGCGTGCAGGTGAATTCGCTCGGCCTGACCGAGCCACAGCCAGAGAACAACGTCGCGCGCATCCTGATCGAAATGCTTGCCGTCACGCTGTCGAAGTCCGCGCGGGCCCGCGCGGTACAGTTGCCGGCCTGGAACGAAGCGCTTGGCCTGCCGCGCCCCTGGGACCAGCAATGGTCGCTGCGGATGCAGCAGATTCTCGCCTATGAAACCGACCTGCTGGAATACGGCGATATCTTCGACGGCTCGCAGGCGATCGCCGACAAGGTCGGGGCGCTCAAACATGAGGCGAAGCAAGAACTCCGCCGCATCGAGGAGATGGGCGGCGCGGTCGCCGCGGTCGAGAGCGGCTACATGAAGCAACGGCTGGTCGAATCCAATACCGCCCGTCTCGAAGCGATCGAGCGCGGTGAGCAGACCGTGGTCGGCGTCAACCGCTTCACCGAGAGCGAGCCCTCGCCGCTCACCGGCGGCATGGAAGCGATCCTCACCGTGTCCGAGGACGCGGAGCGCGACCAGATCGCGCGGCTCGACGCCTGGCGCGCGGCGCGCGACGACAGGGCGGTGAAGGTTGCACTTGATGAACTCAAGCGCGCGGCCGGCAATGGCGTCAACATCATGCCGGCCTCGATCGCCTGCGCCAAAGCCGGCGTGACGACCGGCGAATGGGGCTGGACGCTACGCCAAGCCTTCGGCGAATACCGCGCGCCGACCGGCGTCGGCTCGGCGATGCGCAATGACGTCGAGGGCCTCGACGAAATCCGTGCCGACGTCGACCGCGTCTCGCGCAAACTCGGGCGCCGCGTCACCTTCCTCGTCGGTAAGCCAGGTCTCGACGGCCATTCCAATGGCGCGGAGCAGATCGCCGTGCGCGCCCGCGACGCCGGCATGCAGGTGGTCTATGACGGCATCCGCCTGACGCCGGAGGATATCGTCAAGGCAGCGCGCGCCAGAAAGGCGCACGTCATCGGCCTCTCGGTGCTGTCGGGCAGCCACCTGCCGCTGGTCAAGGACGTGGTGGCGCGGCTGAAGGCAGCGGGTCTCGCCGACATTCCCGTGGTGGTCGGCGGCATCATCCCGCCGGAAGATGCCGAGGAACTGGAAAAAGCCGGCATCGCCGCCGTTTATACCCCGAAGAATTTCGAGCTCAACCGCATCATGTTCGATGTCGTGGCGATCGTCGAACGCGCCAACGACGCACCGGGCGCCTGAAATCGCAGCGGCGGCGCTTCAAATTTCCGCACGTCCGGCTATCACGGTGGATCAAGCCGGAGGAGCGGTAACGATGCCTGTCACCCGTCTCGCAAAATCAGCATTGGTCGCAACCATCGCCCTGATCGTATCACTTGCGACGTTCGGCAACATCACCGACTACCAGACCAACCTCGCTTTCGTGCAACACGTCCTGATGATGGACACTGTGTTCCCTGACGCCCGCATCGGCTATCGCGCCATCACCAATCCCCTGCTGCACCATGCAGCCTATATCATTGTCATTGCCGCCGAATTGCTCACCGCGGCGCTGTGCTGGATCGGCGCGATACGAATGCTGAGGGCCATCGGCGGCAATCCGGAAGCGTTCACGCATGCCAAGCGCTGGTCGATTGCCGGCCTCGCCTTCGGCTTCGTCGTCTTTCAGGTGGCCTTTATCGCGATCGGCGGAGAATGGTTCGTCATGTGGATGTCGAAAAGCTGGAACGGCATCGATTCGGCGTTCCGTTTCTCGATGGCGACCGCGGTGGTGTTGATCTTCGTGGCGATGCCGGAGGATCAATCCCGGACGTGATCCGGGCAGAGCGCCGTTATCGCTGCGAGATTGCTGCCAGCACTTCGGCCAGCCTGGCAGGGCTGATCGGCTTGCCGAAATAATCATCCATGCCGGCAGCGCGCGCGGCGGCCTCCTCGCGCGAACCGGTCCGCCCCGAAACACCGATGACCGGCACCTTGCCGGACGGACCGGGAAGCGCGCGGATCCGGCGGGTCGCCTCGATTCCGTCGATACCGGGAAGCGTCACGTCTATGAGCACCGCATCGTAATCGGCGCGCGCCACCGCCTTGACCGCCGCTTCGCCAGTCTCGACGAAGTCGATCTTGTGGCCGAGCTCGACGAGAATCGTGTTCATCACCACGCGGCCATAGGGGTTATCCTCGGCGCAAAGCACTGTCAGCGGCCGCGCTGCGGCAGCGCGCTCCACCGCGCGCACACCGGGACGAATATCGGCGCGGATCACCGGAACGGAAAGACGAAACGTACTGCCCTTGCCCGGCGTACTCGCCACCGTCAGGCTGCCACCGAGTGCCTTGGCGACCCGCCGCACGAACACCAGTCCGAGTCCGGCGCCGCCATACTGACGCGCCACATTCTCGCTCGCCTGCGCGAAAGGCCGGAACAGCCGTTTGATCTCGGCCGTTGAGAGGCCGATACCGGTGTCGCTGAAGCTGAAGGTCAACCGCACGCGATCGCGTGGCGCAGTGGCGGCGGTAACCGTCATGACGACCGCCCCCTTGCCGGTGAACTTGATGGCATTGTCGGCAAGATTTTCGAGCGCGGCACGCAGCCGCAACGGATCGCCCGTGACCATCGCCGGCAGATTGCGCGCGATCCGCACTTCCGCCTTGACGCCTTTTGTCTGCGCACGCGCCACCAGCGCACGGCCGACCGCCTCGGCCAGCGGACGCAGCGGAAACGTTTCCCGGCGCAGCACCAGACCGGCCGCTTCCGCCCTGGCTGCGTCGACGATGAGCGTCGTGAGCGCCGCCAGATGTTCCGCGCCATTCTTGATGGCATTGGCCCATTGTCGCTCTCGCTCGCCGATATCCGAACTCGCTAGCAGTTCCGCCAGCGCCAGAATGCCGGTCAGCGGCGTGCGCAGGTCATGCGCGATGCCCGCCAGCGACGCCTCGACGGTCGCGACAGCCTGCTGCTGTTGTTTCTGTGCGGCTTTGACCGACACATTGCGCGACTTCTTGTGCGACGCCCCGGCTGCAGTCCTGGCACTGGTCCTGGTGGTTGTGGTTGTCTTGGCGATGGTCTTGGCAATGGTCTTGGCCAGCGTCCTGTACGGCTTGCCGGCCGGCACCCGATGCGGCTTGCGTGCCGATGCCATTCCGCGCCGGGCCTTTGTGGCTTTGCGTTTCGCCATCGGACGATCTGTCCCCCACCGCCACCATGCCACGGAACTTCTGGCCGGGCGAGCAATCCGCGGCCCGTATGAACAACTCAGAAACCGGCCATGGTGCGGATGTCGGCGGGCGTTGCCCCGGCCCCGCGCAAATCGCGCAGCGCCGTCGCTTTCGTCGATTTCGACAATTTACGGCCGTCGCCATCGAGAATCAGCCGATGGTGGCGATAGACCGGCGCCGGCAGGTCGAGCAGCACCTGCAACAGCCGATGCACCGCCGTCGAAGGATAGAGGTCGGTGCCCCGGACGACGTGCGTGACGCCCTGCGCAGCGTCGTCGATCACCACGGCGAGATGATAGCTCGCCGGCGTATCCTTGCGCGCCAGCACCACATCGCCCCACGCGGCCGGATCGGCGACAATCTGTTGTTCTGCGCCCTTGCCCTCTTCCTGCCAGGCCAGGTGCGGCACGCGCGCCAGGGCCGCCGCCATATCCAGACGCAGCGAATAAGGCTGTCCCTGACCCATGCGCCGTTCGCGCTCCGCCGGCGAGAGCTCACGGTCGTATCCCGGATAGAGCGGCGCGCCGTCCGGGTCACGCGGCCAGCGGGCGCCATCATTATTCTCGCGGTCCGTCACCATGCGGGCGATATCGGTACGGCTGTCGAAACTCGGATAGATGAGACCCATCCGATCGAGCCGGTCGAGCGCCGCACGATAGGCATCGAGCCGATCCGATTGCCGCCGCAATTCCGGGTCGAAGGTCAGGCCGAGCCAGCGCAAGTCCTCATGAATGGCTGCCTCGAACTCCGGCCGGCAACGTGCACCGTCGATATCCTCGATGCGCAGGAGCAGACGGCCGCCGCACGCGCGTGCCGCCTGCTCGTTCAGCAGCGCCGAAAAAGCGTGGCCGAGATGCAGATAGCCGTTCGGCGAAGGCGCAAATCGGAAAACCGGCATATGATCCCGTTGTTGAATGCGGCATGCCCCCGGTTGTCGTCCGCGCATCCATCGTCAAGGATGGATTGACGGCGCAACCCGGCGATGACAAGCGGAAAATGGCAAGCCATCCCCTTCCTGCCCAGCATTACCTGCACTCCCAGGACGATCTGCAGCGCGGCCTCGCTCACCTGCTCGCCGCCGATCCACGGCTGGATTCGCTTGCGACGGCCGCCGGCGCATTCGAATTACGCCGGAGGGAAGCAGGCTTCGCCGGACTGTGCGCCATCGTCATGGCGCAGCAATTGTCGACCGCCAGCGCCGCCGCGATCTGGGCGCGGTTTGCCGCCGCCTTCGACCCGTTCCATCCGGATGCCGTGCGCCGCGCCCGGAGCGACAAGCTGGCACGCATCGGCCTGTCGATGCCGAAGATCAGGACAGTAAAAGCGCTCGGTCACGCCATCGCCCGCGGCGAGATCGACCTTGCCGCGCTCGGCGACATGCCGGCGGACGATGCCCACGCCGCACTGGTGCGGCTGCACGGCATCGGACCATGGACCGCCGACATCTATCTTTTGTTTTGTCTTGGGCATGCCGACGCGTGGCCGGCCGGCGACCTTGCCTTGCAGGAGGCGGCGCGCATCGGTCTCAAACTCCGCCAGCGGCCGGACGCGAAGACAATCACCCGCATCGCCGAAGCCTGGCGCCCGTGGCGCGGTGTCGCCGCGCATCTGCTGTGGGCTTACTATAAAGCGATAAAGCAACGCGACGGCGTCCTGACGGGCGCGATACCCAGAACCAAACGCAAGCGATCGCAGGAGTGACGAAGAATGGCCGCCGACCGGACGACACTGGATGGACCACGCCTCGCGGCCAAATCCGGCAAGGCCCGGCAACTCGTCGTCTTCCTGCACGGCTACGGCGCCGACGGCAACGACCTGATCGATATCGGCAGGGCGTGGCAGCCGCTGCTGCCGGATGCCGCCTTCGTGTCGCCGCATGCGCCGCATCCCTGCGGCCAGTCGCCGATGGGACGGGAATGGTTCCCGCTGACCTTCCGCGATCCGAACGAACGCTGGACCGGGGTCAACATGGCCGCGCCTGGACTCGACGCATTCCTCGACGCCGAACTGCAACGCCATAATCTGCCGCCCTCGGCTCTGGCGCTGGTCGGCTTTTCGCAGGGCACGATGATGTCGCTACATGTCGGATTGCGGCGTGCCGTCGCTCCGGCGGCGATCGTCGGCTATTCCGGCATGCTGGTCACGCCGACGGACCTCGATCCCGATCAGTTCACCGCGCAAATCACGGCACGACCGCCGGTGCTGCTGGTGCACGGCGACAGCGACGAATTGATTCCGGTGCAGGCGGTCTTCATGGCAGCCCAGGGCTTGAGCGCGCTCGACGTGCCGGTCGAATGGCACATATCGCCCGGCGTCGGCCACGGCATCGACCAGGAAGGCCTCCGCCACGGAGGCGAATTCCTGGCCAGACGATTCAAATAGCGTTTCAACCGCACGCCGTCGCAGAACAGATGAAAGGCGCTCCGGGCGGAGCGCCTTTTTCCATTGTCATTCGGTGACGGTGATCGTCCCTTTCATGCCGGGATGATAGCGGCAATAGTAGTCGAAGGTGCCGGCCTTGGTGAGAACCAGGCGGCCGGTCTTGTTCGGCAGAACGTTCAGATTGAAGTCCTTGTTACGCGCCGTCGCGGTGTGCGCGACGAAGTCGCCGTTCACCCATTCGAGCGTGTCCCCGACATGCGCCGACACATCGACAGGCGCAAACGCCACCTTTTCCATTCTGATCTGGATCACGGTCGCGGCATGCGCCGCCACCACATACCAGACGGACAGGCCGGCAACGGCTCCGACAAGAAACGACCGCGCCACAAGCGCCGGCAATGCGAGAGGCTCCCGCATCGCCTGCATGGCCTTCTCCATCCCGTGCCCGATCATTTCAGATCGGCGGCGACGTGCTCCGCGTGCTCCTGATGCCCCTGGAACAGCTTCAGCCCCGTCTCCAGCAGCCCCTTGAGTTCGGCGTTGCTTGCCGAGGGGATCAGCGTCGACTGCAGCGCGCCGTTCACCGTCTGGTGGAACGCCACTTCATTCGCGGCATAGGCCTTGTCGAAGGCCGCGCCGCTCAGCTTCGAGAGCTCGGCTTCCTTCGTCGCCGCCTGCTTAGCCAGCGACTTGCTGACATCGTTGTCCTGCGGCGTCACTTTGAGCTTCTTCACCAGCGCCAGCGCCTTATCGTTCACCGCCTTGTGATCGTCGACCATATTCTGGGCGAAATCGCGAACCTCCTTGTTCTTCGATTTCTTCAGCGCAAGCTCGCCCGCTTTCACGTCAATGACGCCGGCCGTATAGGCGATATGGGCAATCTGCGCATCGTTCAGCTTCGCATTCTGCGCATCGGCGCTCGGCGCGAACGCCACGATCGACGCCAGCAACACAGCGGCGCTTACGCCGCTCACTATCTTCAACATCTCGGTGCCTCCTGACGGGCCGTCACGGCCCTGCTACCGAGATTTGGATGAGTGGCAGACTGAAAGGTTCCCGCAAGAACACGTCAGAAAACCCAACGTCAGAAAAGCAGGTTCAGCACGGAAATTCCATGCGAGCGAGGCATCCATCAGCAAAACGCGCGACGACCAGCAGATGGGTATGCCGCTGTCTTCGCGAGGCGATGAAACGGAGGAAGAATCTAGCGTATGGTCCGCAGACGGGCGATCACCGCATCCGCCATACGATTGCAGCGTGCGCCGTTGAACGGAAAGGTTTCCGTCAGCAGCGGTCCCACCTGCTGTTCGAGATCCTTGCGCAGCATGTCGCGAGCGCGATGCAGACGCGTCTTCACCGTTTCCGGTCTGATCCCGAACAGTTCGGCGGTTTCCTCGGTGCTCATCTCCTCGATCACGCGGGCGATCAGCACGATGCGGAAGGCATCGGGCAGCGCGTCGATGGCACGTTCAAGCAGATCGCGAATTTCATGTTGGGCCATTGCGCGTTCCGGGTCCGGTTGCGTCGAGATCATCGGGAACTGAACGATCCGGCCGCTGGCTTCGGCTTCCGTCTCCTCCGCCCAAGGCACGACCGGACGGCGGGCGCGCAAGCGGCCGAGCGCCTCGTTGAGAACAATGCGCGTGAGCCAGGTGGAGAACCGCGCCTCGCCGCGAAAATCCGCAAGACGGGTGAAGGCCCGGACATAGGCCTCCTGCACGGCATCCTCCGCCTCGGCATCGTCCTTGAGGATGCCGCGGGCGAGCCGGAACAGCCGCTGATTGTTGCGCTGGATGACGACACGGATGGCCGCCTCGTCGCCCTTGCGCATCCGGGCGAGGAGATCGAATTCGGCCAATCCGTCGAGATCGGCATGCAGGGCTGACATCGCTTGTTCCTCGAACTGACAGCCTTTGGATGCGCCCGGGCGAAGAAGGTTCCCGCACCCGCCATTCATTTATCCTGCCGGCATCCGGCGGAGCAGGATAGCACCACCCCTGGCCGGTCTGGCCGGCCGGGCCGTCGAATGCCTTCACATCCCTGTCATGGCGGCAGTAAACTATCCGAGGAATCGGTCGGTGACCGGCCGACCCATATCTATGGGGTCCGATTGAACGTCCACGTTTCGACCAGCGGTTTTCCTGCTCTCGTTCTCAACGCCGACTTTCGTCCGTTGAGTTATTACCCACTCTCGCTGTGGTCCTGGCAGGATACGATCAAGGCGGTGTGTCTCGACCGCGTCAATATCGTTGCCGAATACGAAGCCGCCGTTCACAGCCCCACCATCGAGATGAAGCTGCCGAGCGTCGTCTCGCTGAAGACTTATGTCAGGCCGACGGTCTATCCGGCCTTCACCCGTTTCAACGTTTTTCTGCGCGACCGCTTCTGCTGCCAGTATTGCGGCACGACCGAGGACCTGACATTCGACCATCTCGTCCCGCGCTCACGCGGCGGCGCCACGACCTGGCAGAATGTCGTCGCCGCCTGCTCGCCCTGCAATCTGCGCAAGGGCAGCAAGACCGCCGACGAAGCCAAAATGTGGCCGGCGCAACACCCTTTTCAGCCGACGGTGCATCACCTGCACCGCAATGGCCGCCGGTTTCCGCCGAATTATCTGCACGAGAGCTGGCTTGATTATCTCTACTGGGATAGCGAGCTGGAACCCTGAAGCATTGCGCTCAGTATCCCGATACCGTTTTCCTGCCCTTGATAAGCCCCGGTTGGTCCCTATCTATCTTCCAACAGAGCCGTTGAGCTGCTGCGCCTGATACGGCGCGGCGTCTCCGGTGATGGGGTCGGCAGGACCGACCTGAGCGCGGCCACGAGACAGGCAAGGTGACGGCGGATGTACCCGCACCAGCCCAGTCGGTGGCCGTGATCGTTTCTGGACCGCGATTTCGATCGCGGTCCAGTTACTATTATTCCAGCGCTGCCTGTTTCAGGTCTGTGAATTGCTGCGCGGCCGGTCTGGCCTGTCCCGCCGATGTGCCGCGTCTGCGGCTCGTGGTCGGCATTTCAATCAGAAAACCGCGGCATCGCGCGCAACGGTCTTGTCCGCCTCAACGGCTGCCGCTGCCGGGAACGCTGACGCCGGTCTGCTGACGCTGCAGATGCGGCGGCAGATTTTTCTTGTCCTTGTTTTTGTCGGCCTTCGGCTTTTTCTTTTCCTTGTTCGAACGCTGCTCCTTGGCTGCCATGACAATCCTCCGGTGGCATTGAAGTCGCAATGATGCATGCGTCTCGAGAGCATGCGTATTCGATTCTATCTGATTTGCGGCCCGGCTAGTAGCCGGATGCGCTGGCAGATGTTTTAGATGATCATCCGAGAGGATGACGTGCGGTCAGTCCTCCCCGGCGGCGCCCGCCAGTACGCCACGCAGGCCGCCCAGCGCGACTGCGGCAAGTGTCAGTGAGATCAGGACATTGTAGCCGGCAAGCGACAGGCCGAGAAAACGCCAGGGCGCCTCGTCGCAGCGCACGACGCGGGTCGACTGCAACTGTTCGAGCAAGCCTCCCCCGCCACCCAGCGGTGCCAGCGCGCCGGAGCAGTCGGACGGCCCGGCCCAGAAGTGCCACTCAACGCCGGCGTGATAGGCGCCAAGCCCGGCATTCCACAGCATACCCGCAGCGAGCACGGCGAAGCCGGCGATCAGGGTCCGCCGGCGCACGCCCGGCCCATCCGGAAAAGACGCCAGCGCCAGCCACAGCAGCACCGCCAGCGGGACCGCGAAATAGTAGGCATAGCGCTGCTCCAGGCAGAGCGGGCATGGGGGATAGCCGAAGCCATACTGGAAGATCCACGCGCCGATCAGCGTCAGCGCGCTCCCGGCGGCAACCAGCAATGCCGCATTCCGCGGAGAAACGGCAACCGGCACGCCGGTGCGCGAGTCGAAAACCATGAAAAACATCCCGGGAAATATTGACCCCGGGCAATGCGCCACTATGATCCGCGCCGGTCAAGCCCCTGTGGCGGAATTGGTAGACGCGCCTGACTCAAAATCAGGTGTAGCAATACGTGCTGGTTCGAGTCCGGCCAGGGGCACCATCCGATCTTCGAGGTCCGCACCGCCGATCCGCCGGCGGGCGAAACGGCCGACCGACGAGACACGCTGCCGGGGCAACGTCGGGCGCCCAGTCGCGAACAAAATCACCAAAACAGTTTCAACGCAGACGACACACATCCGCAACCGGCGCGTCCATACATCCGGCTGCAAAGCGCACCGCAAGCCGCAGCTATCGAGGCGACGGACGCCGCCCGCGCGATTGGCAATGTCGATTGCTTGCCACCGGCACAGTTGCGCACAAAAGGATGCTTCGCAGGCGCAATAAGCCGCACAGACAGGCTTTCTGGCGTTACTTTCCATCCTATATGGTTCTGCAGGGCATCTATTCCGATCGCGCACCCCGGAGGCTTCGATGAATGAAGATGCGTTCAACACCAGCATCCGCAAATTCCTGAAAGTGGTTGGCGTCACCTCACAACGTGAAATCGAAAAGGCGGTGCGCGCCGCCCTTGCCGATGGCAAGCTCACCGGTAACGAAAAGCTGCCGGCCAAAATGACACTGACCGTCGATGGCGTCGATCTCGACTTCACGGTGAATGGCGCGATCGATCTGGCCTGAGCGCAGATACGTCACAGTCGTTCCCAAAACCGCCACTTTTCCGGTTTTTCACTGCAACGTTTCGTCGCGTCGCGAATTATCTCACAGGGTTGGGGTTCGGCCTCCGGCCTGTGTCTTTTCCGTCAGACCTAGATCGAGGAGGAATTCTTGATGTCGTTTCGCTTGATCGCTTCAGCTACCGCATTCGCAAGCGCGCTCCTGATTGCCACATCGGTCGGTTTGCCGTCGTCAGCCGAAGCGGCAGTCGCGGCGGCACAGAATCCGGCGCTCAGCCACGCGGCATCAACCAATCTGATCGAGCAGGCGCAGTATCGCTACGATCGTCGGTATCGTCCGCACTATCGGTCTCCGCACTGGCGCCCACACCGCCGTTGCTGGACCGAGCGTCGGCGGGTACGCACGCCGCACGGCCATTTCGTCTGGCGGACCGTCCGGCGCTGCCGCTGATCCCGCGACGCGGCCATTTGCACACCAGCAACAGCGGCGAACGCCGCTGTTGCTTTATCGCGTCAGCTACTGTGCATCGGCGGCAGCCGGCGCAAAGGCGGCCTCCATCTCGCGGCGGAATTTGACCGCCGTGTCGTCTGCATCGAACATCACATCATCCCAGGCAACGGCGTCGCCTTCGGCGACCGGCCGTTTCAGCGTGACATTGTGAGCAAGGCCGAGCGGCAACAGGCCGCTTCGCAGGGACACTTCGGCAGGCACCTGCTTCCCCCAGACGCAGAAGCCACCCTCGCCGTCCAGCGCCTCGCCAGCCTTCAGCGGCCGCTTGGCCGTCGCCACCACATCGGAGCGGAAGCCGGTCGGCGCTCCAGTCGGCTCATTACGCAGAACCGCTGACGCAACGGATATGCCTAGTTCAAGCCCGATCATATGGATCGGGCGATAAAGCGCGGCATATTTCCCGCTGCTGTCAGGCAGCATCGCATATTCGCCGAAGCAGCGGCGCGCGTAATCGGTCTCGCCCTCGATCACCACATAGGTGCCGAGCGCCAGATGATGCGGCACGTCGCGGCCGTCGCGATCAACCGATGACGTGACCTCGGTGACGCCGGCTTTTTCCAGCACGCCGCCATCGGCCTTCGGCTTGCACACCTGTGCCAGTTCGAACCGCGTCGCCGGCGGAAACGACAGACCGCCGCTCTGCGGCAGCAGGCCCGTCGCGTTGCAAACTGCAGTCATCTCGATGCCGGACTTGGTGCCGTCGACGAAGCTGTTGAACATCTTCGGGTTGATCGACGCACGGTCGGAGATCGCCAGATATTTGTCGAGGATGTCCCACACCGTGTCCGGGTTGGAGCGGTGATAGTGCGGTTCGTAGCGCGTGCCCTTGCCGGCGGCGATCACCTTGAAACCGCAGGCCCGCGCCCAATCGACATGCTCGCAGATCAGCGCCGGCTGATCGCCCCAGGCGAGGCTGTAGACCACGCCGGCTGCCTGTGCCCGACGCGCCAGCAACGGGCCGGCCAGCGCGTCGGCTTCGACATTCACCATGACGATGTGCTTGCCATGCGCAATCGCAGCGAGCGCATGGGCGATGCCGGCCGCCGGCACGCCGGTCGCCTCGATGACTACCTCGATGCCTGGATCGGCGATGAGTGCCATCGCATCGTCGGTCACCCAGGTCGCGCGCCGCTGCAGCGCCTCGCCGAGCGAGGCGGCAGCATATTGCGGCGCCGGCCAGCCGGCGGCATCGAGCTGGCGCCGCGCCCGGGCGACATCGAGATCGGCGACGCCAGCCAGATGCAGACCGCGGGTCAGCCGTGCCTGGCTCATGAACATGGTGCCGAACTTGCCCGCCCCGATCAGCGCCGCCGTGACAGGCCGCCTGGCTGCTTCGCGCGCGAGCAGTTTTTGATGCAGATTCATGCCAGATTGTTCCGGTTGGACCATCCAGACCGAACCACAGCGCAACAAAGCCGGCAAGGTGGCCACCCGCCGCCGCATGGCGTAGATTTCCGGGAGACAGCACTGCGAGCCGCCATGATCGAGATCGAGCAACTGCGCTATGTCCGCCTTGGCACACGGAATCTTCCCGCGGCGATCGATTTCGCACAGCGCATTCTCGGCCTGCAGCTCATCGACAAAACCGACGACCAGGCGAGCTTCCGCTCCGATTTCCGCGACCATACGCTCGTCTATGTGAACGGCGATCCGGCGGACCAGACGGTCGCCTTCGAGGTCCGCACGCCGGAGATGCTGGACCACGCCGCTGCTGCGCTTGCCGGCGCCGGCCTGACCGTCACTCGTGGCGACGCCGATGCCGCCGCAGCCCGCAAGGTCCGGCAGTTCATCAGCTTCCGGGATCACAGCGGCAATACCATCGAACTTGTGGTGCGGCCGCTCAACACCGGCTGGCGCTATTTCCCGTCGCGCGATGCCGGCATCACCGGCCTCGATGCCGTGGCATTGCGCAACACCGCCAACGGCGCTGACGAGACCCTCTGGACCTCGCTATTCAATGGCCGGATCAGCGACTGGGCCGGCGATACCGCCTATATCCGCTTCGATGCCGCACACCACCGCCTGACCCTGCATCCGTCCGACCGCAAGGGCATCCTTGCGGTCGAATATGCCGTCGAAGGGGTGAACCAGTTGATGCAAAGCATGTATGTTCTGCAGGCGGCGCAGGTGAAGATCGTGCACGGCCCCGGACGCCGGCCGACATCGAACCAGATGTTCCTGACTTTTGCGGGACCTGACGGCGTGCTGTTCAGCTATGTCGCGGAGGGCGACGCCATCGCCGATGAAACCGCACACCGCCCTCGCCAGTTTCCGTTCAAACCGCTGTCGTTCTGCGCCTGGGGAAGCGACAGCGAGATTCCCGAATTTGCCGCTGGAGCAGATCGATGATCGAACTGAAAGACGTCTCCTACGTCCGGCTCGGCACCCGCGATCTCGAAGGTGCGACCCGTTTCGCCACCGACTTCCTCGGGCTCGAGATCAGCGAGCAGGTAAAGGGCGCGGTCTATTTCAAGTCGGACCAGAAAGAACACACGCTATGCTATTTCGACGGCGACCCGAAGGAACAGGCGGCCGCCTTCGAGATCGATCGTCGGGAAGACCTCGATACCGCCGCGACCCAGCTTGAGTCCATCGGGCATGCCGTCCGTTTCGGCACGCGCGAAGAGGCCGATGCGCGCAAGGTGCGCGACTTCATCGCGTTCCGCGATCCGAGCGGCAATCCGATCGAACTGGTCTGGCGGCCGGCCTATAGCGGCGCGCGCTATCATGGCACGCGCGACGCCGGCATCACCGGCTTCAGCCATATCGGCCTGTGCACCACCGACCCCGTGCGCGATGAAAGATTCTGGACCACCGTCTGCAACGCCCGTGTCAGCGACCGGATCGGCGATGCGCCGCTCCTGCGTATCGACGAGGTGCATCATTCGATCGCGATGTTCCCGTCGAAGACACCGGGCATCCAGCACATCAACCATCAGGTGGAGAGCGGCGACGACATCATGCGCTCCTACCGCTTCCTGACCGAACGTCAGGTTCCGATGGTGTTCGGACCCGGCCGCCATCCCACCTCCTCGGCCAAGTTCCTGTATTTCGAAGGGCCGGACGGAATGGTGTTCGAATATTCCTCCGGCGTACGCTCGATTGCCGATGAGCTTCTCTATCGCGAGCGGCAATTGCCGTTCGAGCCGAAAGGCTTCTGCGAATGGGGAGCGAAGCCGGAGATCGCCGAATTCCGAAAATAGCGGCGACGACGCCGGGCCTGGATTGCCGTCACGGTGCGCAGAGCGCGCGATTGATGAAGGTTTCCGTTTTGCACTCGCCGGGCATCGGCGTCCGACCGGAGATCAGAACTTCGGCCGGGCAGTTCTCCGCCGTCGTCGAGTCGACGCTCTTGCCTTTGGCGTAGCCCTGGCTGCGGCACAGCCTATCCGCTGCCGACTGACAATCCGGCGCGCCGTTCGGCGCTGCTACACAGACCTCGCGGCCGCGGACCGTCCGCTGGTCCGGGATCTGCGTCACCGCATCCATGGCATCCTTTGCCGCATCCATCGTCCGACGGGTATCGCGATCGAAGCCTTCCCTGGCGTCCTGCAGGTCGGTTTTCATCGAGGATAACTGGCGATCGAACCAGTTACCGATCCGCTCGAAGACGCCCGGTTGCGGGGGCGGCGCGGTGCCAGGGGCGCCTCCCTGCGCCATGGCCGCCCCTATCAACGCGGCACCCGTCAACAAGCCACACAGGAGAGACGCCGCCGCGCCCGAGCGGCAGGGACGTATCGCGGCAGCCAACAAACTGCCCCCAATAGCGGCGCGTCGAATGCAAACAGGTTTCATGCTGCAATGATAGCAAAGCCGGCGGCAGACGAAAACGCGACCTCCCGCCAATGGCGGCCGACGCCGGAACACCCGAGGCCTGCAGCGAACCGGAGGCGTTGAACCTCAAAACAGATAGAACGCCGCAACGATACCGGCGACCAGAACAATAGCGCCGACGGTCACCCAGAAACCAAGCCGCTCTTCGATGATCGTGCGGGCTTGCGCGCCATAGCGATGCAGCAGGAACGCCAGCAGGAAGAAACGCGCGCCGCGGGTGATCACCGAAAACAGGATGAACAGCGGCAAGCTGTAGCTGGCAAATCCCGACGTAATGGTGACGAGCTTGTAGGGGATTGGCGTCAGCCCCTTCAGCAGAATGATCCAGGCGCCCCATTCCGCGTAAGCGGCGCGGAACGCCTCCATCTTGTCGGCATAGCCATAGAGCTGAATGACCAGTTGCCCGACGGAATCGTACAGCAGATAGCCGATGGCATAACCGAGTACGCCGCCGGCGACGGAGGTGATGGTGCACCAGAGCGCGAAAACATAAGCGCGGTCCGGGCGCGCCAGCGACATCGGCACCAGCATGATATCGGGCGGGATCGGAAAGAACGAACTCTCGGCAAACGACACGCCACCCATGACCCAGACGGCATGGCGCGTTCCGGCAACCTCGACGCACCAGTCATACATGCGGCGAAGCAGATTGCGCGACGGAACTGCCTGATCAGTCATGAACGGGTTCTTATCCGATGATGAGACGCCGGCCTAGCGGCGCTTGACGTAACGGCCCGCATCCAGCATGGCCACCTTGCTGTTGCCCGGCGCAGCCGCAAGCAGTTTCTTCGGCAATTTCTCGGCGATACCCATCATCTCCTCGCGGCGGCGCATCTCAGCCCAGACGTCTTCGGGCTGGACGCCGGATATCGACCACAGCACGACCAGGTTGTAAATCAGGTCGGCACTCTCCAGCACCACCGCGTCGGATCGCCCGTGCATCGCCTCGATCGTCACTTCGACAGCCTCCTCGGCCATCTTCTTGGCGGCCTTCGGCAGGCCGGCACGGATCAGCCGCGTCGTGCGGGACGTCGCGGGGTCGCCGCCGCGTGCATCGAGCACCGCGGCATAAAGTCGGGAAATCGAATCAGCCATGTGAATCCACCCTGGCCGCACGATACGCCGAGCCACGCGACAAACGGTTAACAACCTGCAAAACGAGGCGGGATGATGTCCCGCCTCGTTTGGTTTCACCCTCTGGAATGCTGTTGATCGTCCGCTTCACCAGTAATGATAGCGCGGGCCGGAGTAATAGCGCGGTGGCGGCGGGGGTGGCGGAGCATATCCATAGTATCCGTACCGCTCGTAATAATCTCGCCGGCGCTCATTGGCGGCGATAGTCGCGATGGTGCCAGCGATCAGGCCGAAGGCTGCGAGCGCGGCGGCACCGTTATTATGTCCCCTGCGGACATACCGCTTACGAGCGCTGAAATCGGCCGTCACGGCGTCGCCCGTCGGCGAGGCGTGGGTGATCCCTGACCTCGGCGAAACTGGCTGCGCCGCACCAGCCGGTAGCGATGTCAGTACCAGCGCACCGGCGAGCGCGCCGGCAATCGAACGGGACATGATGGGTCGCATGATACCTCCTCTGTCTCCTTGCCCAATGGGCTGCGTTATCGATTCAACGCGCGGCGACGGCGATTCCTGCGGTTCTGTGCGATCGGCCCCGGGTGACAATTTGGTCATGATACTGGCGGCAATCCGCCGCAGCGGAGGAACTTTCCGCCAGCACGGCGCGCTCACGGTTCCTGCGTCATCAGCGCGGCATTGCCGCCTGCCGCCGCAGTGTTGACCGTGACCGTCTGCTCCACCGCGAAACGCGACAGATAGTGCGGGCCGCCGGCTTTAGGCCCGGTGCCCGACAGGCCACTGCCGCCGAACGGCTGGGTACCGACAACGGCGCCGATGATGCTGCGATTGACATAGACATTGCCGTTGGCCAGCCGGGCAGCGACCCGCTCGGCCATCGCGTCAATCCGGCTCTGCACGCCGAGCGTCAGCGCGTAACCGCTGGCGGCAAGGTCGTCGAGCAGGCCGTCGAGTTCGCCGGCACGCCAGCGCACGACATGCAGCACCGGCCCGAAGACTTCCTCTTTCAGCGCGCGAGCATCGGGTAGTTCGACGATCGCCGGTGCGACAAACGTGCCGGATTGCGGCAGCGCCCGCTCAGCATCCCATCGGAACAGCACGGCCCCATCCTGCTCCATCTCGGCGATCCACTGATCGAGGCGTTCCTGCGCCTGCGCATCGATCACCGGACCGACATGCACCGACGGATCGCGTGGATCGCCGAGTTTCAGCTCAGCCGCAGCGCCAGCAATCATTGCGATCGCCCGGTCGGCGACGTCGTCCTGAACGCACAGCAACCGCAGCGCCGAGCAGCGCTGCCCGGCCGAACGGAACGCCGAGGTCACGACATCGTCGCTCACCTGCTCGGGCAGCGCTGTGGCATCGACAATCATTGCATTGATGCCGCCTGTCTCGGCAATCAGCGGCACGATCGGCCCATTACCGGAGGCCAGCGCCCGATAGATCGAGCGCGCCACCTCGGTCGAGCCGGTAAAGGCAACGCCGGCGACGCGCCGGTCGCGCACCAGTGAAGCGCCGACCGTGCCGTCGCCAGGCACCAGATGCAAGGCGTCGACCGGCACCCCCGCCTCATGCAGCAGGCGCACCACGTGCCCGGCGACGAGCGGCGTCTGCTCGGCCGGTTTCGCCACGACCGCATTGCCGGCAGCAAGCGCCGCGACAACCTGCCCGGTGAAAATGGCAAGCGGAAAGTTCCAGGGGCTGATGCAGACGAAAACGCCGCGGCCGCGACTGCGCAACTCGTTGCTCTCGCCGGTCGGCCCCGGCAGCAAACGCGGCGCCAGTGTCATGCGCGCCTGCGCGGCGTAGTAGCGGCAATAGTCCGCGGCCTCCCGGACCTCCGAGACCGCGTCGTCGAGGGTCTTGCCGCCTTCCGCCTGCAGCAGGGCGATCAACGCGGCGCGGTCGTCCTCGATGAGCGCCGCCGCCCGTTGCAGAATTGTGGCGCGCGCCTCGATCGCCGTTGCATTCCAGCCCTCGAAACCGGCCTGCGCCGCCGACATCACGGTATGGACCACGGCGTCATCACCCTCACTGACGGTACCGACCGGGCGCCCATCGATCGGCGAAAGCACGGGCCGCTCACGGCCGGCGATCACCACGCCGTCGACGATCGGCGCCGCTTCAGCCGGCCTCGCAACAGCGCGCACCGCCCGCACCAGCGCGATCAGCGCAGCGCTGTCGCCAAACTCGACGCCGGTCGAATTCACCCGCTCGGGCGCATAGAGATCGCGCGGCAGCGGAATTGCCGGATGGCGCGCCGCCGCCGGCGACGCGATCCAGTGCTGGGGTCGCTTCAGGATGTCGGCAACCGGCACATCCGGATCGGCAGCGACCGAGACGAAGGAGGAATTGGCGCCGTTCTCCAGCAGGCGCCGCACCAGATAAGCCAGCAGATCGCGATAACCGCCGACCGGCGCATAGACGCGGCAGGCGGCAGCGGGATATTCAGAAAGCAGCGTCGCGTAGAGCGCATCTCCCATGCCGTGCAGACGCTGGAATTCGTATCCTTCGACGCCACCCGCCTCCTCGATGATGCTCGCCACCGTCAGCGCATTGTGCGTGGCGAATTGCGGAAACAGCCGTGGCCGCGCTGCCAACAACTGCCGGGCGCAGGCGAGATAGGACAGATCGGTCATCGGTTTGCGGGTGAACACCGGATATCCGGCAAGTCCCCGCTCCTGCGCCCGCTTGATCTCCGTGTCCCAGTACGCGCCCTTCACCAGCCGCACCGTCAGCCGCCGGCCGCAAGCGCGTGCCAGATCGTCGAGGAAGCCGATTACCGCGCCAGCGCGCTTCTGATAGGCCTGCACCGCCACGCCAAACCCGTCCCAGCCAGCAAGCGAGGTATCCGCCACGACGGCGGCGATGACTGCGAGCGACAGTTCCAGGCGGTCGGCCTCCTCGGCGTCGACGGTGAAATTGAGGCCATGACCTTTCGCCCGTCGCGCCAGCGCCAATAGCGACGGCACCAGTTCGCGCATCACCCGCTCACGCGACACCGCCTCGTAGCGCGGATGCAGGGCCGACAGTTTCACCGATATGCCCGGCCGCGCCGGCAGGTCGCCGTCTGCATGGCGCGTCACCTCCCAGCGGCCGATGGCGTCGATCGCCGCGGCATAGGAGGCGAGATAGCGTGTGGCATCGGCGGCGGTGCGGGCGCCCTCGCCCAGCATGTCGAACGAGTAGCGCGACCGCGGCTTCCCCCCGGCCCGCGCCAACGCCTCGCCGATGGTCTCACCGAGCACGAAATGCGAGCCGACAAGCCGCATAGCCTGCCGGATCGCTCCTCGCACCGCCGGCAGGCCGATCCGTTTGACGATCCCGTCAAGGATATTGTCCGGCGTTTCACCCGGCAGGATGACCCGCGCGGTAATCCCCAGCGTCCACGCCGAAGCGCTGACCAATGCCGACGGGCGGCCGAGCGGGTGCGACCAGTCGCCCGCGCGCAGCTTGTCCTCGATCAACCGGTCGGCGGTGGCTGCATCCGGGACCCTTAGCAGCGCCTCGGCCAGCACCATCAGTGCCAGCCCCTCACGGGTGGAAAGCGAATAGGCGTGCAGGAAATCCTCAACGCCGCCGAGCCCGCCACGACGAGCGCGGATTGCCTCGATGAGCCGTGTCGCACACGCATCAATGCGTGCATCCGCCTCCGGCGGGCGGCTCGCCGACGCCAGAAAATGTGCCGCCAGCGCCTCGTCGGGTTCCGCATAGGGCGCCCGAAATTCCGGGATCGACATGCCGCCGCTCCGCTTCCGTTAACCGCTACCGGTATGACGCTCGCAAGAATAACGTTGTTGAAGAAATCCCGCGCCGTCGCATCGCCGCAACTTGCTCTTTAATACAGCATGTTCTTTGCTATCACCCAGCAATGCTGTTGGTTGCTGCGTCCCGTCCGGCGCGGCGACAGCTGAGAGATGAAAGGCGGCGGCGCTGCAGCGAGGCAGACCGCCGATACGGGTTTTCAGGCATGCGGCTGTGGAAAGCGGTATGCGCGGCAGGCGCATTGCTGGCAGCAACCGTCGTGGTCGCCGCGGCGCAAGCCGACACCAGCATCCGCTTCAGCCTCGACTCCCGCATTGACGGGACCGCGGCGCCATTCTTCCTGGCGATCGACCGCGGCTATTTCCGCCATGAAAAGCTCAATGTGACGGTCGAGCCGGCCGCCACCCGGCGGGAGCCGCTGACGCGCGTCGCCTCAGGCGATTATGCCCTCGGCTTCGTCGACATCAATGCACTGATCAAATTCCGCGACGCCAACCCGGATATGCCCGTCAAGGCGGTGTTCATCGTCTACAACCGGCCACCCTACGCCGTGGTCGGCCGCAAGAGCCGCGGCATCGCCGTACCGAAAGACCTCGAAGGGCGTCGCCTCGGCGCCCCGACCGACGACATCACCTATGCGCAATGGCCGCTGTTCGCCAAAGCCGCCGCCATCGACAGCACCCGTGTGAAGGTCGAGAATATCGGCGCGCCGGTGCGCGTGCCGATGCTGGCGGCAGGGCAAGTGGACGCGCTTACCGGATTCTCGTTCACCACGGCGCTCGATCTGAAAGACCGCGGCGTGCCGGCTAACGACATCACGGTGATGGACATGGCAGACTACGGCCTCGCCCTCTACGGCAATGCGATCATCGTCAACACGCAATTCGCCGCCGGCGAGCCGGATGCGGTGCGGGGATTTTTACGTGCATTCCTGCGCGGACTGAAAGACACGGTGAAATCGCCGGGCAACGCCATCGACAGCGTAATCCGGCGCGCCGATGGGGCGCAGCGGCCGCTCGAGCTGGAGCGGCTGACGATGATGGTACGGGACAATATCATCACGCCAGAAGTCAGAGCCCAGGGATTTGGCGGCTTCGATGCAGGGCGCTTCGAGAAGGCTCTCGAACAGCTCACCAGTATTCACAAGTTCAAGATGCCCCCCAAGACCGACGCAATCTTCGATCAGTCGTTCCTGCCGAGCGCCCGCGAACGTCGATTCCAATAAGACGCATTGACGACGCGCCGCATCGGCATCCGCTATTGCGGCAACGCCGCTTTGCCGATGGCCTGGCTGAGCGCCTGATATTCCCGCCGGTCGACCAGCACCTCGTCCGGTTTCGGCCGCAGCAGCGGCGCCAGCGCGTCGGCAAGATCATGTAGCGGCTCGGTGCCGACGCCGTCGCGCGTATAAATGCCGACATGCAGTTCGGGGAGCGCCGGCAGCGGCGCGTCATCCCAGCGGACGAGTTGCGTCATGCGGATGCGGCTTCGCGTCATCACCATGGTGCCGAGCCCCGCATCGACGGCAGCCGCGAGCGACAGCATGGTCGAGGCCATGAAGACCAGACGGGAATCGCGGCCTGCCTCGCGCAACGCCCTGACGCCAAGCCGATAGCAGGTGCATTCCTCGCTGAAGGACAGGATCGGCACCGGTCCGTCCGGGTCGAGCCTCGTCGCGTCGCTGCGCGCCCAGACGAGTTGATCGGTCCAGTGGTGTCGCGCATCGGTCGGCTTGTCCTCGGACAGCGCCACCACAATGTCGAGGCGGCCGGCCCGCAGCTCCGCCAACTGGGTCGCCAGCGGGCCACCGCGAATCCGGAAGTTGAAATCCGGCCAGCGCTTGCGGAACTTGGCAAGCGTCCAGGGCAGCAGCGGACCGGACAGATCACCCGGTAAACCGATGCTGATCACCGACATCTGCGACTGCACCTCGGCCAGGCC
The DNA here is from genome assembly GCA_035556795.1 of Pseudolabrys sp. Lineage (GTDB taxonomy): Bacteria > Pseudomonadota > Alphaproteobacteria > Rhizobiales > Xanthobacteraceae > Pseudolabrys. Next base: position 12,672 of record DATMEV010000006.1, on the reverse strand, counting down.
GAGGATCTGATCGTTGATCGCCAACAGCCGCCGCGCATGATTGACGACTGCTCCGCCCTTCGACGTCAACACAATTCCCGGCGCACTGCGATCGAAGAGATCGCCGCGCAGCAGGATCTGCAATCGCTTGATCTGCGCACTCACCGCTGGCTGTGTCACGCCGAGATGCTGGGCAGCTCTGGTGAAGCTGCGGAAATCGACGACAGCGAGCAATGTTCGCAACAAGTCGGTGGGGATGGTGCTCAAGCCTCGACAACCTCCCTCTTGGATTCGCTGCCCCCTGAGCCCCGGGGCACCGCTCGCATCACTTGCGTTTCTTCAATTCCTGACGCCGCTCGTGCTCTCTTGCGCCGTCTGAATCATTGAGCCCGTGCGTCCCGGCCAAACACGTCCGTGCAGAACTCTTCGCGAAATCATCCGCGCGCTATTTCCCGCCAGATTTCTTGTGCCCAGCATTCGGAAGCAGATGCTCTCAAGCCAAGCGCTCTTGGAGCAAACACTCCTGAATGATCCGTACGCCGGGTTTTCTTACGCCAAGTTTTGCGCGGCGTCTTGCAACTAAAAGATTAACTGAGGATACCGGCCCGTGCGACGGAAATTTATCCACCGGCGGCTTTGCGGCATGTGCATATTCGATGCTGCGCATATTCGACAGATTGAATACTACTGCATACAGACAAGCTGCGGCGCACCATGACCATGCTGAAGCTCTACGGACGAGTTCTTGTTCTACTTGGTCCGCAAATCCGGCTGGGCTGGACGCTGGCCATTGCCAATGTCGCTCTTGCTGCAGCGCAATTTGCGGAACCCGTGCTCTTCGGCCGGATCATCGATGCGCTGGCCGGAGCGCAGGGCGGAAACCAGCAACTGGACTGGATGCGGCTTACTCCGCTGGTCAGCGCCTGGGTCGGCTTCGGCCTGTTCGTCATCGTGTGCGGTGCGGTCGTCGCACTCTATGCCGACCGGCTGGCGCATCAGCGCCGCCACGCGGTTCTGACGGAGTATTTCGAACACGTCATCCAGTTGCCGCTGAGCTTTCACGGCAGCACGCATTCGGGCCGGCTGATGAAGGTGATGCTCACCGGCACCGATACGTTATGGAGCCTGTGGCTCGGATTCTTCCGTGAGCATCTCGCCGCCTTCGTCTCGATGATCGTGCTGCTGCCGATCTCGCTCTATCTGAACTGCCGGCTGGCGACGCTGCTTATTGCACTTTGCATTGTCTTCGTCGTGCTCACGGCGCTGGTGCTGCGCAAGACGGAAACGCTGCAGAACGCCGTCGAGAGCTACTATTCAGACCTTGCGGAGCGCGCTTCCGACACGCTCGGCAATGTCGCGCTGGTGCAGAGTTTCACCCGCGTCGAGATGGAAGTGCACGGTCTGCGCATGGTCGTCGACCGATTGCTCGGAGCGCAGATGCCGGTACTCTCCTGGTGGGCGCTCGTCGGCACGCTGAGCCGCGCCTCGACCACCCTCACGATGCTGGCGATCCTGCTGCTCGGGCTGTGGCTGTTCGGCCGTGGCGAAACCAGTGTCGGCGAAATCGTCATGTTCATGAGCTTCGCCGGCATGCTGATCCAGCGGCTGGAGCAGGCGGCGGGCTTCATCAACCGCGTGTTCATGGATGCGCCACGGCTGCGGGAATTCTTCGACGTGCTCGACACCGCCTCCGGCGTCAGGGATCGCGACCACGCAAAGGCTCTCGATACGGTCCGCGGCGCCGTCGCCTTCGAGAAGGTGAGCTATTCCTACGACGGCAAGATACCCGCCGTTGCCGATCTGTCGTTCACCGCCGAGCCGGGGCAGACCATTGCACTGGTCGGCGGCACCGGCGCCGGGAAATCGACGGCGCTTGCCATCCTGCATCGCGTCTACGATCCGCAATCCGGCCGCGTCACCATCGACGGCACCGACATCCGTGACGTCACGCTGTCGAGCCTGCGACGCAATATTGGCGTCGTGTTCCAGGAGCCGCTGCTGTTCAACCGCTCGATCGCCGAGAACCTGCGGGTCGGCAATCCCAACGCGACGGATGAGCAAATCCGCCTTGCCTGCGCGCGCGCGCAGGCGTTGGACTTCATCGACAAGCACCCCGGCGGCCTCAACGCGCCGGTCGGCGAGCGCGGGCGCGCGCTGTCCGGCGGTGAGCGTCAGCGGCTGTCGATCGCGCGCGCCCTGCTGAAAGATCCGCCGATCCTGATCCTCGACGAGGCGACGAGCGCGCTCGATGCCGCCACCGAAACAAAGGTGAACGCCGCACTCGACGAAGTAATGAAAGGGCGTACCTCTTTCGTCATCGCGCACCGGCTGGCGACGGTGCGCAACGCCACCTGCATCCTGGTATTCGACAAGGGCCGCATCGTCGAACGCGGCAGTTTCGACGAACTGGTGCGTCAGGGCGGCCTGTTCGCCGACCTGGCCAAAGCGCAATTCATTGCCTGACGAACCCTACTTGATCCGCTCAAGGATGCTGACGTAGTTCGCGACAGCAGCACCACCCATGTTGAACACGCCACCGAGGCGCGCATCCTTCACCTGGATGCCTTCCGGCGCAACGCCCGCAAGCTGCATCGCAGTGAGCGCATGCATCGAGACACCGGTCGCACCGATCGGATGTCCCTTGGCCTTGAGCCCTCCGGACGGATTGATCGGCAGCCGACCATCCTTCTGCGTCCAGCCTTCGGCGATGGCGCGGGCGCCCTGCCCTTCCGGGGTGAGTCCCATCGCCTCGTATTCGATCAGCTCGGCGATGGTGAAGCAGTCATGCGTCTCGACGAAGGAGAGATCGTCAAGCGTCAGACCAGCCTTTGCCAGCGCGCTCTGCCAGGCCCGGCCGCATCCCTCGAATTTCAGGATGTCGCGCTTCGACATCGGCAGGAGATCCTGCACATGCTCGGTAGCGCGGAAGGCGATTGCCTTGCTCAACCGCAGCGCTGTTTCGACATCGGCAAGCACCAGCGCGGCGGCGCCGTCCGACACCAGCGAGCAATCGGTGCGCTTGAGCGGCCCGGCGACAAAGGGATTCTTCTCGCTCTCCGTACGGCAGAAATCGAAACCGAGATCTTTGCGCATCTGCGCATAGGGATTGCCGACGCCGTTCCTGTGGTTTTTCGCGGCGATCCGTGCCAGCGCATCGGACTGGTCGCCATATTTCTGGAAATACAAGCCGGCAATTTTTCCGAAAATGCCGGCAAAACCGCCCTCGATATCAGCTTCCTCGCGCACGTAGGACGCCTTGAGCAGGTTGCGGCCGATTTCGGCCGGCGGCGTAGTCGTCATCTGCTCGACGCCGACGACGAGGACAATCCGCGCACTTCTGGCCGCGATCGCTTTCAGCCCCTGATGCACGGCGGCGGAGCCGGTGGCGCAGGCGTTCTCCACCCTGAGGGCGCGCTTGAACCGCAGATCGGGCGAAGCCTGCAGCACCAGAGAGGCAGTAAAGTCCTGCGCCGAAAAGCCGGCATTGAAATGCCCGAGCACGATCTCGTCGACGTCCGCAGGAGCCACACCGGCATCGGCCAGCGCCTCGCCGGCTACCTTGACAATCAGGCTCTCGACCGTCTCCCCGGCCAGTTTGCCAAAGGGCGTGTGAGCCCAACCGACGATACATCCGCTCATCGCAGTCTCCTGGATTGTCCCGTGTCAGTACCGAGTGTCAGCGTCGTGCCGCTATCCGTACGCTGCACCCCGTCGGATTTGGCGATATTTGGCCCAGTTCATGATCCTTTACGGTGGCTGTCCCACAAATTGCCGAACTTTTGTCGCTTTCCTCGGCGATCAGCAGAAGCGCCTGCAGAATAGCAGGATTGCAGAGGGGGCGTTATGGCTTTGCGCCGTTCTCGCGATTCCGACCAATCGGCCAGACCCTGTTTCGGGCGGTGGAACCCGCTGGCGCTTATCCCCGCGCAACAGCAGCCGGATACTCGCATCGGCGGATATACGCACCGGTTGCAGGATGGTATTGGTTGCAAGATCGTATCAGCTGCTTCGCCGCCTCAATCGTTGCCTGCTATGAAGATTGCAATGCTGGACATTACTGAACCGGGATGCCGCTCGTGAGCCGTCGCCGCCGCCTTTCTCTTGCCGGCTGTCTCGCGACGTTCATGCTCGCCCTGTGGCAAGCCGGAAGCGCTATTCCCGCGAAGGCCGAGGCGCAACTGCTCATCGAAGCGGATACCGGCAAGGTGCTGTACGCGGAGAACGCCACCTTCCCCTGGTATCCGGCCTCCGTCACCAAGCTGATGACTGCCTACACGGCATTGCGGGCGGTCAAGGACCGCCGGATGACGATGGATTCGCTGCTGACCATGTCGCAGAACGCTGTCGCCCAGCAGCCGACGAAGATGGGCTTCCCGGTCGGCACCACGCTGACGCTCGACAACGCGCTCAAGATGCTGATGGTCAAGTCAGCCAACGACGTCGCCGTGTCGATCGCCGAAGGGGTTGGCGGCTCGATCGAGGGTTTTGCCGACCAGATGAACGCCAATGCCGCACGGCTCGGCATGACGCAATCGCATTTCGTCAACCCGAATGGCCTGCCTTCCGAGGGCCATGTCAGCTCGGCACGTGACATGGCGATCCTCGCCCGTGCCCTGATCCGCGAATTTCCGCAATACGATTCCCTCTGGCATATTTCCGCCATCCGCTACGGCAAGCGGGTAATGCGCAACTACAATACGCTGATCGACCGCTATCCGGGCGCTGACGGCATGAAGACCGGCTTCATCTGCGCGTCAGGCTACAACCTGGTGGCCTCCGCCACCCGCCAGGGCAAACGGCTGATTGCCGTGGTGTTCGGCGCCTATGGCGGCGCAGTGCGTGCACAGAAGGCGGCGCAACTGTTCGAGCGCGGATTTTCCTCCGGCAACCTGTCCTGGCTAACCCCATCGCTCGGCACCGTCGATGCGCTGCAACCGGTCGATGCCGCGCCGCTCGATCTGCGGGATGAAATGTGCGGCAAGCACCGCCGCAAGCCGGCATCGGAAGCCAATGACGAGGACGAGAGCGCTCAAGCGAATGCCAACGGCGAATCGGTGAGCGGCGACGCTGCAGGATCAGCGCAGATGTTCTCCCTGTCGGCGATGAAGCCCTCGCCGGAGAAATATATTCTGCCGCCGGCCACCATCACCGGCCCAGTCGTCACCGTCTATACTGGCACGGCAAGGAACCCGACCGACAACGCCATTCCGGTCGCAGTCAAGAAACCGAAGAACAAGAAAACCAAATCGGCGCACGCCAAAACCGACGCCAAAACCGACGCCAAGGCCAAGAGCGGCGCCAAAACGGCGGCAAAGCCGGCGAGCAACGCCAAACCAGCAGAAAAGCCCGCGGCAAAACCAAGCAGCAAGCCGAAGAAGAAAGCCGCGGCAGCACAATGAGCGGCGAGACGCCGACGCTGCGCGAGCCCCCTGCGCCGCTGCCGCTCACCCTGCTGACCGGCTTCCTCGGCTCCGGCAAGACCACGCTGCTCAATCGCCTGCTCAAGGATCCGGCACTCGCCGAAACGGCCGTCATCATCAACGAGTTCGGCGAAGCCGGTCTTGACCATCTGCTGGTCGAATATATCAGCGACAATATGGTGCTGCTGCAGTCTGGCTGCCTCTGCTGCACCATGCGCGGCGATCTGGTCGATGCGCTGGAAACGTTGCTGCGCGATCTCGACAACCGGCGTTGCACCTTCCGCCGGGTCCTTCTGGAAACCACTGGGCTCGCCGATCCGGCGCCGGTCCTGCACACCGCGATGGCGCATCCCTATCTGGTCATGCGCTACCGGCTCGACGGCGTGGTAACGGTGGTCGACGCCGTCAACGGCTTCGACACGCTGGCGCAGCACGCGGAATCGGTCAAGCAGGCGGCGGTTGCCGACCGGCTGGTGCTGACCAAGACCGACCTTCTGAATACGCCTGAACGCGTCGTCGCACACGACCGGCTGATCGATCGGCTGCAAACGCTCAATCCGGCGGCGCCGATCCTCGATGCAGCGCGCGGGGCAGCAACGCCGGAACGGCTGCTCAATGCCGGCCTTTACAACCCCGACCGAAAAATTCCCGACGTCAAGACCTGGTTGGCGGCGGAGGCCTATGCCGACGCCGAGGGCGCGCATCACAATGGCGCCCGACACGAACATGATCATGCACATGACCATGGACATACGGGCTCGCATGCGCACGACCCGAACCGGCATGACGAGCACATACGCTCCTTCGTGTTGACTGCCGATGCCCCAGTGCCTGCCGGCACGCTCGATATGTTCCTCGAACTGCTGCGCGCCACGCACGGTCCCAATCTGCTGCGCATGAAGGGCATCGTGAAGCTTAGGGAAACGCCGGACAGGCCAGTCGTCGTACACGGCGTCCAGCATGTCTTCCACCCGACGGCGGCGTTGCCGCAATGGCCCGACGATGACCGGCGCACCCGGCTGGTCTTCATCGTGCGCGACATCGAGCCGCGCAGCATCCGCGACCTGTTCAATGCATTTCTCGGCGCGACCGGCGTCGATCAGCCCGACCAGACTGCGCTTCTCGACAACCCTCTCGTCCCCTTCGGTGGCATCGACCGCTGATGTCGCACTGAAACGGATGTCGCATCCATCTGCGGCAGGTTATCGCCCCAACATCAGACGCTCTTGTCACTCGCCGACGCAGGCCCGATGCTGCGCCCGGTCATTGGCCAGCGAGTCGGCCACCACGTCAAAGGATCACCGGACAGGCGCATGCAGCGGATCTGGCAGAAGCATTATCCACCGGGTGTGCCGACGGAAATTGACCCGTCGCGCTACGCATCGCTGCTCGACATCTTCGCCGAATGCTTCCGGGCCTATCAAGACCAGGGCGCATTCGCCTGCATGGGCCGCACGCTCACTTACGGCGATATCGACCGCGAATCACGCGCCTTCGCCGCATGGCTTCAGAGCAAGGGCCTGACCAAGGGCGACCGCGTCGCGGTGATGATGCCGAACATCCTGCAATATCCGGTGGCGACGATCGGGATATTGCGCGCCGGGCTGACGGCGGTGAACGTCAATCCGCTCTACAAGCCGCGCGAACTCGCTTTCCAACTCAAGGATTCCGGTGCGTCAGCCATCATCGTGCTGGAGAATTTCGCTTCCGTCGTCGAGGAAGCGCTGCCGGAAACGGCGGTAAGGCATGTCGTCGTCGCCAGCATGGGCGACATGCTCGGCATGCTGAAGGGCACGCTCGTCAATCTGGTCGTGCGGCATATCAAAAAGATGGTGCCGCCATTCGCTATCGCCAATGCCATCCCGTTCACCTCGGCGCTCGCTGCCGGCCGCAGGCTGGAACTGACACCACCGGCCATCGGCCCCGACGATATGGCGTTCCTGCAATATACCGGCGGCACCACCGGAGTGGCGAAGGGCGCGATGCTGTTGCATCGCAATCTGGCCGCCAACCTGCTGCAGGTCGATGCATGGCTGAAACCGCTGCTCGTCATGCCGCCGACAGTACCGCAACTGGTTTGCGTCTGCGCGCTGCCGCTCTATCACATCTTCGCGCTGACCGCGTGCATGCTGCTGACGATGCGCATTGGCGGCCTGTCGCTGCTGATTCCCAATCCACGCGATATCGGCGGCCTGATCCGTGATCTCGAGAAGTACAAAGTCAATTCATTCCCGGCGGTCAATACGCTCTACAACGCGCTGATGAACTACCCGGACTTCGGCCGGATCGACTGGAGCCTGCTCAAATGCGCCGTCGGTGGCGGCATGGCCGTGCAGAAGGCAGTCGCCGATCGCTGGTACGAGAAGACGGGCCGGCCGATCATCGAGGGTTATGGCCTGTCGGAAACCTCACCGGTCCTGTGTTGCAACCGCGGCGACATCCCGGAATGGACCGGCACCATCGGCCTGCCGATGCCATCGACCGACATCGCCATCCGCGATGACGACAACAACGATCTGCCGATCGGCGAACCCGGCGAGATCTGCGCGCGCGGACCGCAGGTGATGCCTGGCTATTGGCAGCGCCCGGAGGAAACCGCGCAGGTGATGACACCCGACGGCTTCCTGCGCACCGGCGACATCGGCGTGATGGATACGGAGGGCCGTTTCCGCATTGTCGATCGCAAGAAGGACATGATTTCTGTTTCCGGTTTCAAGGTTTTTCCGAATGAGGTCGAGGGCGTGGTGATGAGTCATCCCGACATCCTCGAATGCGCCGTGGTCGGCGTGCCCGACCCGGCCTCCGGCGAGGCCGTTTCGCTGTTTGCCGTGCGCAAGGACCCTGCTCTCACCGAAGCCGACCTGCGCAGGTTTCTCTCCAGCCGGCTCACCGGTTACAAGATGCCGCGCCACATCGAGTTTCGTGCCGACCTGCCGAAAACCAATGTCGGCAAGATCCTGCGACGGGCACTGCGCGACGAGACCGTTGCCCATACTCAGGCGATCACGCCCGGTGCCGGCATTCCCGTTCACGCAACTCAGGAGTAGGCACCGATGCAGTCTCGCGTCTCCGCCGACGACATCGTCTCATTCTGGAAGGCTGCCGGCCCGCAGCGCTGGTTCGAGAAAGACGAGACTTTCGATCAGCAGCTGCGCGACCGCTTCCTCGCCACGCACGAAGCCGCTGCCGAAGGCCAGCGCGCCGACTGGGAGAAAAGCGTCGACGGCACGCTGGCACTGCTGCTGCTGCTCGATCAGTTTCCCCGTAACATGTTCCGTAATAGTGCCCGCGCCTTTGCTACCGATCCGCAGGCTCTGGCTCTGGCCAAGCGGGCACTTGGCCGCAGCTTCGACGCACGCATCGACCCGCAGTTGCGGACATTTTTCTATCTGCCATTCATGCATTCAGAAGACATGGTCGAGCAGGAACGTTGTGTTGCGCTCTATCGCGCCGCCAGCGATGCCAATGGCCTGAAATGGGCGCAACTGCACGCCGATATCATCGAGCGGTTCGGACGCTTTCCGCATCGCAATGCCGTGCTGGGGCGCGAGACCACGGCGGAAGAACAGGCTTTCCTCGACGGCGGCGGTTTTTCCGGCTAGCGGTGCGAGACAAAGCTCGGCTCTGGAAAAAGGCTGGCCCTGGAAAAGAAACGCCGGGCGCGTCGCGGATGCGACGGCCCGGCGTCTGTTGAGATGCGGCCGCTTCGCGGCCGGTACTTACTGGCGCGCCTTCGACATCGGATAGATGACGTCGCCGGTCTTGAACTGCGCCGGCGTCAGAATGACCTGATTGTCGACCTTCGAGAACTGCTCGATATCGTTGCCCTTGATGTTGCGGTACTGGACCTGCAGCATCCGCGACTCAGCCCATTCTCCACCGGGGCCGAACTTGAGGTCACCGACGATGGTCTTCACCGGATTGGCGCGCAGATAATCGGCGATCTTGCCATCATCGAGACTGTTGGTCTCGCGGATCGCCTGTTCCAGCACCTGCATCACCGTATAGCCCCACGGCGGCATATTGTAGCCGATTGGGTCGGTACCTTCCGCAACGGCACGGGCCTGATATTTCTTCAGGAACTCGGCGACGCCAGGAAACATCATGGTGTCGACGGGAATCCACTTCTCGTAGTTGACGATTCCGTTGAGAAGCGGCCCGAGCTGCTGCTTGAGCACGGTGCTCTGCAACCCGACCATGGCTCCGCCGGCGAGTTTCGGCTCGAACCCGGTTTCCTTGAATGCCCGCAGGATGCCGACGGAATCGAGCGGGTAGGAGCAGATCACGACGATATCCGGCTTGCTCGCCTGCACCGCGCGGATGATCGACGAGAAATCGGTATTGCCCGGCGGATAGGTCCGCTCCTGAACAATCTTGATGCCGGCAGCCTTGGCATTCTCACGCGCACCATCAGCCGCATTGCGGCCGAACTCGGCATCGACCGAGATAATCGCCACGGTCTGCGGCTTCGGCGACTGTGCCGCAGCAACCTCGAAGAAGCCCGAGGTCACGGCCCGCTTCGGATCCTGCCCATTGGCATTCATGGAGAAGTAGCGCGGATACTTGAATTCGGCGTTCACCGCGGTGCCGAACAGCCCGATGAACACCTTGTTCTTCTGCATCACGACCGGAAGCGCCGGGGCGATCATATTGGTCGCATAGCCGCTGACCACCAGATCGACCTTATCGACGTCGAGCAGCTTGGTGTAGATGCCGGGGACGTTGGCCGGATTGCTCTGGTCGTCATAATAGACGAGCTTCACCGGACGGCCGAGCAGGCCGCCCTTGGCGTTGACGTCTTCCTCCCAGATCTTCATGCCGACCAGCGCGGCTTTGCCGTCGGCGGCGAGCTGGCCGGACTGGGCGATGCCCAGTCCGATCCTGATCGGATCGGCCGCCGACGCGACCGCATAGGAACCAACGAATGCGCCGACGGCAAGAGCCGTCCCAAGCAGATATCGAACCGGCTTGCGAAGTGAGTCTGTGAGCATGCTTCCTTCCCTGTGTGCTGATAGGCGCCGCAAGCTGCGGTGTCGCCTCGTTTCCCTGGTGACGGGATTGGTTCGCCGCCGCTATTTCTCCGGCGGGATCGCGACAACCATGTCGATCTCGATGCGGGCGCCGGGCGACGACAACTGGTTGATGCACAGCGTGGTGCTCGCCGGCCGCCAGCCGTTCATGTACGGCTTCATCGCTTCATTGACGCCATCCATGTCGCGGATGTCGGTGAGATAGCGATTGAACTTCAGCACATCGCCGAAGGTCGCACCGACTTGATCGAGAACCAGCTTCAGGCTGTCCATCACGCGACGCGTCTGCTCGCGAATATCGTGCGGATGCTGATGCTCTTCGTCCACATGCGGATGCTGATGATAAAGCGGCGACGCAGTGGCGCCCGCCACATACATGATCCGCGAGCCGGCCGGCGCGATGACGCCGGGCGCATAAGGCATGATATGCGCCTGTTCCGGCGACGGGTGAACAGCTTCGGGTTTCGGCTTGCCTTGCGTCGTCATGGCTTTCTCTCCTCCGTTGACGATCCAATCCTAAAGTGGCGGTCCGCATTAGGCAATCGTTTGCCTAACCGGGCACCCGACATTCCCTCGATCGCGTCGCAGGACGTCGGAGACCCGCCGCCTTGCGATCTTCGGAAGCGTCGTATCACGGCAGGATGACACGCTGCCATCCTGCCGACATTTCCTGCACCCTTTCGGCCCGCGGCACTTCCCGTCACAACAAAGCCGGCGCGCCGTGATCGGAACCGAAGAGGGCCGTGTCGTCGATCGCTATCGCGCCTTGTCGAACGGATAGACCAGCGGGCCCGACTGATACTCCTTCGGATAGACGACAACCTGCCGCGACCAGTCCGTGAACTGGCTGATATCGTTTCCGGTGATGCCTTGGAACTGCAGGCAGATGATCCGCGGCGCCGTCCATTCACCATCGGCAGCGAAGGAGATCGGGCCGATCACCGTGTCGAATGTCGTCTTGTGCAGATAGTCCGCGAGCTTTGCGTCGTCGAACGACTTCGTCGCTGTCACCGCCTGCGCAAGGATCTGCCCGGCCGCATAGGCATAGGGCGGATAGGTGTAGCCGAGCGGATCGTTACCGGCTGCGCCGGCACGCTTCTGATACTCCGCCATCATCTCCTTGGTGCCCTTGAACTGGAGGCTGGGCGCCGGAATGTAGAACTCGTTGCTGATATAGCCGTTGATCATCGGCCCGAGCTGCTGCTTGATGCCCGTCACCAGCAATCCAAGCATGGCGCCGCCGATGATTTTCGGCTTGAACTGGATTTCGTTGGCGGCACGGACGATCCCGGCGGTATCGATCGGCAGCGTTGCCGCATAGACGACGTCCGGTTGCGCCGCCTGCATCGCACGCACGATTGGCGTGAATTCGGTCGTCGAAATCGGATAGCTGCGATCGAACACTACCTCCATGCCGTACTTCTTCGCGTTCTCGCGTGCCGCATCGATCGCCGTGCGCGAATATTCGACATCGGCGCCGATGAGCGCGACGCGCGTCGGCTTCGGGTTCTGCTGCGCGGCCAACTCGAACACGCATTTCGAGTAGTTACCGGGCGTCGCACCCTGCGAGTTCATCGAGAAATAGCGTGGATAGTTATAGGCCTTGTTGGCACCGAGCCCGAAGATCCCGATGGTCGTGCGGTTATTCTGCATGATCGCCGGCATTGTCGCGGCGATGACATTGGTACTGTACGGCCCAAGCAGCAGGTCAACCTTGTCGATCCCCATCAGCTTCGCATAGATGCCGGGAGCGTTCGCGGGATTTCCCTGGTCATCGTAATAAACAAGCTGCACCGGCCGATCGAGCAGACCGCCCTTGGCGTTGATGTCGTCGCGCCAGATTTCGAGGCCTGCGAGAACCTGCTTGCCGGCCGGCGAGGTCGGACCGGTAAGGCTGAGACTCAGCCCGATGCGGATAGGGTCGGCGGCGTTTGCCGGCGCGACCGAAAGATAGGCGCCGGCGACAGCCGCCAGCAACGCCCCGAGCGGGCGCTTCGCATTTAAGCTCCAAGACATCTTATCCCTCCTCGCTTCTTGTTGGACCAGTCTCCTACAATCCCAGGTAGAATTTTTTGATGAGGTCGTTGTTGTTGAGGTCGTGAGCGCTTTTGCCTTCGAACTCGATTTTTCCGTGGACGATGACATAGCCGCGGTCGGCGATGCGGATGGCCTGGTTGAAGTTCTGCTCGGCCATCAGCACGGTGAGCTGGTAGGATTCCTTGAGCTCCTTGATCTTGTCGATG
>DATMEV010000005.1:0-30821 GCA_035556795.1 Pseudolabrys sp. | reverse complement strand
CGTCGGGCAGCAGCGGCTGGCCCATCGGCGGCGGGATCACCGTGCGCGGCATCGGCGCCTGCGGCAACCAGTTCTCGACATTGACGATGGTCCACACCGCCACCCGCGCATCGCCCGGCAGCCGCAGCTGCGGCCGGTTATAGATCGACCGATACGGAATACGGCCGCGAACGCTCGAGCCGATTTCCCCGGTCGTTTGCCTGTTCACATTGCTGCTGTCGTTCACGGGGCGGCCCTTCCTCAGTCTGTGCTTGCCAGAGCCGCTATCGAACATCGGCGGACGCCGAATGGCAACCCGACTGTTGCCTAAGGAGCGACTGGAATACCGCCGACGTCAGCGCGGCGCGGACAGGGCCTGCATCGCCTCGGCCACCGTCGTTATCCGCGCCACCGGGCGCAGTCCCTCGATCGCGGCGCGATGCACGTCGTCGGAGAACGCAGCACATCCATCCGCGATCACCGTGCAATGAAAATCACGGACATGCGCATCACGCACCGTCGAGGCGACGCCGCCATTGGTGACGATGCCGGCGAAATACAGCGTGTCGATGCCGCATTTGCGCAGCGCCCATTCGAGCCGGCTCGCATGGAAGGCGGAAAAGGCGATCTTCTCCACGGCCATATCGGCGGGCGCCAGTTCGTCGACCAGTTGCTGGCCCCAGCCGCCTGGCACGAAATCGCCCTGCCGCAGAAACGGCCGCAGCGCCTTGAGATGCGGCGAGATCAGCGGCGCGCCGCCATGGCCCGGCACCAGCGTGAACAAGGTCGCAACCGTCAGCACGCCGCCGGCGCGCGCCGCCGCAACCAGCGGCGAAAGCCGCTGCGGCAACGCGGCGATCGCCGGATGCGCCTGCCCGGCGCGGCCATAGGCGCCGTCGGGATGCAGGAAGTCGTTCTGTAGATCGACGAGAACGAGCGCGGTCGATGACAGCGGCATCACACAGGCTCCACGATCAGATTGCCGAGCGCATCGACGCGCGCCGCAAAACCCGGCTCGACGACGATGGTCGAATCCGGCTGTTCGAGGATCGCCGGTCCTTCAAGCCGTGTGCCGGCCGGCAACGCGAGCCGCGACCAGACGCTGGTCTCGCGCCAGCCGCCCTCGAACCACACCGGCCGCGTGCCGGTCTGGGCCGTCGCCGGCAAAGCGGCGGCATCCGGCGCAAACACCGAGAAGTCGAACCGCGGCCGGCGGCCGATCGCGGCAACGCGGAACGAGACGATACGGACCGCCAGCCCCGGCAGCAGGCGGCTGAACGACAACCGGTAAGCGCGCTCGAACGCGGCGCGGATCGCGTCGACGGTGAGATCGTCTTCCGGCGGCAGCACGATCGGCGCAGCGACGGTGTGCGTCTGCCCGAGATAATGCATGTCGAATTCATAGAGCACATCGGTGCGCTCCACCGGCACGCCGGAGCCGGCAACGACCGCGCTGGCCTGCTCCGCCGCCTCGCGCAGACGCCGTGTCAGCCCCGCGGCATCGAGGCCGTCGAGCATCAGATTCAGCGTCTGCACCATGTCGTGGCGCAGGTCGGCCAGCACGCATCCGAGCGCCGAGGTGATGCCGGGGAAGCGCGGCACCAGCGCGCATTTCAGCCCGACCTGCCGGATCAGCGCACTGACATGCAAAGCGCCGCCGCCGCCGAACGGCATGGCGGCAAAACGCGTCGGATCGTGGCCGCGCTCGATCGACACCAGCCGGATGGCACCGGCCATCCGCGCTTCCGCCACCTGCACGATGGCGGCGGCGGCAGCGGTATCGTCGAGACCGAGCGGTACGCCGACATGCTCGCGGATCGCGGCGCGCGCCGCATCGACGTCGAGCGCGGCAAGCTCGCCGCCCAGCGGACGCGCCGCATTGATGCGGCCGAGCACCACCTGCGCGTCGGTCAGTGTCGGTCGCGTATTGCCCTGCCGGTAGCAGACGGGTCCCGGCACCGAGCCGGCGCTCTCCGGGCCGACCTGCAGCAGGCCGCTGCGATCGACCGAGGCGATGGAGCCGCCACCGGCACCGATCGTGTTGATCTCGATCATCGGCGTGCGGATCACCAGCCCGAAATCGATGGTCGTCTGCGCCGCAACTGAGGCCTCGCCGCGCGCGATCACCGAGACGTCGAACGAGGTGCCGCCGAGATCGCAGGTGATGACATTGTCGAAGCCCGCCGCTTTGGCGAGCGCGGAGCCGGCGACGACGCCGGCCGCCGGGCCGGACAACGCGGTGCGCACCGGCAGCCGCCGCGCCGTTGCCGTCGACATGATGCCGCCGTTCGACTGGACGATCTGCAACTGTCCGCGGAAGTGCTGCGCGGTGAGCGCCGATTCGAGTTTGCCGAGATACGAGGCGACCACCGGCTGCAGATAGGCATTGAGCGCCGCCGTCGAGGAGCGCTCGAATTCGCGGATCTCGGAGAGCACTTCATGCGAGGCGGTGACGAATTCGTTCGGCCAGACGGCGCGCAGTTCGGCGAGCGCACGGCACTCGTTCTCCGGATTGGCATAGGCATGGATGAAGGCGACGACGACGCTCTGGGCGCCCCTGTCGATCAGCACCTGCGCGGCGGCGCGCACCGCCGCGGGATCGACGGCGACGCGCACCGTGCCGTCGGCGAGGATGCGCTCGTTGACTTCGAGCCGCATGTCACGGTCGGCGATCGGAATGAAATCGCCCCACAGGCCCCAGGTGTTGCGGCGGTCGCGGCGGCGCATTTCCAGCGTGTCGCGAAAGCCGCGCGTGGTGATGACGCCGATTTTCGGACCCCGCCGTTCGAGCAGCGTATTGGTGCCGACGGTGGTGCCGTGGACGATGGAATCGATAGCGGCGACGCCACCCAGCGCCTGCAAGCCGTTGAGGAAGCCGATCGACTCGTCGCCGCGTCGCGACGGCACTTTCGCGGTAAGGAAGCGGCCGTTCGCGGCATCGAGCAGGAACAGATCGGTGAAGGTGCCGCCGACATCGACGCCGACCGTCGTCAGGCCGGCCCGTTGCGTATCATCGGTGCACGCATTCATGCCGGCACCTCCGTCACGGCGCCGGCGCGCAGCGCAGCGGTGGCGGCGGCATCGACCGAACCGTCGGCCGCGAGCGCGACCTTGTAGTCCCGCGCCGCCGCCGCGCGCGACACATAGCCGAAGCGGACATCACGCGCGACCTGCTGCGGATCGCGCGATCCCGGATCGCCGAAGCCGCCGCCGCCCGGCGTTTCGAGCCGCACTTTCTGGCCCGGCCGGATGCGGATATCGGTCGCCTTCGACACCAGCGGCGGCGTGCGCTCGCCCGCATCGGTCTCGTAGACGAAACGATTGAGCGCCGCCGGTCCGCCGCCATTGACGCCGAACGGCGGATATTTGCCGCGCTCGCCGAGCACGAACACTTCGGCACCGCTCTCCGCCAGCGCCTCGACCTCATAGATCGCACCGAGACCGCCGCGATGCCGTCCCGGCCCGCCGGAATCCGGCCGCAGCGCCCATTGCGTGAACATCACCGGATAGAGCGATTCGAGAATCTCGACCGGCGGAATGGTTGCTGTCGAGATCGGATTGTTGCCGTGATTGAGGCCATCGCCCTGCGGATTGCCGCCAAGACCACCGCCAAAGAAGCAGAACATCACCCAGCGCCGGCCATGCTCGCGCCAGCCGGCAAGCGACAGCGCATTGATGGTGGCGAACGGGCTGCCATTGGCGCGCTGCGGCGCCGCCTTGGCGAAAGCGCCAAAGATCACGTCGATGACGCGCAGGATCGTCTCGGTATAGCCGCCGACCGGACGCGGCGCCGAAACACCGAGCAGCGTCGTCTCCGGAATGACGAAATCGATCGGCGCGAGACAGCCGGCGTTCGCCGGCACGTCGGTGAACAGGTGCTTCAGCGCGACATAGCAGCAGGCGACGGTGGTCGAACGCGCGATATTGAGCGGGCCGTCGCAGGGCGCCGCCGCGCGCGAGAAATCGAGCGTCATCCGGTCGCCGGCGATCGTCAGATCGAGCGCGATCGGCAGCGGGCTGTCGGTGACGCCGTCATTGTCGAGGAAATCGTCATAGCTGTAGGTGCCATCCGGCAACGCCTCGATATTGGCGCGCATCAGGGTCTCGGCGCGCGCGCTCAGCATCGCGAAAGCGGCGCTCACCGTGTCCTCGCCATATTCGTCGAGCAGCGCGTCGAGCCGGCGCTCGCCGAGATCGAGGGCATTGATCTGACCGTTGAGATCGCCCCAGTTCGATTGCGGCACGCGCGAATTGGTCGCGAGAATATCGACGATGTCCTGCTGCAGCACGCCGGCGCGCATCAGCTTCACCGGCGGCACGCGGAAGCCCTCCTGGAAAGTCTCCGTCGCCTTGGCGTTGAAATTTCCGGGGACATTGCCACCGACGTCGAGCCAGTGACCGACAGAGGCCAGCCAGGCGAAGACGCGGCCGTCGCGCATCAGCGGCCGCACCAGGCGGAAATCGTTGAGATGCGTGCCGCCGTCATAGGGATCGTTGAACAGGAAGGTATCGCCGGCGACGAGGTCACCGTCGCGCGCCACCTTGTCAATCACCGCCTTCACCGCGAAGGCCATGGCGCCGACGAAGATCGGCAGGCCGGAGGTGCCCTGCACCAGCGTGGCACCGGTTTGCGCATGATAGAGGCCATGACAGGCGTCGTGCGCCTCGGCGATGATCGGATTGAAGGCCGAGCGGAACAGCGTCGCATCCATCTCGTCGGCGATCTGGACGAGACGGCCGTTGAGCACGGCCAACGTCACGGGATCGAGCGTCTTCACCGGCCGGGCTCCTCGTTGCCGGCATAGCGCCTGCCGAGCGCGATCATCTCCGGCGTCCCGATGAGCGCATTGAGCCCGTCGAAATCCAGCATGCGGTCGCGGAACGGCTCGGTCGAGCCGTGTCCGGCGAGAGAGGCGTAATAATCGCTGGCCATGCGGCCGAGCGCACGGACAATGCCGCCCGGAAAAATCACCAGCGCATAGCCGAGCGCTTCGAGCTCGGCAGCCGGCAGCGGCGGCGTCTTGCCGCCCTCGACCATATTCGCCATCAACGGCCCCGACGAACCGAGCCGCGCGGCGATCTGCGCGAGGTCGTCGCGCGCCTTCGGCGCCTCGACGAACAGGAGATCGGCGCCGGCTTCGCGATACAGCATGGCGCGTTCGACGGCGCGCTCGACTCCCTCGACGGCCACGGCATCGGTGCGTCCGATGATCAGCGTATCGCGCGAGCGGCGCGCATCGACGGCGGCGCGGATCTTGCCGCACATTTCCTCGGCGGAGATCAGCGTCTTGCCGTCGAGATGGCCGCAGCGCTTGGGATAGTCCTGATCCTCGATCTGGATGGCGCTGGCGCCGGCCTGCTCGAAGCGCTGCACGGTGCGCACGACATTGAGCGCATTGCCGTAACCGGTATCGGCATCGACAATCAGATGCGCGTCGACGCGGTCGCGGATCAGCGATAGCGTCTCGGCCACCTCGGCCATGCTGACCAGGCCGATATCCGGCCGCCCGAGCCGCGTATAGGCGATTGCCGCGCCGGAGACATAAAGACTGCCGAAACCGGCGCGCGTGGCGATCAGGGCGGTCAGTGCATCATAGATGCCCGGCGCCACCACAATGGGTTTGCCGGCGATCCGCGTTCGCAGGGTGTCTTGCTCGATCATCGTTTCATTCCAGGATCGCTCATCAGAAGTCGTTACATGCCCAGATAGGCTCGTTTCAGCTCGGGGTTGCTGCGGATGTCGGCAGCGGCGCCGGACAACGCGATGGCGCCGTTATCGAGAATGTAGGCGCGCTGCGCCACCTCGAGGCTCTGCATGACATTCTGCTCGACCAGCAGCACGGCGATGCCGTCTGCATTGATCGACTTGATCAGCGCAAACAGTTCTTCGACCAGCAACGGCGACAGGCCGAGCGACGGCTCATCGAGGATCAGCAGCGCCGGCTCCGCCATCAGGCCGCGGCCGATCGCCAGCATCTGCTGCTCGCCGCCGGAAAGCGTGCCGGCGCGCTGCGTGCGCCGTTCGGCAAGCCGCGGGAAAATCGAGAAGACGCGCTGACGATTGCGTTCGCGCCGCGCGCCGCCGCGGCGATAGGCGCCGAGATCGAGATTCTCGCTGACGCTCATATTCGGAAAGATGCGCCGCCCCTCGGGAACATGAACAAGGCCGCGCGCAACGATGGCCGAAGGCCGCTCATGCTCGATCGCCGCGCCGGCAAAGCCGATACGGCCGCCCCAGCAGCGCACCACGCCGGAAATAGTACGGTTGAGCGTCGACTTGCCGGCACCGTTGGAGCCGAGAATGGCGACGATCTCGCCGGGCGCCACCGACAGATCGATACCGCGCAAAATCTCGACGCTGCCGTAGCCGGCGTGAAGTCCTTCGATGCTCAGCAGCGGCTCGGTCATCGCCTCACCCCTGGCCCGCAGCCGGCTGCGCGATGCGCGCCGCCGCGCCCTGCCCGAGATAAACCTCGATCACCCGCGGATCGCTCGCCACGGCCTGCGGCGCGCCCTGCGCGATGATACGGCCTTCCGACAGCACGAAGACATCCTGCGCCAGGCTCATCACCGCCTGCATGACATGCTCGATCATGACGATGGTGGTGCCGCGGTCGCGGATGGCGCGGATCACCGGGATCATGTCGCGCACTTCCGACGGATTGAGGCCGGCAAGCACCTCGTCGAGCAGCAGCAGGCGCGGCGCCAGCGCCAGTGCACGCGCCAGTTCGAGCCGCTTGCGCCCGGCGACGGTCAACGCCGCGGCCGGCCGGTCGAGCATGTCGGCAAGCCCGACCATATCAGCAACCTCGCCGGCGGCTGCCAGCGCATCGGCGCGTTTCGGCCGCGACAGATGCGCGCCGACGGCGATGTTCTCGCGGGTCGTCAGACCGGCAAACGGCTGCACGATCTGAAAGGTGCGCGCGATGCCGCGCCGCGCCAGCAGATACGGCGGTTCGCCGGCGATGTCGGCGCCGTCGAACAGGATGCGCCCGTCGCTCGGGGGCAGGAAGCCGGAGATGATCGAGAACAAGGTGGTCTTGCCGGCGCCGTTCGGACCGATCAGCGCCGTGATCCGGCCCGCCTCGGCGACACAGGAGGCGCGATCGACCGCCAGCAGGCCGCCGAACCGCTTCGTCACATTCTCGACGCGCAGCAGCGGTTCAGGCATGGCTGCCCTCCCCGGCCTGCGGCTGCGGCGTCGGTTTCCGCTGCGGGCGAGCGGTATCGCGGCGACGAAACCGGTCGAACAGGCCGATGATGCCGCGCGGCGTCAGCGCGATCACCAGGATCAACACGACGCCATAGATGACCAGATCGAGGCCCGGCGCATCGCCGGTCACCAGCTTGGTGACCTCGCCGAGCGACTTGACGACGAAGGCACCGAGCAACGGCCCCGTCACGGTGCCAACGCCGCCGATGATCGGCGCCAGCAGCGCTTCGATTGAGATCCATGGGCCGTACGCGATGCCGGCATCGAGAAACAGGAAATACTGGACATAGAAACAGCCGGCGGCCGCGGTGATCGCGGCGGAAATGGTCATCGCCGCGACCTTGATCGCCGTGGCATTGACGCCGAGCGCCTTCGCCGCCTCCTCGTTCTCGCGCACCGCAATCAGATAGGCGCCGAAGCGGCTGTCCTCGATACGGCGCACCAGCAGCATCGACAGACCGACCAGCACCAGGATGATCCAGTAGAACGGCGCGCGACTCTGGAACTGCATCGCCTCCGGCCGCAAATCAAGCTTCAGAAGCGTGCCGACGCCGGCGCCGGTGATCGGCGCGACGCTGGCGATGATCCGCAACACTTCGGCGAAGGCGAGCGTCACCAGCGCGAAATACGAACCGCGCAGGCCGGAACGGAAGCTCATCGCGCCGATGGCCGCGCCGACCGCGGCGCCGGCGGCGATGCCGATCAGAAAACCCGGCCAGGCATTGACGCCGTACTGCATCTGCAGGATGGCGGTGACATAGGCCCCGGTGCCGAAGAAGGCGGCGTGGCCGAACGAATACTGCCCGCCATAACCGCCAAGCAGATTCCAGCCCTGCCCGGCCAGCGCGATCAGGAACGTCACCACCAGAAAATTCAGCACGACATTCGACGCCGTCAGCATCGGCACCATGGCCAGCAGCGCCATGGCGATCAGGATCGGACCATAGCGCCTCATGCCCGCTCTCCGAACAGGCCGCTCGGGCGGAACAGCAGCACCAGAATGAACATGACGAAAATGCCGATCTGGCCGAGCGATTCGCCCAGGAACAGACCGGACAGGCTTTCCACGACGCCGATGAACAGGCCGCCGATCAGCGCGCCGGCAAGCGAGCCCATACCGCCGAGCACGACAATGGTGAAGGCGATCAGCACGAAAGCATTGCCGGCGCTCGGATTGACGTAATAGGTCGGCAGCAGCAGGCAGGCGGCAATCGCCAGGCAGGCGGTGCCAAGACCGAAGGTCACCGCATAGATATGCGCGACGTCGATACCGGAGAGTTCGGCGCCGAGTTTCTCCTTGGCGACGGCGCGGATCGCCTTGCCGGTTCGCGTGGTGCGCATGACGATCCAAAGAGCCAGCGTCACCAGCGCGACCCCCGCACAGGCCACCACACGCGGCACCGCCAGCACCGCATTGCCGATCTCGATGACGTCGAACGCATAGGGCAGATCGATGGTGCGGGTATCGGCACGGAACAGATAGAGCAGAACGTTCTCGATGATGACAGCCAGACCAAGCGTCACCAGGAGAATGTTGCGGTCCTCGCCATGCGCCGCCGGGCCGATGACGAAGCGTTGCAGCGCATAGCCGATGCCGAAGAACAGCGGCGTCAGCACGACAATGGCGATGTAAGGATCGAGCCCGAGCCAGCGATGCGCCAGGAACACGGCGAACAGCGCCGCCGTGAGCAGCGCGCCGTGGGCGAAATTGATGATGTGCAGGACGCCATAGATCAGCGTCAGTCCGAGCGCGACGAGCGCATAAACTGCGCCGGTCATCAGGCCGTTGAGCACCGCAGGAAACAGGATCGCTGACGACAGCATAGGCAGGGATCGCCATAAACGGGATCGCGAAAGGGATCACGGCAGCGGACGACACCTGCGGCGCCGTCCGCTATCCGGTTGTGGCGCGCGTCAGGCGCGCGGCATCGGGAACACGGCCTTGGCGGAGGCGAAGGTCGCCGGCAGGATCACCTGGATATCCTTGTCGAGCACCTGCGTGTTGACCGGCATCGCGCCCTGGTTCTGGCCGTTGACAAATTTGGTCGGGCCGTAGGGCATGACGTGGCCGGAGAAGGTCGAACTGGCCATCGCCTCGATGATCTTGGCACGGTCGGCGCTGCGGGCGCGCTCGATGGCATCAGCCAGGAGCAGCACACAGGAATAGTTCATGAACACCTCGTAGGTGAAGAACTGCCCCTTGGCCTCAATCTGCTTCTTCAGCGCCAGCGCTTTCGGATTCTTCGGATCGAACCAATGGTTGCAATCCATGATGTACTGCGCCGCTTCCGGGAAGTCCTTGACGAATTTGTAGGACGAGGACGCGCCGCCGAGCACCGAATAGATGCCCTTCGGGCGGATGCGCTGCTGCTGCATGGTGCGCGCCAGCAGCACATATTCGTTGTAGTAGTTGGCGGGGATGACGATATCCGGGTTCTGCGCCTTGATCTTGAGCGCGACATTGTTGAAGTCGCGGGTCGGCGTCGGATGCGAAATCGTCTCCAGCACCTGGAAGCCGCGCTCCGGAAGCTGCGCATTGAGCAGCTTGGCTAGGCCTGCGCCGAAGGCGGAATCCTCGTGTACGATCATCACCGTCTTCGCCGGCTTGCCGGCCTGCTCGTTGATGGTGACGAGATTGTCGAGCGCCGTCTTGGCAATGACGCCGAAGCCGGGGCCGAAGCGGAAGGTATTCTTCAGCCCGCGGGTGACGACGCTATCGACGACGCCGACATCGACGATATAGGGCAGATCGTAGCGCGCCGCTGCCTGGCTCGCCGACAGGCAGATCGAGCTGGCATAACCGCCGACGATGGCGGAGACGCCGGCGGAATTCATTTTCTCGACTTCGGCATTGCCGCCCTCCGGCGTCGACTGCGCGTCGCCCAGCATCGCATCGATCTTGGCGCCGCCCAGTGCCTTGATGCCGCCCGCGGCGTTGATCTCCTCGATCGCCGCCAGCGCGCCGAGCCGCCCCTGCTGACCGGAATAGGACACCGCTCCCGACACCGGATGCAGAACGCCGATCTTCACCGCGGCGCCCTGCGCCCGCAGCACCGAGGGCGCGGCGATGACGGTCGCACCGGCAGCGGCGCCGAGTGCGGACGTCTGCAGGAAGCGGCGGCGACTGACGGCCCTCAACATGTCGTTCGTCTTGTCGTTAGGCATGGCGTTTCTCCCCTTTGATGTTCGATGTTTTATGTCTTCGTTCTATATCTTCGGCCCGGATTGCGGCTTCGACGATCTTGGCCCTGACGATTTCGGCTTTGGTGATCCTGACTTTGGCGATTTTGACGTTGGCGAATTCAGCCCGGACGCATTTGAATTCGACGTTTTGGATTTAGAGAATGTCCGGGCGCGCCGGGCCGGGGATATCCGATCCGATGCCCCGGCTCGCGTCCGGGTCGGTGCCCAGGTCCGGGCGCTGCCGTCGCCGGCCCGCTCCAGATCCATTTCGAAATTGTAGCGGTCCGGCCGATACAGAGCGTGCAGATGCTCGACGCCGCGCCCGTCGCTGTCATAGACGACGCGCACCAGTTCGATCAGCGGCGAGCCGGTCCGCACGTCGAGGGCATTCGCGGTTTCCGGCGTCGCCAGCACGGCGCTGATCCGCTGCGCGGCGCGCTCGATCGTCACGCCTGAACGTTCGAACAGACCGAGCAGCGGTTTGGTCGCCAGTTCGCGCTTGGTGTAGGTGCGGCCGATACGCTCCGGCACGTGCGCGGTGAGATGGGAAAACGGCATGCCGTTGATCGAGCGCACACGCACCGAGCGCTGCAGCATCTCGCCGGGCACAACCGCCAGCGCCTCGGCCACCGCGCCCTCGGCGGCGACATAACCGAACGTCAGCAGTTTGCTGACCGTGCGCTCGCCCATCTCCACCAGAGTAGCGAGCGCATTGGCAATGTCGGCGGTCAGCGGTTTCGACGACGGCCGGTAGATCACCCGCGTGCCGGCGCTGCGGCGACGTTCGATCAGCTTCTCGCGCGCCAGCTCGGCGAGCGCGCGGCGCACCGTCACCCGCGAAACCCGATGAAAGCGGGCAAGGTCGTTTTCCGTCGGCAGCCGGCTGCCCGCCGCCAGCGCATTGGAGAGAATGCGATCGCGCAGCACCAGATAAACGCGCCGTGCCTTCGCCTCGCTGAGCCGTTCCGTCACGCCCTGCGTCTCCGGTTGCGCCCATCTCGGATTCATTGGTATCATTTATCATACAAAGTTCGGCGTCAACCGTGCGGCGCCGCGATGTCCGGATGGGCGCATGCAGGCGACCGAGAGCCGCTCGGCGGAGCGGACCCTGTTCGACAAGCTATGGACGGCGCATGAGATCGTGCGTCGCGACGACGGGGATTGCCTGCTCTTCGTCGACCGGCATTACGTCCACGAGGGTTCGTTCCACGCCTTCAACCGGCTGGCCGAGCGTAGCGCGACGGTTGCCGAGCCGGGGCTCACCTTCGGCGTCGCCGACCATTACGTGCCGACGCGCGGCTCGCGCAGCGCCATCGCCAACCCCGAGATCGCGCGCATGGTGCGACAGCTCGCCGACAATACGGCACGGCACGGCATCCGGCTGTTCGGTCTCGACGATCCGCGTCAGGGCATCGTGCATGTCGTCGGCCCGGAACAGGGCCTGACGCTGCCGGGGCTATTGATCGTCTGCGGCGACAGCCACACTTCGACGCATGGCGCGCTCGGTGCCTTCGCTTTCGGCATCGGCGCCTCCGAGGTCGCGCATGTGCTGACGACACAGACGATCTGGCAACGCAAGCCGAAGCGCATGCGCATTGCGGTGAATGGCTCGCCCGGCCCCGGCATCGCCGCCAAGGACATCGCGCTGTCGATCATCGCGCGGATCGGCGCCGACGGCGCTACCGGCCATGCGATCGAATTCGCCGGCACGGCGATCCGCGCACTGTCGATCGAGGGGCGGCTGACGCTGTGCAACATGTCGATCGAAGCCGGCGCGCGCTGCGGACTGGTGGCACCGGACGCCACGACCTTCGCCTATCTGAAGGGGCGTCCGTTTGCGCCGCAAGGAGCGGATTTCGACCGCGCCGTCGAGGACTGGAGCGGGTTCGCAAGCGATGCCGGAGCGGCATTCGATTCCGAAGTGCAAATCGACGCCGCCGACATCGCACCGATCGTCACCTGGGGCACGAGCCCGGAGGATGCATTACCGATCGACGCGCGCGTCCCCGATCCCGCGCAGGAGCCGGACGAGGCACGCGCCCGCTATCTGCGCGAGGCGCTCGACTACATGGGCATCGCACCGGGCAAGCGGCTGGCCGACATCGCCGTGGACCGGGTGTTCATCGGCTCCTGCACCAATTCCCGCATCGAGGATCTGCGCGCCGCCGCCGCCGTGCTGGCCGGGCGCGTCAGCAAGGTGCCGGGGCTCGTCTCCCCCGGCTCGTCGCTGGTCAAGCAGCAGGCGGAAGCAGAGGGGCTCGACCGCATCTTTCGCGACGCTGGCCTCGAATGGGCGGAGTCAGGCTGCTCGATGTGCGTCGGCATCAACGGCGATCTGGTCGGCGCCGGCGAGCGCTGCGCCTCGACCACCAACCGCAATTTCCGCGGCCGGCAAGGGCCCGGCGCCCGCACTCATCTGATGTCGCCGGCAATGGTGGCGGCAGCGGCCGTCAGCGGTCACCTCGCCGACGTGCGGCCGCTGATCGCCGGACGGAAGGCCTGACGCGATGGACAAGTTCACCCGTCTCACCGCCGCCGCCTGTCCACTGATGGTGGAGAATCTCAACACCGACCAGATCCTGCCGGCGCGTTTCCTGAAATGGCCGCGCTCGCAGGGCCTCGGACAAGCGCTGCTGCGCGACATGCGCTTCGATGCCGAGGATCGCGAAGCCGTCGATTTCCCGTTGAACCGGCCGGAATGGCGCAAGGCCCACATCCTTGTCGGCGCGCGCAATTTCGGCTGCGGGTCATCGCGCGAGGCGGCGGTCTATGCGCTTTATGATTACGGCATCCGCTGCGTCATCGCGCCGTCGTTCGGCGACATCTTTGCCGGCAACGCGGTACAGAACGGCCTGCTCGCCGCCATCGTCTCGGACGACGATGCGGAGGTCATTGCCGCCGCGCTCATCCATGCGCCGACGCTGCCGCTGACCATCGACCTCGAACAGCAGACGATCCTCTGCGGCAACCGGACCTATACCTTTGCGATCGATCCGGTGCGCCGGCTGCGGCTGCTCAACGGCTGGGACGATCTCGACCTGACGCAGAGCTATGCCGCCGATATCGCCGCATTCAAGACGAAGGATGGCATCAGGCGGCCATGGGCGGCCCTTCCCCGGGCCACCGCGCCGCGACCATCGAAAGAATAAAGAGCCGGCGCTGCCCGCAAGCGCGGTCAATCCGGAAATGCCGCGTCCTCGGTGCCCGGCACGATGTCCGGGATCGGAAAGAAGCACAGCAGCATCAACGGCACGCTGCCGGTATTGCGGGTGACATGCGGCTCGTTCGCCGGAATCAGAATCGTATCGCCGGCCTTCACCGGGTGCTCGCCGGACGCCGACCAGGTGATGCCTTCGCCGGAGAGCACATGGATGCACTCCTCGAAGCCGAGATGGCGGTGCGGGTTACGGCGTCCATCGCCCGGCTTGACCACCGGGATTTCGACCAGCCGGCATGTCAGGCTCGCACCACCGTGCGCGCCCGACACGATTTCCAGCGAAACCCGGCCGGGAAGGCCGAGTTTCTTGGCATCTGCTTGCGTAAAGACGCGCGCCATCAGCGCTTCGCCTTCAGGGTCTTGATCTCGCCGACCTTGTTCAGCACCTGATCAAGCTGCTGGAAGATCAGCTTTGATTCCGCGGCGATCGAATCCGCGATATCACCGAGCATCTTCGCACCCTTCTCGACCGTGGCATGCTGCGGGCTGCCGTACCAACCCGTCGGTGCGATCGTCCGGATATCCGTGAGCACCGGCTGGTAGGTGTGGGTCCGCCGCAGCTTGTCCATGTGGTGACCGTGCGTATGGTCGGACGAATAATCGATCCGATCAAGATGCACGAGTTCCGGACGATACGCCATCACCGCCAGTGCCTCGATCTCGCCGCCGTGGGTGAGACCGTTGCAGCACGGGCCATACATCTCGTTGGCGACGTAGCAGGCCTGCACCGTCAGCACGGTCATGCCGTAGTCACGGTGCAGCGATTCCGCCGCGATCGCCAGCGAGGGGATATTGCCCTCATGCCAGTTGAGGATCAGCAGATATTTGGCGCCATGCTCGGCGGTCGCCGCGCAGGTCTCGGTTACCACCCGCATATAGGTGTCGGGTGTCAGAGTGATCGTTCCCGCGAACGGACGGTGCATCGGCGTCACGCCGAGAGGCACCGCCGGCAGGACGAGACCGTCCATCCGCTCCGCCACCGCGTGACCGATCACGTTGGAGGCGAAGATATCAGTGCCGGTCGGCAGATGCGGACCGTGCTGTTCGACGCTCCCCGCTGGAAAAATGACCAGCGGGTTGCGCTCGAACTGGGCAGCGATCTCGGGCTGCGTCAGATCCCAGAAATAGCGGGTCGGCAGCATTACTTGGCCTCTTTCGCGCGGCGCTCGGCATCGGCGAAGACGTCGGCGAGCTTGACGTAACGGCCGTCCTGCTCGATCGAGCGCAGCGCCGCATAGACCGTCGCGACCGCGACGTTGCCGTTATGCGCCGTCAGCTCGTTCGGCTTGCCGGAGACGCAGCTCTCGGCGAACTGCTCCAGCTCGGCGCGGAACATATCGCTCTCCGGCACCTTCAGTTCCTCACGCTTGGCATAGCCGTCCTTGCCGCGCTGGATGTAGAGCGTCGCGGTCTCGTGCAGCTTGTGCGGCGTATCCCAGGCGCCGAAGTCGATCTCGTAGTGCATCAGGCCCTTGGAGCCGAAGACGCGGACGGCGAACACCGCCGGCGAGGTCCAGCAGGTGCCGACATAACCGACCTTGCCGTCGGCGAAGCGCAGCAGCGTCATCGACTGGTCGTCGACCTCGGCACCGACCGGCGACAGCTTCGAGGCCATCGACGAGGCTTCGGCGATCTCGCCGCCGAGATAGTGCATGATGTCGAAGTGGTGAACGCCGAGCTGCGACAGCGGGCCGCCGGGCGCGCGATGCTTGTACCAGCGCCAGGTCTGCGGCGTCAGTTCGAGCGCGCGCTCGTTGGAGAAGTTTGCCTCGATGAAGGCGACGCGGCCGAGCTCGCCGGCGTCGATGGCTTCGCGCATCTTGCGGATGCCGGCCAGCAGCCGGGCGCTGTGGCCGACCGTCACCGTGATATTGTGCTGCTTCTGCAGCGCCGCGATCTCCAGCCCTTCTTCCAGGGTGCTTGCGATCGGCTTTTCGGTATAGACATGCTTACCGGCCTTGGCGACTTCGCGCGCCACCGGCAGATGCTGTTCGTTCGGGACCGTGAGGATGATGCCCTTGAGACGCGGATTGTTGAGCAGTTCGTTCACGTCGGACACGGTCTCGATACCGGTTTCCGAGGTGAACTTCGCCCGCGTTTCCGGCGAGCGGCTGAAACCCGCTACGATCCGGATCTTGTCCGAATTCTTGGCAGCAGCCTGCAGCACCCGCGCCCAGCGACCAACGCCAATGATACCAACTTCGACAGCACTCATCGTCAATCCATCCCTTTTCGGTGATTTCTATCGTACCGTAATATGGTAATACGACTAAGTCAAGACGGACAGGACGGCCTCCCGTGATTCAGACCATTCAAAAATCCGCTGCCCCCCTTCGGCAGCAGGTCGTTGAAGAGATTAGACAATCCATTATTTCCGGCAGTCTCGCCCCGGGCGCCCGGCTGATCGAGCGCGAGCTGATCAGCGGCACCGGGGTTTCGCGCACGGTGATCCGCGAGGCGTTACGCCAACTGGAATCGGAGGGGCTCGTCACCCTTATCCCCAACAAGGGGCCGGTTGTCCGTGAACTGACCAGAGAGGAAGCCCGCGACCTCTATGCCATCCGAGGCGTGCTGGAGGGGCTGGCCGTACGACTGTTCGTCGAGCGCGCCGACGATGATCAGTTTCAGGCGCTGCGCAAGGCGCTCGACGAGACCATCGACGCCTACGACACCGGCGACCCGCAGGTGGTGCTGACCACCAAGACCCGGTTCTACGACACGCTGTTCGGCGGATCGCGCAGCGAGACCGTCACCTCGATGATGGATACGCTCTATGCACGGATCGCCCGCTGGCGGGCGCTCGGCCTGGCGCATCCGCAGCGCTCGCCCAACCGCTCCGGCGAAAGCCTTGAGCGGCTGCGCCGACTGCTCTCGGCCATCGAAGCACGCGACGCCGATCTGGCGGAGAAGATCACCCGCGAGGAAGCGGCGGAAGCCGGCGCCGAGGTGATGCGCCTGCTGGAAGACGAAACCGCCTAGAGCGTTCTCGCGCCTCCGGGCGGGTGCGGGCAGCGGCATCCGCCGCCCGCACCCGCGGGGTTCACGTCAGCGCGGCGCCCAGACGCCGCCGGCCTTCCTGCGCAAGTCGTTGGAGCTCTCCTCCGCCTCGCGCACCACCGCCGCAGCATCGATACCGACGAGCTTGCCGCCGCGCTTGAGCACGCGGCCATCGATGATCACCGTATCGACATTCGCCACCGTGGCGACGCGCGCCAGCGCGCTGTGCACTTCGCCGAGCGGCGCCATATTGAGATCGCTGCTGCGCACCAGCACGATGTCGGCGCGTTTACCCGGCGCCAGCGTACCGACCTTGTCGGCGATGCCGAGCGCCCTGGCGCCGTTGACGGTCGCCATTTCCAGCACGTCGGTGAACTCGAAAAACGGCTGCTTCTCGGTCGGGGTATCGTACCACGGCACGCCGACATACCAGGTGGTCGCCATCTGCTCGAACATCGACACGCCGCCGAGCATCGCGGAATCGAGCGACATCGACAGATTGACGTTCTTCTGGCGCAGCGCGAACATCGCATCGTGGAACGACGTGTCGTAGGGCGTGCGCAGATCAGAGGTCGGCGAGAAGCTGACGCTCGCGCCCGACTTCACCACCGCTTCCAGGTCCGCATCGGTCTGGCCGATCCAGTGCGACAGGATCGTCGTCTTGTCGACATAGCCCTTGTCGACCAGCTTGGCGACCGACTGGAAAATGCGCTTGCTGGCGCCGGTGTGGACGATCGTCGGAATCCCCTGCTCCTTGGCAAAGCGGTATTCCGCCGCCGCCGCTTCCTCGGTGACATTGCGTAACCCACGCATCGCCATGCCGAGATCGACGCGGCCACCGAACCTGTTCGACTGACCGAACCACTGTTCCTTGACCCGCTTGATGTCGGCAAGATCGCAGGTCTTGTCCTTCGGCGTCGGATCGGCCGGCCCGTAGCAGTAGCGGCCGCGGATGCCGCTCTCCTGCATTGCCCGCAATTCGGCATCGGCATGCGCCGGCGAGCGGACATTGTGCGAGAAATTGGTCACCGTGGTGATGCCGGCATTGACCGCCTCGGCGAGCGCCAGCCGGTTGGCACGATAATGATCCTGCGGCGTGAAATGCTCGACGAAGGCCGCTTTCACCGGGAAGTATTCCTTGCCGGCGCGCTGCATGTTGCGCAGCGTCGTGTTCCACAGATGCCAGTGAGTATCGATCATGCCGGGCATCGCGATCATGCCGGCAGCGTCGATGCTTTCCACCCCCTGCGCCGCAATCGACGGGCCGATGGCGACGATCGCGCCGTTGCGGATATGGATGTCGCCGCGCGCGACATCGCCGGCGGCGCGATCCATGGTGACGACATAGGCATTGCGGATGACATACTCACCGGCCGCCGAGGCAGACGCCGGCGGCGAAGCGGTTTGCGCCTGTGTTTGCGTCGATGCGGCGCCCAGCGTGGCAGCCGCTCCGGCAGCGGCAAGAAACAGTCTACGATCGATTCCGGCAGTGTCGTTGTTATGCATTGTCGGACCTCCCTGTGCTGTGATGGAGACATTCGTCTCCGGGTAGAAAGCGTGACCTCCCGATAGAAACCGTTTGTGTGTGTCGTGCCCGCGCTAGGATATCGCGACGATGCAGGCGACGAACACGACGAGAATTATCATTGTCGTGCCGACGACAGTGGCAACGTGACGCCAGCCGAGCGTCGCGACGTCGGCGAACGACGTCTTCAATCCGAGCGCGCCGATGGCGATCATCAGTCCCCAGGTGGAAGCGTGCACGAGCAGCGCCCGCACCGTGTCGTAAAGCGGCGCGATGGCCGGGATCGACGGCACGATGCTGTTGACGATGCACAGAAGCAGGAACACCAGCGCGAAGACCGGCACCGGAACGCGCGCGGCGCTGGCGCCGCGATGCGCACGGGTAAACCACCAGCCGATCACCAGCACCACCGGCAGCAGCAGGAAAACCCGGAACAACTTGACGATCACGGCGGCATTGCCAACCGGTTCGGACACCGCATAGCCGGCGCCGACCACCTGGGCGACGTCGTGAATGGTGGCGCCGAGCACCACGCCGGTCGTCTGCTCGTCGAGACCAAGCAGCGCGCAGAGCGGCGGATATAGAACCATCGCCACGGTCGACAGCGCGTTGACGGCAACGACGACGAAGACGATGTCGGTTTCCTTGCCGCGATAGGCCGGCAACACCGTCGCCGTCGCCAGCGTCGCCGAGGCGCCGCAAACCGCGGTACCGGCGCCGGCCAGCGCGCCGAAGCCCGAATTGAGCCGGAACAGATGCGCCAGCAGGAAACCGCCGACGATCGTTACCAGCATGGCCAGCGCGACCAGCAGCGCCGTGCCGGCGCCGAGCGCCACGACATCCGACAGCGCGATCCGCAAGCCGAGCAGCGCCACCGCCCAGCGCAGCAGCACCTTGATACTGAAGGTCGCGCCCGGATCGAAGCGCGCATGCCGGCCCCATTTGCTCAGCGCGATGCCGATCAACAGCGCCAGCACCATCGCCGGTATCGGCAGCAGCGGCGCGACATAGGGCGCGGCCAGCACAGAGACGGCCGCGACGGCTGCGGAGAACAACAGGCCCGGGGCGACGGCGCGGATCCGATCAACGTGCTGCATGTCTGGGTGATGCCGGTGCGTCGCCGTCCGACGACCGGACTGGCGGATCAGAACAATCCAATGCGCATGCGCGCCTGGAAAAAACAGCAGCGCGAAAGCCTGAGCTTCGCGCTGCTTTTGAGTGGCGACCCGTCCGGGGACGGGCCGCGTCGCTGCCTCCGGAGATCAGGCGCTGCGATAGAGTTTGGTCATCACGAATTCGCGGTGACCGAGCGCCTCGGCGGCGGTCAGACGGCCGTTGGCGGTGCGGGTGATCATGTCGATCAACGCATCGCCCGCCTGCGGGATCGTCAGGTCGCGCCGCAGGATGCCGGACACGTCGAGATCGATGTGCTCGGACATGGTGCGGACCGTGCGCGGATTGCCGGAGATCTTGATCACCGGCACGATCGGGTTGCCGATCACGTTGCCCTGTCCGGTCGGGAAGGTATGGACGACGTAACCGGCGGCAGCCATCAGCGTGATGCATTCGGCAGCGGCGGAAGACGTATCCATGTAGTAGAGACCCGGGCCCTTCGCCGGCGCTTCCGCCGGGATCAGCGCGTCGATGAACTTGCACTCGCGGCCGATCTTTTCCAGATTGCCGAGCGCCTTTTCCTCGATCGTGGTCAGGCCGCCGGCGATATTGCCCTTGGTCGGCTGCGAGTCCGACAGGTCATCGGTCTTGTGCGCCTCGATGACGTCGTCCTGATAGGCCTTCCAGATCTTGTACCACTTCTCACCGACTTCCGGAGAGGCCGCACGCGCCTTGCACAGATGCTCGGCGCCGGTGATCTCCGAGGTTTCGCCGAACACGCCGTAGATGCCCTGCGGGATCAGCTTGTCGTACATGTTGCCGACCGTCGGGCACGACGACAGGCCGGTGGTGGTGTCGGATTCACCGCACTTGGTGGACACCCACAGATCGGAAATGTCGCATTCCTCGCGCTGCTGCTCCGAGGCCCACTGCACATAATCCTTGGCGACGCGCGATGCCTTGGCGATCGTCATGATGTCGCCGGTGCCTTCGATGCCGAAGCCGGTCACCGGCTTGCCGGTCTTGGCGATGCCCTCGACGACGCGGTTCGTCCACTGGTCCTCGATGCCGATGACGACGACGGCGGCAACGTTCGGGTTGGAGCCGGTGCCGATCAGGGTGCGGAAGTGGAGTTCGAGATCCTCGCCGAACTGGAGCCGCCCATAGGCGTGCGGCAGCGCCAGCGTACCCTTCACATTGTTGGCGACCGCCTCGCAAGCCGCGTTCGACAGGTCGTCGAGCGGCAGGATGACGACGTGGTTACGGACGCCGACACGGCCGTTCTCGCGGCGCCAGCCCTTGAATTTCAGATTCTGATTGCCAGCCATTGCTATCACCAGCGCTTCGTCTTGACGTTATGAACATGGACATGCTCGCCCTTCGCCACGGCGGCGATGGCCTTGCCGATATCCTGTCCGTACTTCCACACCGTGTCGCCGGCCTTGATGTCGGTCAGCGCGACCTTGTGCCCGATCGGAACGTCCATTTTCGCGGGCAGATTGAACGAGGAATTGTCCACGGTGACGACGCACAGCATGTCCGTCCCCCCTTTCAGCCCCTCGACCACGACGACTCCGACCGTGTCTTTCTTCTCATGCACCAAAACATGCGGCGCGCTCATTTCGACCTCATCTTCATTCAGACGCATATAGCCAACTATCGTTTTATGTCTTATACAAGACTCCAGGAGGCGTCAACGGCGCAGCCACGCGCGCCGCGACAATCGGCGCCCGACGAAACGAAAGACGAAATGCGGCGGATCATGACAAGATGCCGCCGCATGTCGCGCACGGGGGGACGATGCGGGATGCGGATGGAGGCCGCGCCCGGAGAGACGACAAGGAGACGATCATGTAGCCACGATTATCCGCCGGGCTCATGTCGCCATACGTTCGGCCATGTGGTCGGCCATGTGTTCACCACATGACCGCCATACGAATGGACGGCAGGCAGCAGTGACGCTCTGCAACCGGATCGGCTGTCTTCGTCGGGGTGCAACGTTTCCACAGCTTATCGGGCCAAGGATCACGGCAGAAGGATCGCAGGTTGAAGGGATCGGAAAGCGGTTCGGACGCCAACGTACAGCAGCGAACTGAAATCTGCTTTTCCAGGATTGCTCAACCGGCACCGATCGTCACAATCGACACGCAAGCGCAACGCCACCTTCTCTCTGCCCGGAGACCCGCTTACCGGCAAAGACCGCAGCAAGACCTTAAAGCGACTTGAAGCGAAGACCTGAAGCAAAGACTTTGGAAAGACTTGGGAAGCAAGACCTGCTCGAAGCCTGGACGTGCTGAAAGCAAAGACAAGGAAGGACAAGGAGAGACAATGAAGACCTATTTCACGAAAGCCACCCTCGCCGGCCTGACGGCTCTGGCGGCGGCGACCTTCGCGGCGCCGGCGCAGGCCGACAGCAGCTATCCGAACCGGCCGATCACCTTCGTCGTGTCGTTCGCGCCAGGCGGACTGTCCGACACCGGCGCACGGCTGGTCGCAGCGGAGATGACCAAATATCTCGGCCAGCCGATCGTCATCGAGAACAAGCCCGGCGCCTCAGGCGTCAACGGCGGCAGCCTCGTATGGCGGGCGGAGCCGGATGGCTACACGCTGCTCGCCAGCGCCATCTCGGAAGTGCAGAACCTGCACTATCTCAAGGTTCCCTATAAGTTCGCTTCCGAATTCACGCCGATCGGCAAGATCGCCGACGGTCCGGCAACGGTGCTGATCGTCAAGGCGGATTCGCCCTTCAAGACGCTGGACGATCTGCTCAAATACGTCAAAGCGAATCCGGGGAAGACCAACTTCGCGACCTCCGGCCCGGCCACGACACCTGCTATCGCCATCGCGCAGCTCAACTCGATCGCCAAGACCGACATCGTCGGCGTCGCCTATCGCGGCTCCGGCCCGGCGGCTGCGGCCGTGGTGTCGGGCGACGTGACCGGCGCCTTCACCTTCAACTCGATTGCCACGCCGCTGGTCGAGAACAAGCAGGTGCGCATCCTCGCGGTGGCGAGCGGCAAGCGCATCGAGGGCGTTGACGCGCCGACGATGGAAGAACTTGGCTACAAGGACTTCGATCATGACGCATTCGTCGGCCTGTCCGGCCCGCCGAACCTGCCGAAGGACGTCGTCGCGAAGCTCAGCGACGCGCTGAACAAGTCGGTCCGGGATCCGGAATTCATCGCCAAGATCAAGCGGCTTGGCATGGTTCCGCCGCCGGCGAACAACAGCCCCGAGGCATTCCGCGACTACATCGTCAAGGAAACCGCCCGCCAGGGTGAACTCGCCAAGCTCGCACCTGCGGTACTGAACAAGAAATAAAGCTTCCCGAGCAACTCGAGCCGGAGCGAGGGCACCTCCCCCGCTCCGGCTTTTTTGTTTGGCGCGACAGCCAGCATCGGCAAGGCGGCATCGGCAACAAGACGACATCAGCAAGACGACCGCCGGATCGCGATGACAGGCGTCCCGGCCTCATCCGTCGAGATGCGATCCTGCAGACTGCTCCGCAGGATAAAGCGAAACCATCGAGCCCGATAAAACCGTTCTGAAAATTTCCGCTGCGGGTCGCCTGACCGCTCCACGCAACGATCGGGTATGTCCTGCGCGACGCATTCCGGACGAAAAGCGTTGCGCTATTCCCGGAATGGCCCCGAAACCCTTCACCGCTTCGACACAACGATGAAGGACTTCAGGTTCTTGATTCGACGCGCGTCCTTCGCGCGAACGGCGCCCGCTTCACTCGAAAGCGCCCTAGGCGCCGCGGTCGGAACGCTGCAACGCGCCCTCGCGATTGCACAGCTCAAGCGCGGTCGCCAGATAGATGCGCGACGACGTCAACACGTCCTCGATCAGCACATGCTCGCCAACGGCATGCATCGAGCGCCCCGCCGAGATCGGATGCGTGCGGCCGCCGGGGCCGAACACCACGCAGGGAACGCCATAGGCGTTGAAATGCACCGCGTCGGCGCCCGGCCGGCGGATGATCGACACCGGACGGCTGCCCATGATGGTCTTCTGCGCCGCGCCGAGCACCTCGACGACCGGCAGATCGTCGCTGATCACCGTCGCCGGATCGGTGACATACATGAACAGCTCCGCCTCCGGCGTGCCGCTGCGCGCCGCGAAATCGCGCAACACCTTGCGCAACTGCCGCTTGATCATCTCGGCGTTCTGCCCCGGCACGGTGCGGATATCGAGATACAGGCTGCAGGAATAGGGGTTGCGCGACAGCCGCCACGAATCGCCGCCACGCACGCAGGCGATGGTCACGTTCGGGCGCTCGCCCATATAGATATCGTCCTGCTCGTAGGCCTTCGCCCAGGCCATGATGTCCTTCTGCAATTCATGCATGACATTGATGGCGTTGACGGTGCCGGGCCGGTTCGACATCGCCGAATGCGCCACCGTGCCGCCGACGGTGATGCGCGCCCACATGCAGCCGAGATTGGCGGTGGAGATGCGCAGGCCTGTCGGCTCGCAGAGCACTGCATAGTCGGCGGTGACGCCGTGCGTCACCAGATGCTTGCTGCCGATGCCGTAGCCGGAATATTTGATGCCCTGGAATTCCTCGATCGAGGTCTTCTCGATCTCGCCGACGACGCCGCCGAACGAGATGTCGCCGGCAAGTTTGACGCCGGCCTTGACGATCGCCTCCATGGCGACGAGCGCGGCAACCAGGCCACTCTTCATGTTGTTGGCGCCGAGCCCCCACACCCAGCCATCCTCGACAACCGCCTTGGCCTTGAAGCCGGCGCCGACGAGGTGTTCCTCGTCGCCGTCGTAGGACGTGTCCATGTGGCCAGTGAACAGCAGGTTCGTTCCCGTCCCGGCGCCGCGGAGATGACCGACCGCGTTCGGACGCCCTTCGTCCACATACTGGAGATTGGTCTCCATGCCGGACTGCTTCATCCGTTCGACAAAGAATTCCGCCATTGCCGCTTCCTTGCCGGTCGGGCTGGCGACGTTGACGACATCGACCAGCAGGTCGCGGATCGCCGCTTCGGTAATGTGTGCGGCTGCCTTGTCGAAATCTGGATGGCTCATCTCACTCTCGTCCTTGACTTGTTCTCACGTCGCGTCAGCACACTCGGCAATAGCATTGCCGGTTCAGGATGGCGAACACGGACAGCAGACCGCCGCCCTCGCCGATGGATCACGATATCCGCTAGTAGGCCCGGTTCAGCGGCGCCTCGCCGCGCACCACCACCCGTTCGACATTGTCCCACGACGAGCGGAACAGGAACGCCGCCGATTGCCGCGTCACGCCGGCGATATGCGGCGTCAACAGCAGGCGGCTGACGCCCTCTCCCTTGATATTCAGCAGCGGATTGTCGGGCGTTGGCGGCTCGGTGGTATAGACGTCGACGGCAGCGCCACCGATCTTGCCATTTTCCAGAGCCGCGGCCAGCGCCGCCTCATCGACGATGCCGCCGCGCGCCGCCTGCACCAGTACCGCATCGGGCTTCATCAGCGCCAGTTGCGCGTCGCCGATCAGGTTGCGCGTCGCCGGAATGAGCGGCACATGCAGCGACACCACATCGGCGGCAGCGAGCAGCGCATCGAGCGGCATCGATTGCGCACCGAGCGCGGTCGCCTCCTCGGGACGCGGCGGCGCCGGATCGTAGTAGCACAGCCGCGCGCCGGCATTCTTGAACGCGCGCGCCACGGCAACGCCGATGGTGCCGAAGCCGACGATGCCGACCAGCAGGCCCTCGAGGCCGCCGAGATTGTCGGCCAGCATGCGGCTGCGATAGGCAGCGTAGTTGCCTTTCAGGATTTCCGCGTGCGACCAGGCAAAACGGCGCAACAAGGTGGCCGCGCAGGTGACCGCATATTCGGCGAGCGCGGCATTGCTGCCGCCCGGCACGTTGGCGACCGGGATGCCGAGTTTTTCCATCGCCGCACGGTCGAGACGGTCGAGGCCGGCACCCGTCACTTGCACCAGCTTCAGCGCGCTGCCTTCGAACAGCGCCGCATCGAGCTTCGGACCGACGGCGGGAATGACCAGTGCGCGCGCCTGACGGATATCGGCCGCGAGCGATGCATCGCCCGGAGCACGATAGGCGACCGAAAATGTCTGCGGCGCCGGCGCGTTGACTCGCGTAAAATCGGCTTCCGGCCGCAGGACAACGACATCAGCCATCAGAGTCTCCCGTTCTCGGTTGCAACGGATCGGGCGAGACGGCTACGCAGTTCATCGTTTCGACCCGAGGGACCGTGCATCCGCAACGGCCGGCCTGCCATTCCGCAAGCCGCCGCCGCACCGACAAATTAATATTACCGTAATACGGTATGATTTATAGCAGGCACGTTGTCAAGAATCCGCTGCGGGCCTCCGGTTCATGGCATGGCGACAACGGCCATTTGAGCGCGGCGTGAACCGCTGGCGGCGCGCTATGATGCATTGTTCTGATTCCAGACCGACCGCACCGCATATCTTATTGTCTTCTTGCGGCAACCTCAGGATACCGGCAGTTCCCGACAATGACGAGCGCAACTTCCCGCGGGACCAAAACGGCAAAATCCGGCGGCGCCGCCAGCCCAGGGCACTCCCGGCCCGCCGGCCGCCAGCGCCCCTCCACCGGAGCCGCTCCCGCGGCAGCGCCGCGCGCGGGCGGCGAGATACAACTCGGCTTCCGGCCGCTCTATCGCCAGGTCGAGGACGTGCTGCGCCAGCGCATCGGCAGTGGCGTCTGGAAATCCGGCGACATGCTGCCGAGCGAATTCGAACTTGCCGCCGATCTCGGCGCCTCGCAGGGCACCGTGCGCAAGGCGCTCAACCGGATGGAAGCCGACAATCTCGTCTTCCGCATCCAGGGACGCGGCACTTTCGTCGCCCGGCACGACGACGCCCGCATTCTGTTCCAGTTCTTCAAGCTGGTTCCCGATGAGGAAAAGCCGAGGTTTCCCGACAGCCGCGTTCTCGACGTCACGGTCGTGCCCGCCGACGAGGAGATCGCCGAAGCGCTCGATCTGGCGCCGCGCACGCGGGTCATCGTGCTCGACCGCATCCGCACCATCGGCAAGGAGGTCTGCATCGTCGAGCGCATCGCCCTGCCGCATTCCCGTTTCAAGGGGCTGGAAAGGGACGAGATCCCGAACAATCTCTACGAGCGCTATCGCTCGAAATTCGGCGTCACCATTGCCCGCGCCGTCGAACGACTCAAGGCGGTGGCGGCGAGCCGCCATGCAGCCCGGCATCTGTCGGTCAAGGTCGGCGAACCGCTGCTGCTGATCCAGCGGATCGCCTACGACATCGAGGGTGCCCCGACCGAATGGCGCGCCTCCTCCTGCACGACGAAGTCGATCCACTATCTGTCCAATCTGCGCTGACGCGGCGGCCACTCTGGCGGTATCGCTGCGGCGGCCTCATATAGGACGCATGCTGAGACGAGACGGCGGCCCCGCATGAGCGACCCGATCGCGAACATTCTCGAGCAGGGCCGCCTGCGCGCCGGCGCGCTCCTCGACTTCGGCAAGCACCTCATCCATCCCACCGTCAGGCTCGGCGTCACCGGCATGTCGCGGGCCGGCAAGACCGTCTTCATCACCGCGCTGGTCAACGGCCTGGTGCGCGGCGGCCGCCTGCCGGTGTTCGAGGCACTCGCCAGCGGCCGCGTCGCATCGGCGGAACTGGCGCCGCAGCCGGACGACGGCGTGCCGCGCTTCGATTACGAAACGCACGTTCGCGCGCTGACGGTCGAACGGCGCTGGCCGGAGTCGACGCGGCGGATCAGCGAGTTGCGGCTGGCCATCGAATATCAGGCCAAGCGCGGCGCATTGCGCACGCTGACCCTCGACATCGTCGATTATCCTGGCGAGTGGCTGCTCGATCTGCCGCTCTTGAACAAAAGCTACGAGGACTGGGCGCGCGAAACGTTGACCGCATCGCGGCAGGCGCCGCGCGCTGCGCTGGCGGAAGCCTGGCATCGACATCTGGCGACGCTCGATGCGAACGGACCGCAGGACGAACAGGCCGCACTGACCGCCGCCGCGCTGTTCACCGATTATCTGCGCGCCTGCCGCGACCGCCGCTTCGCCATCAGCATGCTGCCACCGGGGCGTTTCCTGATGCCCGGCGATCTTGCCGGATCGCCGGCGCTCACCTTCGCGCCGCTCGATGTGCCGCCCGACGGCGTTGCGCCGGCGCGCTCGCTGTGGGCGATGATGCAGCGGCGCTATGAATCCTACAAAGCCGTGCTGGTGCGGCCGTTCTTCCGCGATCACTTTTCACGGCTCGACCGACAGATCGTTCTCGTCGATGTCCTCTCGACACTCAATGCCGGGCCCGAGGCGTTGCGCGACCTCGAAGGCGCGCTGGCGGCGATCCTCGACTGCTTCAATCCCGGGCGCAGAAGCGTGCTGAGCACGCTGTTCAAGCCGCGCATCGACCGTATCCTGTTCGCCGCCACCAAGGCCGACCATCTGCATCGCTCCAGCCACGACCGGCTGGAGGCGATCCTGCGGCGACTGACGGAGCGCGCCATTTCCCGTGCCACCTTTGCCGGCGCGAGCATCGACGTCATCGCGCTTGCCGCGGTGCGCGCCACCCGCGAGGCGACGATCCGTCAGGGTGGTGCCAACCTGCCGGCCATTCTCGGCACGCCCGCCGCCGGCGAGGTGATGGGCGCCCAGGTGTTCGACGGCAATACCGAGATCGCGATGTTTCCCGGTGACCTGCCCGAAGATCCCAACGTTTTCTTCAACGATCCATCGGCATTCCGCGGCCTGGCGAGCGTGCCTGCGCCGGATGCCGATTTCCGGTTTTTGCACTTGTTGCCGCCGGCGCTGGCCGAGGGCGAACCCTTGCCGCACATCCGCCTCGACCGCACGCTTGAGTTCCTGATCGGAGACCGCCTGTCATGAATCAGCGCCGTCCCACGGCCTTCGCCGTCAACGATCCGAACGTCATCGTCGCCGAGCCGGACCGGGAGACCGACCTGCTGCAGACACGGACGGCGAGCAATGCGGCGGACGAAGCGGCGCTGCCGGCAACACTGCCCGATCCGACGATGCCACCACGCCGCCGATGGCGCTGGGGCACGCTGTTCTGGTCGGCGCTCGGCGGACTGGTGACGCTGGGGCTCGGCTTGGCCGTCACGCAGCTTATCGACGATCTGTTCACCCGCAGCACGGCACTCGGCTGGCTCGGCCTGGTGCTCGCCGCCATCGCCGCGCTGTCGTTCGTCGCCATCGTCATCCGCGAGGTTCGCGGCCTGCTGCGGCTGTCAGCCATCGAGGAACTGCGCGACGATGCCGCCGCGACGCTTGCAAGCGACAACCGCGACGACGGCATCGCCGTCGTGCGCGCGCTGCTGCATCTCACGCGGCGTACGCCGCGCCTCGCCCGCGCCCGCAAGACCCTGAACGCCCATCTCGACGACATCATCGACGGCGCCGATTTCGTCCGTCTGGCCGAACGGCATCTGATGGGGCCGCTTGACCGCGAAGCGCGACAACTGGTCAGCGCCGCCGCCAAGCGCGTCTCGATCGTCACCGCGGTGAGCCCGCGCGCTGCGATCGACATGATCTTCGTGCTGATCACCGTCCTCGGCCTGATCCGCCGCCTCGCTTATCTTTATGGCGGGCGGCCGGGCGCGCTCGGGCTGATCCGGCTGATGCGGCTGTGCATCGCGCATCTCACCGTCACCGGCGGCCTCGCCGTCAGCGACGGTCTGGTGCAGCAGGTGCTCGGCCACGGCGTCGTCGCCAAGCTCTCCTCGCGGCTCGGCGAAGGCGTGCTCAACGGTCTGCTGACCGCACGGCTTGGACTGGCGGCAATCGAGACCATCCGGCCGCTGCCTTTCGCGGCGTTGACGCCGCCGAAGCTCGGCGATCTCGCCGCCGAACTGACGCGCCCGCGCGACGCGGCCGATCGCGCTCCAGAAGCGCTATCCGGCAAAGCCGATCGCCGCTAGGCTCGTTGCCGCTCGCAATGACGCGGGCGGGACCGGTCCAGCCAAGGATGCGTAGCGCATGATCGCATTGAAGGGCGTGATCCCTTATCTCGTCACTCCCATCGACGCCGACGGACGCATCAAGGACGACGTGCTCGGCCGTCTTTGCGACGACCTGATCAAGAGCGGCGTGCACGGCCTCACCCCGCTCGGCAGCACCGGCGAATTCGCCTATCTCAACGCCGCGCAGCGACAGCGTGTCGTCGAGGTGACCGTCGAAGCGGCAGCGCGGCGCGTGCCGGTCGTCGCTGGCGTCGCCAGCACCGCTACCGCGGATGCGATCGCCCAGGCGAAGGCCTGCCAGCGTGCCGGCGCGGACGGCATCCTCGCCGTGCTCGAAACCTATTTCCCGCTCGCCGATGTAGAGACGGAGGCCTATTTCCGCGCGATCGCCGATGCCGTCGACCTGCCGATGGTGATCTACACCAACCCGAATTTCCAGAAGAGCCATCTCAGCGTCGAGGTGATCGCGCGGCTGAGCGCGCATCGCAATGTCGTCGGTCTCAAGGACGCATCCAGCAATACCGGCCGGCTGCTGTCGATCGCCAACCGCTGCGGCGACGCGCTCGATCTGTATTCGGCATCTTCGCATATCCCCGCCTGTGTGATGATGATCGGTGGCAAGGGCTGGTTCGCGGGGCCGGCCTGCGTCATCCCGAAACAGAGCGTCGCTTTGTACGATCTGTGCCGACAGCAGAAATGGAGCGAGGCGCTCGTCCTGCAACGGCAACTCTGGTCGGTCAACGAGGTGTTCGCGCGCTACAATCTGGCCGCCTGCATCAAGGCCGCGCTGGACGACCGCGGCTATGCGGTCGGCGATCCCGTCCCGCCACAGCGACCGCTGACCGCGGCCGAGCGCGGTGCCATACGCACCGCGCTCGCCGGCACGTCGTGATCCGCAGCCGGCTACACTATCGGCGTATGCATCAATAGCGGTAGCGGTCGGCGCTCCTGCTGCGATGATACCTGCTGCGCTCCGACCGAACCGGCCGCCCGTCATAGAACGGATTGGGCCGACAGAAGCCGCCGCGACCGATCAATTCGCGCCGGCACTGCTCGAAGCTGTTGTAGTAGCAACTCGTACCGCCGCCGCCGCGGCCGCCGAAATCCGCGCACCAGCGATACGGATCGGCGTGCGCGGGCGCTGCGGAAGCAGCCGGCAACAAAACCAGCGCAGCAAGGACGGACAATATTATTTTCATGGCGCCACCCTTCGGTGTCGATTCTCCGGCAATTATGCCCGGATGACAACACCGAAGCGGGCCGTACTGTTCCTGACAGTCCCTCGCGGGAGCCGGGGCGGACAGCCGGTGCACCCGCCGCGCTCAACCTGCGGCGGTCTGTTCCCTGTACCAGTCGAGGATTTCGGCGCCGGTCCACATGACGACGCGGTCGTGGCTGAGGATGTGGTCGTAGAGCGCTTCCAGATATTTGATCCGGTGCGGCACGCCGGTGAGATACGGGTGGATCGAGATCGCCATCACCCGCGGCGCGCTCGCGCCGTCGCGGTAGAGCCGGTCGAACTGGTCGCGGCCGCGATGTAAAATCTCGTCGGAGCGGTGCTGCTGCACCGCCGAGATCACCACGTCGTTGACCTCCACCGTATAGGGCACCGAGACGATGGTGCCGGCGCGCGTC
>DATMEV010000004.1:0-117300 GCA_035556795.1 Pseudolabrys sp. | reverse complement strand
CGCGCCGGTAAAAGCGCGAACGCGCATCGGTGAGGATGCGCACGCCTTGCGGCGCTCCGCCCGTCCTTTGCGGACAAAGGAACGGACTTCGTCGTGCGGCGTCTGTTCGGCTACCGGGGCCGCGCTTTTCGTTTCGGGCCGTGTCCGCTCTCCGCATCCTGACGCCAGTCCCCAGGTCGGGTAGCCGCGTCGCAATGCTCGGAACGGGCGCAAGCCCTCACCCGTCAGCGAACCCGTCGCACGAGATCGTCGTGTCTCCGGGCGGATCCCCGGTGCCGCCCGGGAACGACGGCTGCGAACCGTCGCGCGCGGGCGCCGCGTCACGGTCCATGGCCGCATCTCCGGCCGGACCCCGGGGTTTGGGCAGACGCTTGCGCCTCCGCCCTCCCTCCGGCTGCTCCGCCATCAAGACGCCTCTAGATGGCGCCCCTCGCCGAGCAGGACATGGATAGGACTATAATCATTTAGGAATAAAGTCAACGGGCTCGCAAAGGCTCAGGGCGAGCGGGCCGAACGAATTGCGGCTACCCCCACAGTTCGCGGCTGGCGAGCCGCGCCCCCTGCGCGAGCGCCTCAAGCTTCGCCCACATGATCGACGGATGCACACGGCGATGGAACGGCCCCTGCGCGAAGCCGCAATCGGTGCCGGCGATGACATTCTCGCGGCCGACCAGTTTCGCCAGCCGCACGATCCGCTCCGCCACCAGTTCCGGATGCTCCACCACATTGGTGGCATGGCTGATGACGCCGGGGATCAGCACCTGCCCGGCCCCGAGCTTCGCCTCCTTCCACACCGACCATTCATGCTCGTGACGAGGATTAGCACCTTCAATGACATAGGCGCCGACTTTCACCTTGAGGATGAGATCGACGATGTCCCTC
The DNA here is from genome assembly GCA_035556795.1 of Pseudolabrys sp. Lineage (GTDB taxonomy): Bacteria > Pseudomonadota > Alphaproteobacteria > Rhizobiales > Xanthobacteraceae > Pseudolabrys. The sequence continues at coordinate 116,418 of DATMEV010000004.1, read as the reverse complement.
AGCGGCACGTCGGTGGTATGCGGGCCGGGCCAGCTTCCCCAGCAGACGTGATAGCGGATGCGCTCCTGCGGGATGCCCTCGATGGCGTGGTTGATGATCTCCACCTGCCGCTCCAGCCAGCGGCGGTAGTCGGCGAAACTGGCCGGCGGCACCATGCGGTCATAGGTGACGGCATTGCGGGCATCGTCGAGCTGCACCAGGAAACCGGCATCGACGATCATCCGGTATTCCGCCCGCATCGCCTCGGCGATCGCCCAGGCCAGTTCCTCGTCGTCCTTGTAGAACTCGTTCCGGCGGTCGGGGATGACGCTGGCCGGCGCCGCCACCGGCAGGAACGCTTCCGCGACATTCACGCCGGCGAGCGCCGCCTTGAAGTTGTCGATGTCGCGCTGCAGCTCGCGCTGGCCGGTGTATTTCACCGGGCCGACGCAGACCGACTCGGCCGTCGTCGAGACGCCGTCATGCGCATCGAGCTCGGCATAGAACGCAGCGAAGCGCTCGCGGTCGGCCCCTCGCTTGAACGGATTGGCGTCGCCCTTGATCGGCCGCCGCTCGAAGCCGCTGAGCCGCTCCAGCGCATATTGCGACCAGCTGATCGCCTTGCCGAATTCGCCGTCGCTGACCACGTCGACGCCGGCCTCGGCCTGCTGGCGCACGATCTCCGCCACCGACTGCGTCAGGCACGCCTCGTAGGCCGCGGGATCGCCGGGCTGCCCGGCCTGCCGGGCACGCAGGAAATCCTGCAGGGCCGGCGGCCGGATCAGGCTGCCGACATGGGTGGTGAGAATGCGGTCTTCACTGCGTTGCATGAGCGGTCCATCGAACAAAGAAAATCCGACCGCACGGAAGGCGAAACACCCCGCTCCGTCAAGGTTGGGCGATGCTGCCCGCGCCTGCCCACGACGAAAGGACGAGCGCGATCCGACGCTCCCGCAGTGGAATGCGCCGAGCGAGTGGAATGCGTTTACGCGACCTTCTTCACCCAGCCGGCCGGCGGTACCTTGCCAGGATGCACGGCGCCGCAGTTCGGGCATTTGCGCGCCTCGGCATCGGCGTAGAAGGCCTGATAGATCGGCGGCAGATCGCGCACCAGATGCTCGACCCTGACCTCGGCGCGATGCACCAGCGCACTGCATTCGAAGCAATACCATTCGAAGCCGTCGACATCGTCGCCGGCATGGCGCTTCGGCTCGACGACGAGACCGATCGAACCGGGCTCGTAACGCTGCGGCGAGTGCCGGACATGCGGCGGCAGCAGGAACACGTCGCCCTCGCGCATGGGCACGTCGTAGAACTGGCCGTTGTCGACCAGCTTCAGCACCATGTTGCCCTTGAGCTGGTAGAAGAACTCCTCGACCGGATCGTCGTGATAATCGGTGCGCTCGTTCGGGCCGCCGACGACCATCACCGTCATCTCGCCGTCTTCGAAAACCTTCTTGTTACCGACCGGCGGCTTGAGCAGATGCTGATGCTCGTCGATCCATTTCTGGAAATTGAAGGCCCGCAATCTCGGGCGGTCCGCTGGGCGGTCAAGCATGGTGTCTCCTCCGCAGATCACAGGCGCTAAGTGTGACCGATCCACGATGGCATTCCAAGGGACTGATGTCGGAGCGACCGCTATCGGGAGACAGCGTTGAGGGACGCCATTCCGGGAGGCGGGCGCGGCGGCGCCGGGCGGCCGGACGCTATTTGCCGGCGACGCCGATGAGCCGGTTGAGCTTGTCCGGGTCGCGGCGCAGCGCCTCGCTGGCGCCGTCATAGACGATCTGCCCGCGGTCCATCACCAGGGTGCGCGGCGAGATATCGAGCGCCAGCCGGGTGTTCTGCTCGACCAGCACCATGGCCAACCCTTCCGCCTCGGCGAGCCGCTTCACCGCGCGGGCAAGTTCCTCGACGATCACCGGCGCCAGTCCCTCCGATGGCTCGTCCATCAGCAGCACCGACGGGTTCCCGACCAGCGCGCGGGCAATCGCCAGCATCTGCTGCTCGCCGCCCGACAACTGGTTGCCGCGGTTGTCGATGCGCTCCTGCAGCCGCGGAAACAGGTTGAACACCGCCTCGACCGTCCACGGCCCCGGCCGCAGCGCGACGGTGAGGTTCTCCAGCACCGACAGCGACGGAAAGATCTCCCGCTCCTGGGGCACATAGCCGATGCCGGCATGCACCCGCCGATACGTCGCGAGCCGCGAAATGTCGGCATTGTGCAGCAGCACCTTGCCGCCATGCAGCGTCGTGTGGCCGAGGATCGTCGCCAGCAGCGTCGTCTTGCCGACACCGTTGCGGCCGATCACCGAAACGGTTTCGCCGCCGGCAATGGCAAGCGACAGGTTCTCCAGCACCACGGTGTCGCCGTAGCCGGCGGAGACGCCCTGGAGTTCGATGGCGCGGGTGCCGTCAGCCATGCTGCGCTCCCGGCACGATGTCCTGCGCCTCCTGGCCGAGATAGACCGCCCGCACCTCGTCGTTGGCGCGGATCTCGTCCGGCGTGCCCTCGGTGAACACCGCGCCGGCGACCAGCACGGTGATCCGCTTGGCGAAGCGGAACACCACCTCCATGTCATGCTCGATGATCAGGATGGAGATATCCGGATCGAGGCTGTCGACGACGTCGAGGATCAGATGGCTCTCCGACGACGGCACGCCGGCGGCCGGTTCGTCGAGCAGCAGCACCCGCGGCTGCTGCGCCAGCGCGATGGCGATCTCCACCAGCCGCTGCCGCCCATAGGGCAGTTCGCGCACCAGCTTCAGCGCATCGTCGGCGATCCGCAGCGATTCCAGATAACCGAACGCCTCGTCGATCACGGCCCGGTTGGCGCCGGCCGGCCGCCACAGATTGTTGCAGGCGCCGGTCCGCTCGCCGATCGCCAGCGCGACGTTCTCAAGCACCGTGATGCCGCGGAAGAGCTGGTTGATCTGGAAGGTGCGCGCCAGACCGCGCCGTGCGCGCTGCGCCTGCGACAGGCGGGTGACGTCCTCGCCGTTAAGCAGCACGCGGCCCGACGACGGCGTCAGCACGCCGGTGATCAGGTTGATCAGCGTCGTCTTGCCGGCGCCGTTGGGGCCGATCAGCGCGCGGCGGGCGCCGCGCTCCAGCGTCAGGTTGATGTCGCGCGCCACCTTCAGCGCGCCGAAGCTGCGGTTGAGGCTCTCGACCTTCAGCGCCGGGCCGCTCATGACGGCCTCCGCTTGAAGACGGACAGCAGGTCCTCGATGAGGCCGAGCAGGCCCCGCCGCGCAAACAGCACGGTGAGCACCAGCACCAGACCGATGCCGAACTGCCAGTATTCCGGAACCGCCTTCGAGAATTCGTCCTCGAGGATCATATAGATCGTCGCGCCGGCGAAGGCGCCATAGAGCCGGCCGGTGCCGCCGAGGATCAGCATCACCATGACCTTCGCCGAATTGTCGAACTCGAAGACACCGAGTGTCGTATAGGCCGTGGTCTCGGCGAACAGCGCTCCGGCAACGCCGGCGATCGCCGCGGCGATCGTATAGACCGTCACCAGCCGGCGATGCACCGGCGAACCGATGGCATGCATGCGGCGGACATTCTCGCGGATGCCGACCAGCGCCTGGCCGAACGGCGAATAGATGATGCGCCGCACCAGCAGGAAGACCAGAAACAGCACGACCGCCGTGTAGACGTAGTAGTTATGGCCCCACAGATCGTTCTCGAAGCGGCCGAAGATCGGCCAGATCTCCATGCCCGGCACGCCGTCGTAACCGCCGGTGATGTCGGCCCGGTAATTGCCGAATTCGAGCAGCAGGATCGCCGTCGCCATCGTCAGCATCAGCAGCGTCAGGCCCTGATAGCGCAGCAGGAACCAGCCGGAGACGAAGCCGGCAATGCCGGCGAGGATCGCCGCCAGCACCAGCATGCTGATCGGCTCGCCCCAGCCGAGACGCGACGAGAGAATGGCGACCGTATAGGCGCCGACGCCGAAAAACGCCGCGTGACCGAGCGTGATGATGCCGGCATAGCCGAGGATCAGGTCGAGCGACAGCGTGAACATGATCATGATCAGCACCTGAGCCCCGAAGGTGGTGCGATCCGGAAAGACGAAGTAGACGGCGACGATCAGCACCCACGGCAGGACCTCGCCGAGGTGGAAGCGGTGCCGCTTCTCGATGAGGTCGCGCGCGCGCGCCTGGTCGACGCTGGGAATGACGTCACTCGCGGCCATAGAGACCTGCCGGTTTGACAAGCAGAATGACGAGCGCCAGCGCATAGATGAAGAAGCCGCCAGCCTCCGGCGTCAGATATTTGCCGCCGACATCGAAGACGCCGAGCAGGATCGAGGCGACCAGCGTGCCCTTCAGGCTGCCGAGTCCGCCGACCGAGACGATCAGCAGGAAGAAGACGAGATAGAGCAGCGCGAAGCTCGGCGTCAGACCGAAGGTCTGGATGGCAAGCCCGCCGCCAAGGGCGGCAAGCCCGCTGCCGACCGCGAAGGTCATGGTGAACAGCCGGTCGACATTGATGCCGACCGACTGGGCCATGCGCCGGTTGTCGACCGCGGCGCGGATCTTGGCGCCGATATTGGTGCGCTCGAACGCATACCAGAGCACGGCCACCAGCACGAAGCCGACGACGATGACGAAGGCCCGATACGCAGGCACCGTCCGCACGCCGATATCGATCTGTCCGGTCAACACCGACGGCAGGGGAATCGTGATCGGCGCCGGGCCATAGATCAGCGTGCACAGCGCGATCGACATGAACGCCAGGCCGATGGTCAGCAGCACCTGGTCGAGTTCGGTGGCGCGGTATAGCCGCGAATACAGAAGCTTCTCGAACGGAATGCTGGCGAGGCCGACAAGCACCGCGGCAATCACCAGCGACGGCAGGAACGGCACCCCCAGGCCGCGCGTCAGCGACACCACCAGGTAGCCGCCGAACATGGCGAAGGCGCCGTGCGCCAGATTGACGAAGCCCATCAGCCCCATCGTGATCGACAGCCCGACGGAAATCGTGAACAGCACCATCGCGTAAGCGAGGCCGTCGAACAGGATGCTGACGAAAGCGGCTAAAGACGGCACGGAACGGCCCCGGCTATCGCAGATCCGATCCAGCGCGGTGAATCAGATCCGCCTCCCATATTGTCTATACCAGCGTGCCTCGTTGCACGAGCGTTGGACGGGCAGGCCCTTCCGGGAGCCGGTACCGCCGACATGGCCGAGTTCGCTGCCATTGCCGACAAGGATCAGGCTCGGCGGACGCCGCTGCGCATATTGTGCGCAGCGGTGCCGTTTCGACGTCGGCCAACCGAACCTTTCGCTCGACCGCGCATGCCCGTCTACGTGCTCGCCCTTACTTGGCGTCTACTTGGCGTCGCCGCAGCGGCCGATCTTCAGTTCCTTGCACTGGTCCTTGACCTGCGGAACCTTGCCGATCTGCTTGAGGTCGAGCTTGCCGTCCGCGGTCTTGACGACCTCCAGGACATATTCGTCCTGAACGATGTCGCGCGTGGCCGGATCGATGCTGACCTTGCCGCGCGGTCCCTCGCCGGACCAGTGCGAGATTTCCTTGACGAACTGATCGCCGGTGAACTTGCCGTTCAGCTTCTTGATCGTCTGGAACGTCGCATGCATCGCGTCCCAGGCCGCCGCCGACATGAAGTCCGGATAGTTGTCCTTGCCGTAGGCTTCATGCCAGGCCTTGACGAACTCCTTGTTGACCTTGTTGTCGAGGCTGTTCGCGTAGGAGCTGGTGACGATCACGCCAACGGCCGCGTCGCCCATCGGCTGCAGCTTGCTGTCCGGCGCAACGTCCATCGGGCCGATCAGCTTGATGCCGGCCTGCTTGAGGCCGAGTTCGCCATAGGTCTTCACGACGGCCGAAGCGTGGTTGCCGGACGGAATGAAGACATAGAAGCAATCAGGCTTGGCGTCCTTCACCCGCTGGAAGAACGGCGCCATGTCCGGCACCTGCGCCGGGTTGCCCATCGGAATCGAGTCGGTGATCTTGCCGCCGTTCTTCTCGAAGGCGGTCTTGAACGCGTCGGTCGAGTCCTTGCCGGGCGGGAAGTCGGTATAGCCCATCGCCGCGGTCTTGCACTTCAGATCCTTCGCCGCGTACTGGCCCATCGCATAGGCCGGGTGCCACATGCTGAAGGAGAAGCGCGTGATGTAAGGCGACAGCTTGGTGATCCATGCCGTGCCGGCATTGGTCATCACGAACGGCACCTTCGCCTGCGTCATCACCGGCGCCATGGCGATCGCGGACGGCGAGAAGATCACGCCGAGGATCAGGTTCACCTTGTCGCGGGTGATCAGTTCTGTCGCCACCGTCTTGGCGTTGGCGCCAGACGGCGGCCCCTCCTCGCGCTTGATCAGTTCGACGGTGTGCGGCGCAATATCCTTGCCGTGCAGCTTCATGTAGAGGTCGATGGCCTTGATCTGCACGTCGCCGAGGTCGGCGTTCACGCCGGAGAACGGCAGCATCACACCGATCTTGATGTTCTCCGCCTGCGCGGCGGTGGTCATCAACAATCCGGCCGCGCCCAGCGCCGCGCATCCAAGCCATTTCTTCATATTGATATTCATATTCGACCCTCCCAAATGCGCCGCTCAATCTGGCGAACTGTTCCGGCGCTTGATCTTGTCTTAGCGGCGCCCCCCGAAACGGTAAAGTGGACAAAGGGCAGCGACACGTCAATTGATCTTCCGCATTTGCCGGCCATTCCGCCAGTTTCACAAAGGCGATCCCGCATCGCGGTACGCTGTGCATGGCGCAGGGTGCGGGGCGCCCTGCTCAGGCTGCCGGCTGCTCGCCGATCGCCGGTATCCGGCTGATATCCCGCGCGCGGACATCGCGGTGCGCGAGAAACGCTTCCAGCACGGCAACCTCTACCCGGTTACGGCCGCCTTCCTTGGCAAGATAGAGCGCGGCGTCGGCCTGCCCCACCAGCTCGGCCACATCGACGAACCCGCCCTCGGAGTGCACCACGCCGACGCTGACGGTCGCTGACACCGGCCGGTCGTCGATTTCCAGCGCGTTTTCGGCGAATGTCGCACGGATCCGCTCCGCGATGGCGAGGGCGCGCTCGGGGCTGATGTCGTACAGCAATGCAACGAATTCCTCCCCGCCGAGCCGGCCGGCGAGATCGGAGGCGCGCACGCATTGCCGCACCACATCAGCAAAGGTGCTGAGCACGCTGTCGCCGAGCGCGTGACCGAAACGGTCGTTGATCGACTTGAAATGATCGAGGTCCATCGCCAGCACCGTCACCGGCTTCGGCGGATCGGGCTCGTGCCGGGCGAGCAGCGCCGCCTCCTGGAAGAATGACCGGCGGTTCGACAAGCCGGTCAGCGGGTCGATCATCGCCGCGGTGCGATGGCGCAGTTCGATGCGTTCCTTCGCCATCGCCAGCAGGATGAATGCGATGGAAATGGTGAACAGCAGCGCCTCGAAACTCAGCACGGTCAGCCAGACGCTGCCGTTGATGCTGCTGTTCTGCAGCCACGGCACCATCAGGATCAGCGGCGTGCGCAGCAGGAACAGCGCTCCGTGCGAGAACAGCATGAGGATCGCCGGCCAGCGCGATACCAGGGCTTCGCTGCGGCCGCGCCAGAACTCGATCGCGGTCAGCCACGTATAGACAGTGATGATGCCGGAGGCGAGCAGCACCCGCAATTCCACCGACGCCGAGAGGCCCGGCAAGCGGCAGATCAGGAGCCACAGTACCGCGCCGGTCACCAGATAGACCGGCTCCGCGGGGCGTCCGTCGAAAACCCGCGCGCCGGTCCAGGTCACGGCGAACGAGGTGAACAGCAGCGCATTCGCCAGGTCGATCGACAGGAGGTCCGGCACCGAACCGTACATGCCGAACAGCGCCACCGACGCGGCGCGCAGCAAATGCCCGAAGCCCCACCATGCGACGCCATGGATGGCGGTGTTCTGCGCCCATGCGAACAGCAGCAGCAACCCCAGGATGGCCTCGACATAGATCGTCACCAAAAACAGGGTACCGATATCGAGACTCATCAAACCACACCGTCGCGTCGCGCCGCGGCGCCGGACGACCGGCACCGCGAGCGGCAGAACCCTGTTCGGGTCCCGTTAGAGGAAATTGTCGGCTCGCCCGTGGACGGTCATAGACGCCGGTTCCGAAACAATCGGTGAACCGCGGCGTGCGTCCGCAGGCTTTTCACGGGTTATGGTTTCGGCCGTGTTGCCGGCGAGCCCCGCAATTCGACAAAACCTTTCGGGGGCCTGCGCCTAAAGCAGAAGAAACTGCCTAAAGTATTGGTATTGATGATGAAATTATCCCCTTTCGGCAGCGTCGCACTTGTCGCGGCCGGAACCATCCATTACGGTTTGCGCGTTGCTTTCCGTCCCTTGTGTCATTTGACGATCCCTGGACCACCCCCATGCATATTCGTGACGACGTCGTCGACGCCATCGGCAACACTCCCCTGATCCGGCTTCGCCACGCGTCCGAAATCACCGGCTGCACCATCCTCGGCAAGGCGGAGTTCATGAATCCCGGCCAGTCGGTGAAGGACCGCGCCGGCCGCCAGATGATCCTCGAAGCGGAGAAGCGCGGCGAGCTCAAGCCCGGCGGCCTCGTCGTCGAGAGCACCGCCGGCAATACCGGCATCGGCCTTGCCGTCGTCGCCAGCGCGCGCGGTTATCGCACCGTCATCGTCATTCCGGAGACGCAGAGCCGCGAGAAGAAGGACACGCTGCGGCTGTTCGGCGCCGAACTGGTCGAGGTACCGGCGCTGCCGTTCAGCAATCCGAACAACTACCAGCATGTCGGCCGCCGCCTCGCCGACGAACTGCGCAAGACCGAACAGAACGGCGTCATCTTCGCCGACCAGTGGAACAACCTCGATAACCGCAAGGCCCATTACGTCTCGACCGGGCCGGAAATCTGGGAGCAGACGAACGGCAAGGTCGATGGCTTCATCTGTTCGATCGGCACCGGCGGCACCATCGCCGGCGCCTCGACGTTCCTGCGCGAGAAGAAGAAGGACATCGTCATCGGCGTCGCCGACCCTTATGGCGCGGCGATGTACAATTATTTCGACCACGGCGAGGTGAAGGCGACCGAAGGCGGCTCGGTGACCGAAGGCATCGGCCTCGGCCGCGTGACGCCGATCATCGCCGACATCAAGGTGGACCACGCCTATCTGATCCCGGACAGCGAGGCCGTGCCGCTGCTGTTCGATCTGCTCGAACACGAGGGACTGTGCCTCGGCGGATCGAGCGGCATCAATGTCGCCGGCGCCATCCGGCTGGCGAAGCAGCTCGGCCCGGGCCACACCATCGTCACCATCCTGTGCGACTACGGCACGCGTTATCAGTCAAAGCTCTACGACCCGGCGTTCCTGCGCTCCAAGAACCTGCCGGTGCCGGCCTGGCTCGAACGCAAATCGGCGCTCAAGCCGCCTTTCGAGACCGTGTAACGACAAACGAACCGGATGCCGCCGGCAGCGTTATCGTCAGGCAAACCGATGACGGGCAGACGTGGATCAACAGACATGGATCAGGAGCCGACATGGCAGAGCCTTCGAGCCGCTGGCTGAAGTCCGTCGATTGGCTTGCGGCGCACCTGCACGACGCCAATGTCGTCGTCGTCGATAGCTCCTATTACCTGCCGACGCAGAACCGCGACGCGCATCAGGAGTATCGCGACGGCCATATTCCCGGCGCGGTGTTCTTCGACATCGAGACAATCGCCGACACCTCCACCGACCTGCCGCATATGCTGCCGGGGCCCGACGTCTTCGCCAAGGCCGTCGGCGCGCTCGGCATCGGTCGCGACGACACCATCGTCTGCTATGACGGATCGGGCGTGTTCTCCTCGCCGCGCGTCTGGTGGACGTTCCGCATCTTCGGCGCCCGCAATGTCTTCATTCTCGACGGCGGATTGCCGGCATGGAAAGCCGCAGGCCAGCCCCTGGAGAGCGGCGACGTCACCCGGCCACCGAAGCGTTTCGATGCGCAGATGAACACCGCCGCCGTCGCCATGCAGAGCGACGTGCAGATGGCGCTCAACGACGGCAGCACGCAGGTCGTCGACGCCCGCTCGGCCGAGCGCTTCCGCGGCGAGGCGCCGGAACCGCGGCCCGGCCTGCGCTCCGGCCACATGCCCGGCGCATTCAACCTGCCCTCCTCGTGGCTCCTCGAAAACGGCTCGCTGGTGTCGCAGGACAAAATCCGCGCCGCCTTCGACAAGGCCGGCGTCGATATCGACAAGCCGGTGATCACCAGTTGCGGCTCCGGCGTCACCGCCGCCATCCTGTGGCTGGCGCTCGACGCCATCGGCCACGAACCGAAGGCGCTCTATGACGGCTCATGGTCGGAATGGGGCGCCCGCCCGGACCTGCCTGTCGAAAAGGGCTGAAGCGCCCGGCGGACGCTCGCTTTGGCCGCGGCGCCGGTTGTCGGCTATAGTTCCGCGGATGAGCACCCCGCCCAAACCGCTGGTCACCGGCTATTACCATCCGGCGACATTCAGCATCGTCTATCTCGTCCAGGACCCGCACTCGAAACACGCCGCGATCATCGATCCGGTGCTTGACTATGACGAGAAGGCCGGCCGCGTCTCAACCGCGACGGCCGACGCACTGCTCGCGGAGATCGCACAACGCGATCTGACCATCGACTGGATCCTCGACACGCATCCGCATGCCGATCACTTCACCGCCGCAAGCTATCTGAAAGACAGGCTGGGCGCACCGATCGCCATCGGCGCAAAAGTAACCGACGTGCAGCGGCTGTGGCGCGACATCTACAATACGCCCGATCTGCCCTGCGACGGCACGCCGTGGGATCGCCTGTTCGAGGCCGGCGATACGTTCGAGGTCGGATCGCTGCGCGGCTCGGTAATGTTCTCACCCGGCCATACGCTCGCCTCGATCACTTATGTGTTCGGCGATGCCGCCTTCGTTCACGACACGCTGTTCCAGCCCGACTACGGCACGGCGCGCGCCGATTTTCCCGGCGGCGACGCCGGCATGCTCTACGATTCGATCATGGCCATCCTAGCGCTGCCCGGCGATACGCGGCTGTTTACCGGACACGACTACCAGCCCGGCGGCCGCGAGTCGCGCTGGGAATCGACGGTCGACGAGCAGCAGCGGCTCAATCCGCATCTCAAGAACAATCCATCGCGCGACGATTTCATCCGCGCCCGCGAGGCACGCGACCGAACGCTGCCGATGCCGAAGCTGATCCTGCATGCGCTGCAGGTCAATCTGCGCGGCGGCAGGCTCCCGCCACCGGAGAATAACGGCCGCAGCTACCTGAAGATCCCGATCGACGCGCTGTAGGGTCTCGTATCCTGCAGCATCGCCGTTGTCATGCCGGGACTCGATCCGGGCATCCGGCTTGTCTGAACAGATGCGTTGCCGCGAGCGTCGTTTATCCCGGCCCGGCGGCCATCACCGCAAGATCTGACTCAAGAACAGTTTCGTCCGCTCGTGCTGCGGATGCTCGAAGAATTCTTCGGGAGAATTCTCCTCGACGATCTGGCCCTCGTCCATGAACACGACGCGGTTGGCCACCTGCCGGGCGAAACCCATCTCGTGCGTCACGCAGATCATCGTCAGGCCGTCCATGGCGAGTTGCACCATGGTGTCGAGCACCTCCTTGACCATCTCCGGATCGAGCGCCGAGGTCGGCTCGTCGAACAGCATGATCTTCGGGTTCATGCACAGCGCCCGGGCGATGGCGACGCGCTGCTGCTGGCCACCGGAAAGCTGCCCCGGATATTTCTCCGCCTGTTCGGGAATGCGCACGCGCTCGAGATAATGCAGCGCCAGCGTCTCCGCCTCGCGCTTCGGCATCCGGCGCACCCAGACCGGCGCCAGCGTGCAGTTCTCCAGCACGGTGAGATGCGGGAACAGGTTGAACTGCTGGAACACCATGCCGACGTCGCGGCGCACCTCGTCGAGCTTCTTCAGATCGCTGGTCAGTTCGATGCCGTCGACGACGACCTTGCCGCGCTGGTGCTCCTCGAGGCCGTTGATACAGCGGATCAGCGTCGACTTGCCGGAGCCCGAGGGGCCGCAGATCACGAAGCGCTCGCCGCGCATCACCCGCAGATTGATGTCGCGCAACACATGGAACTGGCCGAACCATTTGTGGACGCCGGCGATGTCGACCGCCACCTCGCTGTTGGTGGAACGGATACCGGTCTGCCGGTCGGCGGCAGGCTGATCTGTCATCGTCTCACCGCTCCCGGTTCAGCCGTCGTTCGACGAAGACGGAATATCGCGACATGCCGAAGCAGAACACGAAATAGACGATGCCGGCAAACGCAAAGCCGGTGAACAACGTCGTCGGCGTCGCCCAGTTCGGATCGGCAAAGGCGGCGCGCATCTGGCCGAGGAAATCGAAGATCGCAACGATCAGCACCAGCGTCGTGTCCTTGAACAGGCCGATGAAGGTGTTGACGATACCGGGAATGACCAGCCGCAACGCCTGCGGCAGCACGATCAGGCCCATGATCCGCCAATAGCCGAGCCCGAGCGCCTCGCCGGCTTCCTGCTGACCGCGCGGGATCGCCTGCAGGCCGCCGCGCACCACTTCCGCCATATAAGCGGAGGCGAACAGCGCGGTGCCGACCAGCACGCGCAGCAGCGAATCCATCGTCCAGGTGTCGGGCAGGAACAGCGGCAACATATAGGTGGCGAAGAACAGAATGGTGATCAGCGGCACGCCGCGCCAGAACTCGATGAAAATAACCGACAGCGCGCGGATGACGGGCAGGTGCGAGCGCCGCCCAAGCGCCAGCAGAATGCCGAGCGGCAGCGAAACGGCGATGCCGGTGCCGGCGACCACCAGCGTCACCAGCAGACCGCCCCAGGATCGGGTTTCGACATGCTCCAGGCCGAAGCGTCCACCGACCAGCACGAAGAACGCAACGACCGGAAACACGCCGAAGAACAGCACCGCATTGGCGAGCTTGTAAGGCAGGCGCGGTATCAGCAGCGGCGCCAGCAGCAGCGCGCCGAGCACGAAAGTCAGATTGACGCGCCACTGCTCGCCGGCCGGATAGAAGCCGTAGACAAGCTGCGTGAACTTGGCGCCGATGAACGGCCAGCAGGCGCCGACGGGATGCCCGGCCGTCTCGGCAAGACAATCGACGCGCGAGGCGCCGTCCCACACCGCATCGACAAACAGGAACCGCGCCAGCGGCACGCCAATCGCCGCGATCAGCGCCACGCAGGCAAGCGTCAGCAGGATATTCAGCGGTCCGTCGAACAGCCGCGCCCGCAGCCAGCCGACGATACCGCGGCGGGCGACCGGCGACGGCTCTGGCAGCGCCAAATCGCGGCGGACGAAAGCGCGGGAGTTGCGGACGGGATTATCGATCATCCCCTCACCCCTCCCTGATCGCCATGCGGGCGTTGTACCAGTTCATCAGCGCACTGGTGATCAGCGACAGCAGCAGATAGACCGCCATGGTCATCGCCAGGATTTCGATCGCCTGGCCGGTCTGATTGAGCGCCGTGCCGGCGAATACGGCGAACAGATCGGGATAGCCGATGCCGACAGCGAGCGACGAGTTCTTGGTCAGGTTGAGATACTGGCTGGTCAGCGGCGGCACGATCACCCGCATCGCCTGCGGGATGACGACGAGGCGCAGCACGCGCCGCCGCGGCAGGCCGAGCGAATAGGCCGCCTCGGTCTGGCCGCGCGGCACCGCCTCGATCCCGGCGCGCACGATCTCCGCGATGAAGGCCGCAGTATAGGTCGACAGCGCGATCAGCAGCGCGACGAATTCCGGGATCACCCGCACGCCGGAGGAAAAATTGAAGCCGCGCAGCACCGGCGGCGTCAGCGTCGCCGGCGCGCCGAGCGCAACGAAGGCGAGAAGCGGCAGGCCGACGATCAGGCCGAGACCTGCCCATCGCAACGGAAAGGGTCGGCCGGTCGCCGTCTGCCGCCGCTTCGCCCAGATCCGCAGAGCGATGAAGGCGACGAGGCCGGCGAGCGCCGCAGCCGCGATCACGCCGCCACCCGGCCCGCCGCTCACTTCCGGCAGGACCAGCCCGCGATTGTTCAGATAGATCGCCGGCGCGCCGACCCAATCGGCGAGCGCACGGATCGCATCCGCCGGCGCGCCCGGCAGACCGAGGCGTTGCAGCGACGCCAGCCCATCGGCGAGCGCCAGCAAAACCGGCTGCCAGCCGATGGCGATGCTCTGGCGCGGCGACGGCATCGCGCCCAGCACCGCGAGATACCAGAACAGAATCTGGAACAAGAGCGGCTGGTTGCGGATCACCTCGACATAGACGCCGGCAAGGCGCGCGACCAGCCAGTTTGACGACAGCCGCGCGATGCCGACGGCAAAGCCGATCACCGTCGCCAGCGCGATGCCGAGCACCGCAACCAGCAGCGTGTTCAAAAGCCCGACGAGGAAAACGCGGCCGTATGTATCGGCTTCCTGATACGGGATCAGCGTCTGGTTGACGCCGAAGCCGGCGGTGTTCTCCAGAAAGCCGAAGCCGGTGGCGATCCGCTGCGCCTGCAGATTGGCCTGCGCGTTGAGATAGGATTCAACGCCGAGCCAGACGACCAGCGCCAGCAGCAGCGCCTGATAGACGATGCCGCGAATGCGCGGATCGTTGGCCATCGCCACACGCGGCGCCGATGCCAGCGAATCCGGTTGCGGAGTCATTCCGCGCCCGCGGATCGCGCGGCGGGCGGTCAGCGGATCGGCGGCGCGTACATGATGCCGCCGTTGTTCCACAGATTGTTCAGGCCGCGGGCAATGCCGAGCTTGGAGTCGGTGCCGACATTACGCTCGAAGCTCTCGCCGTAATTGCCGACATGCCTGACGATCCGCACCACCCAATCCTTGGTCAGGCCAAGCTGCTCGCCGTAATTGCCCTCCGTGCCGACCAGGCGCTTGACGTCCGGCTTTTCCGATTTCAGCGCCTCGCCGAGCGTCTTCTGGCTGACGCCCAGTTCCTCGGCATTGACCATCGCGAACAGCGTCCACTTGACGATGTCGAACCATTGGTCGTCACCGTGGCGAACCGCCGGGCCGAGCGGCTCCTTGGAGATCACCTCCGGCAGAATGACATGATCGTTCTGGTTGGAGAGCTTCAGCTTTTCCGAATAGAGCTGCGAAATATCGGTGGTGAACACGTCGCAGCGATTGGTGTCATAGGCTTTCACCGTTTCGTCGGCGGTGGCGTAGGCCGTGACCTCGTATTTCATCTTGTGGGCACGGAAATAGTCCGCGAGGTTGAGCTCGGTCGTCGTGCCGGTCTGCGTGCAGACCGACGCATTGTTGAGCTCCAGCGCCGAATTCACCTTCAGCGCCTTGCGCACCATGAAGCCCTGCCCGTCGTAGTAGTTGACGCCGGCAAAGTTGAGCCCGAGCGAGGTGTCGCGGGACGACGTCCAGGTCGAGTTGCGGGACAGCACGTCGATCTGGCCGGATTGCAGCGCCGTGAAGCGATCCTTCGCCGACAGGCCGACGAACTTCACCTTGGCCGGATCGTCGAAGATCGCCGCGGCGATGGCGCGACAGAAATCGACGTCGAGCCCGGTCCAGTTGCCTTTGTCGTCGGGATTGGAGAAGCCGGGCAGCCCCTGTGAGACCCCGCAAATCAGGGTGCCCCGCTCCTTCACCGTCTTGAGGGTCTGTGCGGATGCCGCCTGCACGGTCATCGCAAAGGCGGCAACGAAGAGGAGGGCAATTCGGTGCATGAGGGCGCTCGTTCAATTGAAAGGATTGCGCCATCACAGAACGATATGCTCGCAAGGTCAAGGGGTTGACGTTCTCGGCCGTTGGCGCGGTATATCTTCCCCACCCTATCAACGAGGCATCAGGCGCGCCGATGAGCACCAAGACCACCCGTCCCCTGCAACCGGCGACACGCCTCGTAACCGCGGGACGCGATCCGCAGGCGCATTTCGGTTTCGTCAATCCGCCGGTTTATCACGCTTCCACGGTGCTTTACCCGACGGCCGCCGACCTTGCCGCGCACCGTGCGCGCTATTCCTACGGACGGCGCGGCACGCCGACCACCGAGGCGCTGGAGCAGGCGATCGCGGAACTGGAAGGGCCCGCCTGCGCCGGTGTGTCGCTGCTGCCGTCGGGCCTGGCGGCGATCTCCACCGCTTTGCTGGCGGCCGTCTCCGCCGGCGACCACCTGCTGGTCACCGACACCGCCTACCGGCCGACCCGTACGTTCTGCGACACGGTGCTGAAGCGATTCGGCGTCGAGACCACCTATTACGATCCGCTGATCGGTGCCGACATCGCGAAGCTGTTCAAGCCGAACACCCGCGCGGTGTTCACCGAGGCACCGGGCTCGCAGAGCTTCGAGATGCAGGATATCCCGGCGATCGCCGAGGTGGCGCATACGCGCGACGCCATCGTGCTGATGGACAATACCTGGGCAACGCCGCTTTATTACAATGCCTTCGACAAGGGCGTCGACCTGTCGATCCAGGCCGGCACAAAATATATCGGCGGCCATTCCGACATCATGTTCGGCACCGTCTCCGCCAATGCGCGAACCGTCTCCCGACTGAAAGACACCGCCGGCAATATGGGCCTGTGCACCGGGCCGGACGACGTCAATCTGGCGCTGCGCGGATTGCGCACGCTCGGGGTACGGCTCGCACACCATCAGCAGTCGGCGCTTGCCGTCGCGCGGTTTCTCGCAAAGCGGCCCGAGGTGCTGCGCGTGCTGCATCCGGCGCTCGAAACCGATCCCGGTCACGCGCTGTGGAAGCGCGATTTCACTGGCGCCAGCGGGCTATTCAGCGTCGTTCTCAAGCCGGCCTCGGAGAAAGCCGTGTTCGCGTTTCTCGACACGCTCGAACTGTTCGGCATGGGCTTTTCGTGGGGCGGCTTCGAAAGCCTCGTCATCCTGTTCGACTGCGCCGATTATCGCACCGCGACGCGCTGGGCGCCGGGCGGACCGACGCTGCGCTTCCACATCGGGCTCGAGGATATCGGCGATCTCACCGCCGATCTGGATCGCGGCTTTGCGGCGATGGCAGCCGCGTAACGCTTGCAGCGGCATGATGACGCGACGGCGCAACCCGCGCCGTCGCTCTCTGTTTTCTAAACAGCTTTCTAAGCGGGAATCCCGTCGCGCCCTTGCTTAAGCTGCGACGCCGTCGCCCTTGCCGCGCAGGATGAACTGCAGATTGCGCAGATAGACGAATACGCCGAAGGCCTGGCCGAGGATGAACACCGGATCGCGGCGATAGATCGCGTAGCCGAGCAGCATCAGACCGCCGCCGATCGAAAACACCCAGAACGATGTCGGTACGACGCTGCGGCCGGCGCGCTCCGACGCCACCCACTGCACGACGAAACGCATGGCGAACATCGCCTGCGCGAAATAGCCGATGAGCAGCGCCAGATCGAGATTGCCGACGAACACGTCGTGCAGATAAGCGCCCGCCGCGCGTGACAGATCGATCAGCATCTCAATCCTCCGAAACGTCCGGAACCCGCTTCCTGCGGCGGATCAGCCACCACACGCCCATCAGGTCGAGGATGCCGACCCACAGGCGATCGAAAAAACCATAATTCGACACCCCGCTGTGGCGCGGCCGGTCGACGACATCAACATAGGCGACGTCATAGCCCTCCCGCCGCACAAGCGCCGGCAGGAACCGGTGCAGACCATCGAAATACGGCAGGCTCAAGAGCAGATCGCGATGAATCGCCTTCAAGCCGCAGCCGGTGTCGCGCGTGCCGTCGCGCAGCACCACACTGCGCACTGCATTGGCGACACGCGACTGGAATTTCTTGAAGCCCGTCGCCTTGCGGCCGACTCGCTGTCCGGCGGCCAGGCCGACATGGGGAGCGCCCTGCTCCAGCGCACGGATCAGCGCCGGAATGAAGATCGGATCGTTCTGGCCGTCACCGTCGATGGTGACGACGATCGGTGCGTGCGCCAGCGCGGCGCCGGTGCGCACCGCGCAGGACTGGCCACAGGAGCGCGCATGGCGGACCTGACGCAACCACGGATAGTGCACCCGCAGCGAGGTCAGCACGTCGCCGGTGGTGTCGGACGAGCCGTCGTTGACGTAGACGATCTCGAACGACCACTGTCCATCCAGCGCCGTGGCGATCTCAGCGACCAGCGGCGCGATATTGCCGGCTTCGTTGCGGACCGGCACGACGACCGAAACGGCGGGGGTCTGCGGCTGTTGAAAGCCTGTGGAATCGTCAGCCATGTGCATAGAGTATCCTGCTGGCCGCGCTTCTATTGCGCCGACCGGCCAGCGGCAACTCTTTTGATCCGGGCCCTGATTCGCGTCCAGGACGGCCCGGCCATCGGGTAAATCCGCCCATCCGTGCCGATTGCGAAGCCGAGCCCGCGCGCTGCGTAAAACCGGCGGACCAGCCATGCGCCGGCCGCACCGAACGCCACGCCGGCGAGCACGTCGCTTGGATGGTGGGCGGTCACCACCACCCGGCTGACCAGGATCGCCAGCACATAGGCCCATAATACCGGGCGCAGCCGCGGCCATAGCGCGCCGAAGGCGACAGCGACGCTGGCCGCCGCCGTGGCATGGCCGGAGGGGAAGCTCCCATAGGCGTGCCCCCAGGTCCATGGTTTGAACAGATAAGGGTCCGCCGCGCCGCCGACGAAAGGCCGCGCCCGTCCGATGATCCCCTTGAGGATGTTGACGGCGATGCCGGGCAGCGCGATCGCCATGAACAGGAACATCGCCCGCGTCGCCAGGCTGGCGACAAGCAGCCCCATCCTGTCGGAGAACCGGCCGGCACAGGCCACCGCGACGGCCAGGAAGACGCCGAGCGGCCACAGGAACCAGCCGGACTTGCCGTAATCGGTGATGACGTTGAAAAATCGCTGCACCGCCGCCGGCAGCGCCCGCGCATCGATCACGGCAGCGGCGTCGAGCAGCACCAACACGGCGACAAGCACGATCGCCAGCATGGCAAGGCCTGCGGCGACGTGGCGGTGTTCGAAGCGCCGCATACGGGCTGCCGACGGAAGCGGCGGCCGCCGGTGATGAGCCAGCCAGCCCCTCACCCGCACCGCGGCGAGCGGCCATCCGCCGGCCTGCGCGCGCCCGATATCCGTCATCTCGGCGGGCCCGACTGAAGCCTGCCGGATTGAAAGACGACGATCGTGACCGGCTTGCCGACGCTGATATTGACGCCTTCAATCCTAGCGCCCTGCGCATAGCGCAGGCCGATCGCATCGGCACGCTGCGCGAAGCTGCGCTCCATCCGGGCATCGACGAGCGCGAAGCGGCATCGGCCGCCGGCCAGGAATTCCGCCGCACTCGCCGCGTCAGTGAACCGCACGCCACTGCCGACATAGAATACCAGGCTCGGCTCCTGATAGCCGACAGCGACCACGTCGCGCTGCGGACAGGCATTGTCGCGCAGCGCCTGCGCCACCGTGCGGCTCGGAAACAGCGTATTCATCGACGGCAGCGCGATGCCATAGACCGCTATCGCGACGAGGACGGACGCCGCCGTCGCCCGCAGCAAGGCGCGCTCCGGCCCGTCGACCTCGTAGAGCCGCCACGCGACCAGCCCGAAAATCGCTGCGCCGGCCGCGAACGGCCAGGCGAGAAAACCAAGTTGCCGTTCCAGGACCACGACGCCGACAAAGGCGGCAATGCAGATGACCACCGGAAAGATGAACCAGCCGATGGTGCCGCGGATGAACCAGCGCGCCCGCGACAGCGCCGCCGCGTCGAGAACGCCGGCGATGAGAATGGCGATGGCGGGATAAAGCGGCAGCACATAGTGCGGCAGCTTGGTGACCACCAGTTCAAAGACGATCCACGAGGGAACGAGCCAGGCCAGCAGGAACCGGGTTGCCGGCTGACGCCAGCCGCGCCAGACAGCCGGGGTTGCCATGCCGGCGAGCACGCAGGCCGGCCAGAAGGTGACGAAGAACAGCAGCAGGTAATAACCGGGCGGCGCGCCATGGGCCTCCTGCGACGTCGTTACCTTGGCCAGCATATCCTGACCGACGGATTCGGAGAAAAACGTGCCGCCGGCACGCGCGACGATAGCGATGAACCACGGCAGCACCAGCAGCACCATCCACACGATGCCCGGCAGCGGCCGCAGATCACGCAGCCAGCGCAGCGAGCGGTCGGCGATCACCAGCGCCAGCGCCGCGAGTCCGGCGAACATCCAGATCAGCGGTCCCTTGATCAGAAAGCCGGCGGCCAGTGCCGTCCAGAAGATCGCCGGGATGCGCCAGTGGACGGATGCCGCGCCGCCCTGCCCGTCATTCTGCCGGTGCGCGAGATAGACGCGCGCCATCGCGCCCATCGCCGCCACGACGGTGGCAAGCAGCATCGCGTCGGTCTTGGCGAGCCGCGCCTCGACGCCGAGCAGCACGCAGCCCGCCATCATCATCGCCGCGACCACGGCGGCACGCCGGGTGACGAAAGCCAGAGCCGCCCAATAGGTTAGCAGCACCGCGCCGATGGCACCGATCAGCGACGGCAGCCGATAGAGCCAGATCGTCGGCAGCACGTCGTGGCCGGCGATCCGCGTCGCCGTCTTCACCACCGCTGCCTGCAACCAGTAGATGCCGACCGGTTTCTTGTAGCGGACCTCGCCCTGAAAGCGGATATCGACATAGTCGCCGCTTTCCACCATCTGCTTAGTGGCCTGGGCGAAGCGCGCCTCGTCGCGGTCGATCGCCGGGATCTGGAAAAAGCCCGGCAGGAAGGCGAGCAGCGCCAGCGCCAGCAGCACGCCAACGGCGCGCGCATGCGATATCTGCGCGTAATCGAGAATGGCGGCCAATCCCCGCGTGCGCCAGGTCGATGATTGCGGGCCGGTCGAAACAGTCGTCATGTCGGGATCGAGGGGTTCGCGTTCGGGCCGGACCATAAGGCCATCGCCGCTGGGGGGGAAGGCGGCTACTCAACGCGGACGACGACGCTGTCGGTGGCGCCGCGCGCATCCATGACGGTGAGCCGGACGAATCCGGCGCCGTCCGGCCGAAATGACAGCGTCTGCCGCCCGTGCGCGGTTCCAATCGGCGCGCCATTGGCCATCACCGTCAACGGCTTCTGGCCACCGCCGACTTTGACGGCCAGCGAGAACGGTCCATCGCCGGGTCGCGCCAGCGCGGCGCCATCCGGCGGAAACATGATTCGTGGCGGGTCGCTGCGCGCCCCGGCAAGCCGGCGGCTGTCCCGGTAATGCTGCAGCGGCGGCGGCAACCGGTCGCCCGACGCGCTGATGACGCCGCGCGGCGGACGCGGCAGCGGCGCATACTGGCCGGCGCGCGCGAAAGCATCGAACAGGATCGGCGCCGCTGCGGTGCGCCCCAGCAGTCCCGGCACCGGCGCGCCGTCGGCGCGGCCGACCCATACGCCGACCGTTAGCCCGCCGTCGAAGCCCACCGCCCAGGCGTCGCGATAGCCATAAGAGGTGCCGGTCTTGAAGGCGATCCGGCCATAGGGCGCATTGTCGGGCGGCGGCGCGCCGATCAGGACATTTCCGACATACCAAGCGGCGACCGGCTCGATGAGTCGCCGCGGCGTCGCACGCGGCGCATCGGCGCGCTCGACGAGCGGCAACGCATCGCCGCCACGCGCCAGGCCTGCATAAAGCATCGTGAGATCGGCAAGCCGGATGCCGACGCCGCCGAGCCCCATCGCCAGCCCCGGCACCTCGCCCTTCGGCAGCACCAGGCCGGCACCCGCCTGCGTCAACCGCACCGCCAGCCGCTGCGTCCCCACCCGATCGAGAATCGCCACCGCGGGCACGTTCAGTGACAGTTGCAGCGCTTTGCGTACCGTTACCGTGCCCTGATAGCTGCGGTCGAAATTCTCCGGCGCATAATCACCGTAGCGCGCCGGGCGGTCGTCGATCAGCGTTTCCGGGTGGATCAGCCCGTCCTCGAAGCCGAGCCCGTAGATGAACGGCTTGAGCGTCGAGCCGGGGGAGCGCAGCGCCCGCGTCATATCCACCTGCCCGGCCCGTTTGAGATCGAAATAATCGGCCGAGCCGACCCGTGCGCGCACCTCGCCACTCGCGTGATCGACGGCGACGATCGCCACCGAGATGCCCTCGCCGAGCGCCTGCGCGCGCTCGCGTGCGAGGCCTTCCAGGAGACGCTGCAGCGGCGCGTCGATGGTGAGGCGATGGATGAGACGCCCCGGTGTCTCGGCCAGCGCGTCGTCGCCGGCATGCGGCGCCAGCGCCGGCATCGGCCGCCGATGTGCCGGCACCGGCTCCCGCTTCGCCAGCGCGGCATCGGCGGGCGACAGCGCACCGTCGGTGACCAGCCGGTCGAGCACGTGATCGCGAGCCTTGCGCGCCGCCGCCGGCGAGCGATCGGGCCGCCGTGATTCCGGCGATTGCGGCAGCGCCACCAGCAGCGCCGCCTCGCCGACGGTCAACCGCCGCGGCTCCTTGCCGAAATAAGCGAGCGAAGCAGCGCGCACCCCTTCGAGATTGCCGCCATAGGGCGCCAGCGACAGGTAGAGCGCCAGAATCTGGTCTTTCGACAGGAGGTAATCGAGCTCCGCCCCACGCGTGATCTGCCGCATCTTGGCGGCAAGCGAACGCTCGCGCCGCGGCTCCAGCAGGCGGGCCACCTGCATGGTCAGGGTCGAGCCGCCGGAGACGATGTGGCCGCTCGTCAGCCATTGCAGCGCGGCGCGGCCGAGCGCCAGCGGATCGACGCCGTGGTGGCTGTAAAAGCGGCCATCCTCATAAGCGATCAGCAGCGTCAGGAAACGCGGATCGACGTCATCAGCTTGCGCCGGCAGACGCCAGCGGCCGTCGCTGGTCGCATAGGGACGCAGCAGCCGGCCCTCGCGATCGACGACGGTTTTCGAGAACTCGATACTCTCGAATGCCGGCAGCGGACCAAGCGCGATCAGCCACGCGCCGAACGCCAGCGCGGTGCCAATGCCGACACCGCCGACGACCGCCGCGATGATGCGCCACCACCGCATGCCGCGCTCACCGTGCCGCGATCACGACCGCGCCGGTGCCGGTGCGGCCGAAACGCTCGGGCTGATACATGTCTTCGACGGACGCCTGCGGCAGCACATAGCTGCCGGGCGACACCGCGCGCACGACATAGGCGACGGTGAACGTCGTCGCATCGTTGCTGTTGCGCTCGAAGGCCGCGGTGAACCGGTCGTCCCGGAACTCGGTGCTCACCGGCGTTGCCGCGCCCTCGATCCAGTCGAGCGTGCCGGTCTCTCCGGACGACACCAGCCGCGGATTGTCGATCTCGAAACCCGCCGGCAGCGGATCGTTGACGATGACGCGCCCGAACTGCGGCTGCGGCTCGGTGATGCGCAGCACCACCGCGAAGCGCTGGTTCTGCATCGCCTTGGCCGGATCGGCCGGCTTGCCGTCGAGCGAATAGTAGAGCCGTTCGATCTTGAAACCGCGCTCCGCCGCCGGCTCCGGCGTCAGCGGCGCGCCGCTCACCGACAGTACGGCGCGCACGCTGCCTTCGCCGGTATTGGTGATCTTCAGTTCGTCAGCAAGATCGGCGGCGCGGATACCGCGATGGAGCGAGCCCTTGTGGTCAACGCCATCGACCGACAGCGACACGCTCGCAGCCTCCTTGCCGAGCGCGCGGGCGGCGAGCACCAGCCATGCCTGCTCTTGCGTCGACAATCGCGACACCGTCTCGCGGGCGCTGTCGATCCGCTGCAGCGACGCATCGCGGATGGCGCGCGGCGCGCCGCCCTCGGATGCCAGCGTCACCAGCGCCGCGGCGTCGCGCAATGTCGAGCCGTAATCGGTGCGGCCGGTCAACGGCGCCGGTTGCGGTGCCAGCGACGCCAGCGCCGCAGCATAGGCGCGTTCGGCGCGCGGTCTGTCGCCGAGCATGGCGAGCGCCGCCGCGATCTGGGCCTTGGCGATCGGCGTCGCCACATCGGCAAGCTGGCTGTCGGCGATGTAGCGAAGGTCGCCGACCGGCGCCACGCCGTTGCGGGCCAGCACGTAGAGCGCATAAGCGAGATCGCGGCCGCCGTCCTTCTTCGGCTCCGGCGCGGTGACGACGTAATTGCGCAGTCGGTCGAGCGCCATCCGGAACGGCGCGTCCGGCACCTCGAATTTCCGTTCGCGCGCGCGGGTGAAGACATCCGTGATGTAGGAATCGAGCCAGATATCGTCGCCGCCGGCCGACCACAGGCCGAACGATCCGTTCGAGCCCTGTCGCGCCAGCAGCCGTTCGATCGTATCGCGGATGCGCTGGTCGGCGTCGCTGCCGAGCGACAGACGACTCTGCGGCGCGATCTCGTCGAGATACAGCAATGCCACCGCGCGGCTCGCGATCTGTTCCGAGCAACTGAACGGGTAGCGGTCGAGTGCCTGCACCAGACTTGCCGCATCAAGCGCGGTCGATACCCCGACCGACAGATCGGCGCGCGCCGTGCCGGACACGAGGTCGGCGAACAGATCTTCGGAGACGGTCAGACTTTCGCCATTGGCGAGCGGCTTGATCGTCCGGCGGGTGAGGATTTGCGTCGCCGGCTTTTTTTCCAGCGCATAGCTGCGCACGAGCCTGTAGCCGCCAGGGCCGACCACCGTCACCCGATGGCGGGCAATGCCGACACCGGTCGGCGGCACCGGCATCGTCAGCGCGGCGCGCTCCTTCGCCTTCAATGTCAGCTTGCGCTGCTCCTGCGCGCCGAAGCCGCCGGGGCCGGATGTGCCGAGCGTGACGATATAATCGCCGGCTGGCCCTTCGATATTGTCCAGCACGACATGCATGGTCGATTTGTCGCCCGTGCGCAGGAAGCGCGGCAGCGTCGCGGTGACGACTACCGGATCGCGGACTACGACATCGCCCGACGCCTTGCCGAGCCGGTCGCGGCTGAACGCCACCGCCATCACCCGCATGGTGCCGGAGAAGGCGGGGATGTCGAAAGCGACATTGGCCGTGCCGTCGGCTCCCACGGTGACCAGCCCCGAATAGAGCGCCAGCGGCGGCTGCGTCGGCGGCGCGCCGGAGAGTTCGCCTCCCACGCCATCGCCGCCGCTGCGGATCGCGCCGCGCACGCCCTGCATGCCGTCGATCAACTGGCCGTAGAGGTCGCGCAACTCCGCCGTCAGCCGCCGCTGACCGAGATAATAATCGTCGGGCGCCGGCGGCTTGTAGCGCGTGAGATTCAGAATGCCGACATCGACCGCCGCCACGACAACGCGCGCCTCCTCGCCCGGCGCGAGGCCGGCGAGCCTGATCGGCAGATTGAGTGTCGTCTCCGGCCGGATCGTATCCGGCAGCGTCATTTCCACTGCCAGCGTATGCGCGGCCCGATCGATGGCAAACCACTGCACGCCGATGGCGCGGCCCGGCATGCGCTGCGCCTGCGCATCGAGCGGACGTCGCAGCGTGGCAACGACATAGGCGCCGGTGCCCCAGTCCTGCCCGACCGGCAGCGTCACGGTCGCTGCGCCGGCGGCAACATCCTTCGTCACCGTCGCGACCAGCCGGTCGGTGATGACATTGACGGTGAGTTTGCCGGCGGTGCGCGCGGTCGCCGCGACGGTCATGGTCTCGCCGGGACGGTAGTCGGTTTTATCGAGTGCGATTTCCAGCAGATCGGGCGTATCGGCGCTCGATTCCGCGTAGAAGCCGGCGTCGAACGTCAAGGCGGTCAGCGCGCCGTTCGGCTGCGACACTTCCAGCCGATAACGTCCCCACCGCACCGGCAGCGACAGCCGCGCCGGCGTGTCCGCCACGAGATCGAGCGCGCCATCGGCGACGCGCTGCGTCGATTTGATCGGCTCGTATCCCCAGCTGTTGTTCTGGCGATACCACTGGTAGCGCGTCTCGATCTTCAGCAATTCGTAGCGCAGACCGCGCGCCGGCTGCGTGGTGCCGTCGGGCGCCACCATGACGACATCGAAGGCGGCGTTTTCGCCGTCGCCGAGCGAGCGGCCGGAGAAAGCCGGCTTGACGCCGATCATCGGCACGTCCGGCGTGACCGGCAACGTCACGCTGCGTTCGATGGCACGGCCGCCGGCCTCCGCCATCCGCACGGTGACCGTCGCCTGCAGGGGCCGCGTCGTGTCCGGCAGGGTTTCGAGCGCCACCGGGAAGCCGGCTTTGCCCTCCCCGTCGGTCTGCGGCAGATCGGCAAGCGGCTGGCGCACCGCCAGCACCTCGTCGTCGCTCATGCCGAACTGATAGCCCGGAAAGCCGGCGAGCTCCTTCGCCGTGTCGATGACGATCTCGCCTTCAAGACCGAGGCCGGAAGCCGGCGCGCCATAGAGGAAATGTCCGGCGAGCGATATCTGCGTGCCGCCGCTGCGGGCGATGCGCGGCTCCGCCGCCCGCAGGTCGAACTCCAGCCGATCGGGGACATAGTCCTCGACCATGAACGTCGTCTCGCCCACCGGCGACTGCTTCGGATCGGTATAGGCACGCGCCCGCCAGGTGCCGGTGGCAGCCGAAGCGACCAGCGGCACCGTCAGCGAACGGCCGCCGAGCCCCTGATCGGCAACCACCGCGCGCCGATAGGCGACGCCATCCGGGCGCTCGACGATCAGGGTCAAGGGCGCGTTCGGTGCGGCGCGACCTTGCGCGTCGCGCAGCAACGCGGTGACGTGCACCTCCTCGCCGGAGCGATAGACACCGCGCTCGGTGTAGACGAAGGCATCGAGGCCGGCCGGCACGGCACGGCCGCCGACGCCCCGGTCCGACAAATCAAAAGCCGGTGCTTTCAGATTCAGGAACGCATAATCGCCGCTCTCGCTGGCGACGATTGCCGCCGGCGACAGCCCGGCCTCGCCGCGCGCCAGCCCCGCTTCGAAATGCACGAAGCCGGATGCATCGGTTTTCCGGGCGGCAAGCACCTCGTTGCTGCGCGACATCAGCCGCACCTCGACCGCGCCGCGCGGCTGCGTCGTCGCCAGCGAATGGACGAAGACATTGATGCCATCGTGGCCGGAGAACGCCGTCAGGCCGAGATCGGAAACGATGAACCACTGCGTCGCCCGCTCGTCGTAATCGTTGGCGCTCGGCGCCTTCGGCGCCGCCGACATGACATAGACGCCCGGTTCAAGCGCGCCGACCGCCTCCTCGACCGGAAACGCCGTCGTCACTTCGGCGTTGAGGCTGAACTCGGTCTTCAGTTCGCCCTGCCAGATGCGATGTCCGCGCGCGGTGCCGAGCCGTTCGAGGTCGTAGCGGTCGAGCATGCGCTGGAAGTCGTGACCAAGAACCGTATCGACGAGATTGCGGTCGCCGACCCGATAGATCTCGACCGTCACCGCCTCCGTGTTGACGCTCAGCACCGGGATGCCGCGCTGGCCTGTCTTCGGCAGCACATAGGCCTTGCCGGCGAAACGCACGAACGGTTTGCGGTCGCGCACATAAATCGTGAATGCCGCCGACTTCGACAGCGTCTCGTTGACCGTCGACGGCAGGCCGGCGCGCAGCGTGACCTCGTAGCGCTCGCCGTGCCTGAGGCCATCGACACACAACTGCTTGTCGTCGGCGGAGACGGCAGGCTTCTCGATTCCCGTCAGCGCCACGAAGGGCGAGAAGTCCGTTCGCTGGCCGGGCAGCGCCTCGGAGAACTGGAAACAGGCCCGCGGCGACGTCGCGTCGGAATCGACGGAATAATCGAGGATGCGGAAGCCGTGGTCCGCACGCAGACGCTCATACTGCGCACGCAGATCGGCGGTCTCGCGCAGCTCGAGCGACAGCCGCAGCGCATCGAGCGCCGGACGCCAGACGCGCCGGTCGGCGTAGCTGCGGCCGATGATGGCCAGTGCGTCGGCCTCTTCGGCGCGGCTCGCAGTGCGCTGATAGGCGATATAGGCGGCGATGGCGGCCCGATCGAGCAGCGTATTGCGCTCGCGATCGTTCGACGGCCGGATCTGCAGAATGACGCGCGCCAGCCGCAGCCAGCTTGTGCTGTCGTCGGGCGCCGCCGTCACCACCTGACCGAGCAACTGCATGCCGGCGCGGATGTCGTTGCGCTGGAATGCGGCGTCGGCATCCTTGCGCAGTACCGCGGCTGATTTCGCCGGAGCCCCGGCGTCCTTCCTGATCTGTTCGGCGAGGCGGACCGCCGCATCGTCGAACTGGCTGCGCTGGAACGGTTTGTCGGCTGCGGACGCAAAGGATGCGGAAAGGGATGCACAAATCGCGACCAGCACGGCAGCCAGGACGGCGCGCAACACAGGGAACATGGCATCCTCTTTCGATCCAGGCGTTCCGGATCACTATCGAGTGTTGTCGCCAAGGTGTCGAGGCTGTGGCGAAGTGGGATGAAATCCCCTGAAACGGCCATGCCAACCGCATTCCCCTCGCACGCCCCCAATGCCGTGTCTCCGGTGGATTTCAGCCGCCGGAGAGGAGACGGTGGCTCTCCGATTCCCGCAGGCTCCGGTGGCGCTGCAGATCCGGACTTCGCCGGTCTGCAATCGAAATAACTCGACAGACCGCTCTCGAATCGCGAAGGGAGCAATGGGGGAGCGAAACGACCGCCCCCCGGGTTTGCTTTCCGGTTCAGACGGAGATTCCGGTGAATTCCGGCCCAGTTGTTCCCGCTTCGTCCATTTTTAAAGGCTCGATTTTTTGGCGGGTTTTGCGCTAAACATCGGAATTAAAGCGGTCTTCCTTATCGGCCTCGTAGCTCAGTTGGATAGAGCATCAGCCTTCTAAGCTGAGGGTCCCTGGTTCGAATCCAGGCGAGGTCGCCAGCTTTCGATGAAAAGCCCCAATAAATTGAGGTCTTTTCACAATACCTCACCGACCACGTTCACCTCGATGGTGGACCGGCCGGGATCACAAGCCTCATGAGGGACTTTTCCGGGACGGAAATCCTCAGAAAAAGTCCTGCAATGTTCTTCACAAATCCTGCCGGCCGGCGCCTGCCGCAAATGGAGCCAGGCGGTCGGCTGGCACGTGGCCTAGGCAACCGTGATCGTGTCGATCACCTCGATTCTCGCACCATCATCGGCGACCCACAGCATCTTCAGCTCACCGCTCCTCTGCGCGACGAACCTGAACTCCAGATAGGGATTCTGTGAGATGGCAGTATCCAACTGCCACGACATCAGAGTGTCGCCCGCGAGGCTGCACTCGAAGCGCTCGATGATGTTGCGAGGAATGGGCATGCTCTGCGCGTTCTTGCGCATGCCTGTTTCCATGGGGTGAGTGACCATGGTTTTCACGGTCACAACGCTGCCTTTGGGCGGCGTGCGAGTGCTGATCCAGATACGCGGTTTTGACGACGGGGCCATTGCAATGTCTCCGGTTAGCCGTTGCAACCGCCGATCGTCACCGTCACCTCGACACGCCGGGAGAGAACGGTGCCGTCGCTCATGCGGGCAAGCGCGATGACCGTCTGAGATTCGGCAAGACGGATGCGGGTCGCAATGCTCGCCATCCCCATGCTCGGCAGAAACTTGAAACGGCAGGCCGCCGGCCGGGGGTTCTTCTCCGCGATCAGCAGGAATTCCTCGCAATGGCGCTCCGCGGAAAAATTCTGATCAAGCCTGACCGCGACCGGCACTGCATTGGCGTTCTCGGCAATCGCCGGAATATCGAGGATCAGCCCTGCCTCTCTTACGGGCTGCCCCCGCGCAAATTCCCTGACGAGAGCTTCCGCTCCCGGAAGAGCGTGGGCGCGAGAGACAGCAAGGGCGGCGATTGCGACGCCGCCCAGCTTGAGTGTGTTACGCCGGTTCAGATGTTTCATTTACAAGCACTTCTCTGCCATCCCGACAAAGTCGCGTGTCAGACGAGGAAATCACTGAACATGCGTTGCGCCCACTTGAAGTCCTCCTCGACGAGGTCCGGCGTTCGCACGTCGATGTCGATCTGCTTTTGCGTGATCGTGCCGTCCGGCATGATCTCATAGTCGAACTGGACCGAGATTGCCTCCCGCGGCTCGCCGCTGACCATCATGTAGCAGAGATTGTCCGGAAGCAGCGTCTTGACCTCCTGGCCTTTCAGGCGCTGGGCGACATAAGTCGCGACGATCTTGCCGATATAGTTCGCGACATGGGCGCTCTTCGGGTAGTAGCCGAACTGCTTGGACACAGCACCCATGACGTCGCCGACCAGATAGACATTGGGGTCGTCTTTGGCATGCAGCATGGTCGGATGGATCTCCGCCCAGGTGGTCGGCTTGCCCTCGGCGTTCTTGCCGATCAAATCCGCCTGCCAGACCATGTCGGCCGCCTGATGCGGCGGCATCAGAATGGCGTCATCGAACTTCACGTCCGCGGCCGTCGTAACGATCCGCTTGTTGAAGGGATCAACCTCCTTCACCTTGGCATTCGGAACATGCTGGATGATATCCGGATAAAGCTCCTCGAAGGCGGCCTTGAAGCCGCCGCCGATCGGCATGATGCGCGGCTTCGGGTCGAGGATGACGATCTTGGCCGGAATCTTGTTCTTCTTGAAGTACCACGCCATGACGCAGGCGCGCTCGTAAGGCGACGGCGGGCAGCGATGCGGCGGCGGCGGCATCGTCATGACCATCGTTCCGCCCTTGAAATTCTTGATCTTGTTCTTGATCGCGACGTGCTCGGCGTCCGCCGTATATCCGGACGGATAGGCACGACGGGTGAACTCGATAGCTTTCTCGTCGTTTCCGAACCAGGCATCATATCCGTTGCGGATGCCGCCGGCGACGATCAGGAAGTCGTAGTCGATCTGACCGTGCGCGGTCCGCACGATCTTTTTATCGCGTTCGATGCCGTTGACCTGTGTCTGAATCAGTTCGTAGCCGTATTTCTGCGACGGCCCGATCATGTCGTGCAGCAGATAATCGGTATCCAGCACGTCGATGAGCCACTTGTTGCTCATCGGCAGAGACCAGAAGATCGGATTTCTCTCGAGCACGACGACTTCCGCATCGACGCCCTGCGCGTGCAGATGACGCGCGGCGGAAAGGCCGCCCCACCCGCCGCCGGCGATCACGATCCTCGGCTTCTTGCCTCGCGGTTTCAGCATCGTCGTGCTGTTGACGGCAACCGGCGCAGCAAGCGCCGGTGTCGCAGCCGCGGTTGCCGCGCTCGCAGCCAAAAATGTACGGCGATTCAACATGAGTGCGCCTCCCCCTTCTGTTATGTTGCAACTCGATCTCGATGACGGGGCTTGTCAGCACTCACCCCGCACGCCGAATTGCAGCCGCGCGAACACGCACACGCATGCGTCGCGCAAGCGAACGAAAAAAGTCTTGAGATTTCGGGACGGCAACTCTTATCAGTGCGCGCTTACCGCTTCGGTAATCCAGCCCAATACAGGGCATGCGCGTGATAACGATAGCCTAGTTTGAATCGTATATTGAGAAGATATCTATCGTCAAGCACATGCCGCTTTGGTGCGACATAGCGACCTATAAGACGTTTGTTGAAGCTTCAGCCGGAGAGAGTCGCGCCGAATGGACAAAGGGCACCAAGCTCCGGCAGAACCACCGCATATGGCGCTACCGGCGCCCTCGATGGAATCTTCCTCACCTTCTGGGACGGTGCCGCTTTATTTTTTTATGCCGATGGGTAGTCGTCGTGTAGCGCTGCGGCTTGGTCGGAAGAGGACGCGCACCGCTATAAATCTTGCCATAGCTATCGACGTTTGGATTCCCGGCAGGGCCAGTGTTCGGCAAACTCTGCGCCAGCGCGGCACCGGAAACGAACATCATCAACGCTGCGGCGCCCAGAAGTATCTTCATGGCTCTCTCCCTGATATCAGGGACAACGGCGGATGAGGGTTTCACGTTCCAACCATGACTTCTGACGACCTCCGCTTCACGTTCGCAAGGCATGCCAGCTTTTTAAGCTATGGGCGTTTTGCTTGGTTGGAGCGTGGGGCAGAATGGCGCCTGGTCGAATAACTCGGACATTCTTGTCCGTGCACACTTGATGTTGGAATAAAATCGTCCAATGTCTTGGATACAAACAAACATGACCGTTTCATCACCCAATTGAATGCGCCCGCCGGCCGTGTCCTTCGGCACCAGCACCAAGGGAGAATGCGGCATGAAATCGTATAGCTATAAAGCAGAGTTCAAGCCGGGCGAGCGGCGCGGTGTCGTGGTCGTCACCTTCCCCGATGTCCCGGAGGCAATCACCGAGGGCAACGGCGAGGCCGAAGCCCGCGTGATGGCCGAGGAGGCGCTGGGCCTCGCCCTGCTGACCTACCCGGAACGCGGCATGGCGCTGCCAAAGGCGCGGGCGAAGGGGCGCGAACTGGCCGAAGTCCCGATTGCTCCGGACGTCGCCGCGAAACTGGCCTTGCTGGAGGCCTTTACCGCGGCCGGCATCAGCAAGAGCGAACTGGCACGCCAGATCGGCAAGAACGAGAAAGAGGTGCGCAGGCTCCTCGATCCGAAGCACCCGACGAAACTGCCCCTGCTGACGCTGGCGCTCCGCGCACTCGGCAAGTGCCTGGTGATCGGCGTCGCCGACGCCGCCTAGCGGCGGACACGGCTATCACATAGGCGATCACCTGTCCGCGGGAGAGGCCGCCAGTTTCTGTCACGCCGCCAGCGCCAGTCAGACTCCTGCTTACGCGCTGCCGGCGCTTCCCGGACCCTGCATCGGATCAGCCGGCCTCCGCCCGCTGTCCCGCATCCCATGAGTGGACGGAAGCCGCCCGGCGCATATGCCGATATCCCTGCGCGGCAGGCATCTGCCTTGATTATTCTGAATCAATAACCATATGAGGGATAAGGCGAATTCGGCGGCAGACTTCAATTCCACGCCGCTGGCCGAGATGCGTACATCTCGACGCCCTCCTGAAAATCCGACCAGCTTCATGGCCAACTGACCGGCCAGCGTCGGCATTTGGCAAAACTATCTGTATGGAGGTGACATCATGCTGTTGATCGGAACGTCTGTCGTTCTGCTGATATGGCTCGCAGCTCTTTGGATCTCCGATCCAGCCCGATTTTATCTGCCGGTTCTGGCGCCTCCGAGCGTCAAGACACCGGACCGCAAGCGCTGAAGACAAACGCTGGTCGAGCCCGTATAGCCAACAAAAACGATAAGGAGGATATGCAATGATTACCGGTTCGCAGTGCGCCGCCGCTCGCATGCTCGTCGAGATCAATCGGCGGCGATTGGCCGAGATCGCCCGACTGGACGAAGACGCGCTCGAGTTGTTCGAGAACGGCACCGGCGTATTTCCACCGGAAACGGTCGAAACGATTGCCAGGACGCTGGAAGACCTCGGCGCGCTGTTCATCCCGGAAGAGGGAGCACTCGGTGCCGGCGTCCGCCTGAAATTCAACCGTTCGGTGACCCGCAAAATCGACATGCTGGAAAATGAGGGCGGCCCCGCCCGATCGGACGACGTTCCGTGACGAGCCCGCGCCGGGAGCCTCCGACGTCGCGCGGCTCCGCCGGATTGCGACGATCTGTTCGGCGCTGCGTGGCCGGATCGTCTTGCGACGGGCCGGCAACGCCACGCCCGGCCGCCGGACCGGCAAACGGCTGGTTAACGACGCTGGCATGGTCCAGCCTTGATCGCCGCCGGCAGGTTACGCGCTTTTTACCTCCCTGCGGGAAGCTCACCGCACGATGAGCAATGCCCCGACAGCGGCCCCGTCCGCCACGCCCCCCATTCCGCCGCATACGGTACGAAGCGGCGCCCCACTCTGCTTCGTGGTCGACGAGGAAAACAGCATGCGACATTTTCTGTCGCTGATGCTGCACGGCTCCGGCATCGATACCGAAGAATTCGCCGAAGGCCGGACGATGTGTCTGGCGCTGGCACGGCAATTGCCGGACGTCGTCTTTCTCAACATCTCGCTGGAATCCGCGGAAGCGATCGAATGCGTGATCGCGCTCGGCAAATACGGCTTCACCGGACCGGTGCAGTTGATGAGCGGACGCGGCGCCGCAGTGCTCGAGCATGTCAAGAATATCGGTCTGCAGCATCGGCTGCAGATGCTGCCCGTGCTCAACAAGCCGTTCGAGACCGAAGCCATTCTGCGCATCATCGACGAACTGCATATCGGCACCGTCACCAGCGCCACCTCGGAGGTCAGCCTCGAACAGGCGCTAGCCAATGGCTGGGTCGAATTCTGGTATCAGCCGAAAATCGGACTGCGCAAAAAGCAGCTTGCCGGAGCGGAAAGCTACGCCCGCATCCGCCATCCCGAACATGGCATCATCCTGCCCGGCGGCTTCCTGCCGAACGCCAATGAAGCGGCGCTTGTGCAACTCTCCGAACGGGCGCTCGAGAGCGCGCTGCGCGCCGAGCGGACTTTCGCCGACCTCGGCCTCAAACTGCCGATCACCGTCAACATTCCGATGGCGGTTCTACGCAAACTGCCGATCGAGCAGATCGTGCGGACTCAGTATGGCGCCGATGACGCCTGGGCCGGGCTGGTGATCGACATTCCCGAGCCGCAGGTCATGGCCGACTTGCCGGCGGCAATCGAACTGGCCGAGATGCTCGCGACGCTCAATGTCCGGGTGGCGATCGACGATTTCGGCAACGGGATTTCGACGATGGCGAGGCTGAAGTCGATGCCGTTCGCCGAACTCAAACTCGACCAGGTTCACGTCACCAATTGCGGTACCGACAAGATCAAGGCGCCGCTGTGCAAGACGGTGATCGACCTGGCGCATAATTTCGGCAGCACCGCGGTGGGCGTCGGCATCGAAAAAGCGGCCGACGCCATGGCGCTGGTCAGCATGGGATGCGACTACGGGCAGGGTTTTCTGCTCGGTCAGCCGATGGCGGAGGAGCGTTTCGTTTCGCTGCTGCGCCAGCGTGCTGCCAATCAGGGCGCCAAGCTCCCCGATCCGCGGCCGGCGGAAAAACGCCGCGCCTGAAGACACGATCCCGAAGAACCGGATCGGCTTTGAAAAGCCCCGCCGTCTGCTTCGCCCGAGCAGGCAAGCGTCAGCGAGGCAGGCACAAATCGCCAGCGCGACGTGGTGTTTGCTGCTCGCGCGCACTACGTCGAATGGTCGTCAGTGCGTCCAGGCGTCGCGGCGGCTGAAGGCGAAATTGTCTGCGTAAGCGATGCGGCGGCGCGGCACGGCCGGCGTTTCCGCAACCTGATAGGCGATCCCTTCCCGCTCGCAATAGGCAACCGCCTCCTCGCAGGTCTCGAACCGCAGCCGCACTTGCGAGCGCATATCGCCGGACGATGTCCAGCCCATCAGCGGCTCGACCGTGCGCGGTTGTTCGGGCTCGAAATCCAGGACCCAATCCTTGGTCTTGGCAAAACCCGACTGCATGGCGGTTCTGGCTGGCTTGTAGATGCGCGCGGTCATGGACGGTCTCGATCAGGGAACGAGGCCATATAGGCGAAAATACCGGCGAGGTGCAACGCCGTGTTTGAGCCGGTTTTCTTCGCGGTTCTTCGGGAAATCAGACGCGGTAGCGGCCGCACGTGCCGGACAGCCGGTGCCGCACGACATTGCTGCCGGTGGAAGCGACACTCTCGCCGTCGATGGCGGATGGCGGGACCAGCAGGCGGAACGAACCGTCAGGCAGATCCTCGAAACCGATGCTTTCCGCCTGCCAGATGGCCTCGATGGCGAGCACCGTGGCGCGGCGGGGCTCGGTCTCGCCCTGCTCCAGTTTGTGAACAGCTCGCTGCGTCATGCCGATGCGCTGCGCCAGATCGGTCTGGCTCCATCCGAGCACGGCGCGGGAAATCCGGATCTTGGCGGCGAGTACGCGCTGTTCGTGCCGAACCAGCGCGACGAAGGCTTCCTGCCTGCCTGCCTGCAGACGCATCGGCATCGCTCCTGCGCACGCAACACGACAAAAACGCAAATATCCCCTTGCGGGGAAAAGCCCCGGCGGTGTCCCGCCGGGGCTCTCGACTAGACTGCCTCGATCAGACGATCAGGGCATGAAGTCGCGATGGACGCGGAAGCGAACCGCAACGTTGTCCTGGCTCGACGTCAGGATCGCCGGGTTGGTCGCCGTGCTCAGCTTGGAGTACAGCACGTCGAGGCCCATGTAGAAGTCCTTGGTGACGTTCCACTGGGTCCGCGAACCGATCCACCAGCTCGACCAGTTGTTGTCGCAGCCAGGGCCGCCGCAGAGCAGGAGGTTCGCCGTGTCGCCGTAACGGACGGCCGCGTAGCCACCGTACACCGAGCTCTTCCACTGCCGGTTCCAGAAGTGCTCGTAAGCAGCGTTGAAGCCCCAGCTCTTGGTCAGCTCGGCGCTGCCACCGACGTCAAACACAGCGTCGGACATGATGCCGAACGCCTGGGTGTCGCCGTTGACCTTCTGCCAGTTGCCGCTCGGGGTGGCGAACACGTAACGGGACGCACCCTCGGCATAGTTGATCTGGGCCTGGAAGTAGTCGCCCGGGCCGATCATCGGCGCGTTCAGCTTGATGCCGCCGCCGACTGCGAAGCCCCACTTGTCGCTCGGATGACCCGAACCGGTGCCAACACCGTAGTACAGCGCATTGACCTGATGCAGGGCACCCATGATCTGGGCCGAACCCCAGGCCTGGTCGACGCGCAGATTGGCGACGATGTCAGGAGTCTGGAAGCCGCCGTAACCGTTGTTGGGTCCGAGGATCGTGGTCATGCGACGCTGTTCGGCCGAAACCGTGGCCGAGAAGCCGCCACCGAACTGCGCGGTGTAGGCCGCAACCATCCAGCCCGGATCGCCGGTGTCGGAGGCCGGGAAGGCGCCCCAGTACGACGTCGCCGGGACGTTGTAGAAGTCGAAGAACGACGAAGCGCGGCCGAAGGTGAAGCCGGCCCACTGGATGAACGCGCGGTTGGCGCTGAACGTATTCGCGGCGGTGTTGGCGCCGACGTCGTTCTCGCTCAGACCGACAGCGATGTAGCTGCGCACGGTGCCGTAAGCCGTCTGGCTGCGGGCGTCGGCCGTGATGTAGCCGCGGGCGCGGAACACGCTGTTGTTGGTGGCGCGGTTCTGCGCGTTACCATTGAACGGGCCCCAGGCGAACGAACCGTTGCTGCCATAGGCATATTCGAAGCGGGTCCAGCCGCCGATCTTCAAGCAGATATCGGTGCCGGGGATGTAGTAGAAGCCCGCGCCGTAGAGCGAGCAAATCTTCACGTACTGGACCGGTTTGGCCTTGACGGGAAGATCGGCTGCCTGCGCCGTGGCCGTCACAGCGAGAGCTGCTGCGCCGCCGAGGAGAAGGCTTTTCACCATCTTCATATTGAACCTCCAAACAGTGGATTATTTTTGAGAGGGTTCCGTCCGCCGGCGGCTAGCACCTGGAACTTCCCCGTCCCCGCTCTTTGGATTTGCGGCTGACCGCAAGTCCAAATCGCGCGACTGGGGACGCCCCCCTCCGTCGCCTCTGCAACATACCCGCTACCCCCCTCCAAGCAATGAAGAAGAGCCCTTCGCACAGGCGGGAACCACGCTTTTCACCCGACTGTTGCGCAAAAAACACGCACATGAGGCAGGTTCCGGGCCGTTCCGTGGCAGGATTTTTATCCGATAAAAATCAACCAGTTAAGAGTTATTCTGATTTTCGGCTACGCAGATCGGGATGGAAAAATAAAATCATAAGTTGCAAAAATCGATACAATTTCCAACGGTTGCGGCGCGCGTCGCCGGGCCCTGCCCTCCCAATCGAACCGGATTCGTGGCCCGCGTGGCCCAATCCGCAACGTTTGTGGCGAATCTCCTCTCCGGTGATTCCCGATTGTGCGGTTCAAGGTAATTCCCAAGCGACCGATGCCGGGTTACCAACGGGCCGAAGTGCTCTCGCCCGGTCTCCCTCTCCATTTCGATGTCGATGAATCGCCAACAGCATGAATCGTAAACAGCGCCGCGCTGCCGAAAAAACCGCCACCGGCGCCGCCGCGCCGCTCAGCCTTGCCGCGGAGTTGTTCCAGCGTGCGCTCCGGCATCAGGATGCCGGCGAATTCGCCGACGCGGCTCGTCTTTATAAGCGGGTTCTCTCTCTCACGCCCGCACACGGGCCGACCTGCAACAATCTCGCCTGTGTGCTGCTCGCGCAGGGCAAGCGCGCCGATGCATCGGAAAGTTTCAGCCATGCCGTCGACGCGGCGCCGGAATTGCTCGACGATCTGTCCGGCATCCTGGCGGCATTGCGTGACGTTCTTCCGACGCTCGCGGCGGCTGCACAGCGTGCCGAGACCGCCTGGCCGCAACGGCTCGATCTCGACGCCGCATTCGGATCGAACTTCGCAGAAGTTGCTGCCGACCCGCTGCTGCACACGGTTCTGACCGCGACGACGCTGCGCGATCTGGCGATGGAGCGGCTGTTCACCGGCCTGCGCCGCGACGCCCTGACACGCGCCGCCATGGCAATGGCGAAGGCCGACACGCATCAGGACAGGTCCCGACCGGCCGAACTCGCATTCTTCGGCGCGCTGGCACAACAGTGTTTCATCAACGAATACGTCTTCGCACTGATGCCCGATGAAGCAGCCGAAGTCGCGACACTGCGTAACGCGCTGGAGACGCGTCTGCACCGCGGAGCGCCGATCCCGGCCCTCGCCGTGCTGACGCTCGCCATGTATATGCCGCTCGGCACGCTCGCCGATATCGACGCGATCGCGGCAAAGCCGTGGCCGAAGCCGGTGCGTGATGTCATCGCCCAGCAGGTCAGCGAGCCGCGGACGGAGCGCGGACTGCGCGCCACCGTCGCAACGCTGACGCCGATCGCCGATGACGTATCGGCCCGCGTGCGCGACCAATACGAAGAGAATCCCTATCCGCGCTGGGTGCGCGCCGCCGCGCCGCGCCCGGCCGCATCGCTCGAGCAGCAACTGCGCAGCAAGTTTCCCGACGCGCGCCTGCAGCCGCTCCGGAGCGAAACGCCCGACGTGCTGATCGCCGGCTGCGGCACCGGACGCCATGCCATCGAACTGGCACAGAGCCTGCCGGGCGTCGGCAGCGTGCTGGCGATCGACCTCAGTCGCGCCAGCCTTGGCTATGCCAAGCGCAAGACGCCGCGCGGCCTTGCCATCGATTATGCGCAGGCCGACATCCTCGGCCTCGATACGCTGGCCCGTTCATTCGATCTGATCAGCGCCAGCGGCGTGCTGCACCACATGGCCGACCCGCTTGCCGGCTGGCGCATCCTGACGACGCTGCTGCGTCCACAGGGCGTCATGCACCTCGGGCTCTACAGCGAAGCCGCGCGGCGGCCGGTCGCCGAGGCGCGCGCCCTGATCGCCGAACAAAGCTATCGCGCCACGCCCGACGACATCCGCCGTGCGCGCCTTGCGTTGGCCGAGCGCGGCCATCCGATCACCCGTTGGGGCGACTTCTTCAGCATGAGCGACTGCCGCGACCTGCTCTTCCATGTGCAGGAGCATCGCTTCACCATTGCGCAGATCAAGACGGCGCTCGGCGAACTCGGCCTGCGCTTCATCGGCTTCGAGCTCAACCCGCACGATGCGCAGCTTTGCCGCGACAGATTCGAGCGCGCCGGCCGGCCGATGACCGACCTCGATCACTGGCAGGCGATGGAGGCCGAGCATGCCGACCTGTTCGCCGGCATGTATCAGTTCTGGGTGCAGAAGGCCTGACGCCTGACGGCCGGCAACGCAACAGCGCTGCCGGCCCTTCGCCGGTTAATGCCCCGGCTCGATCACGCCGTCGTAGATCTCCGGATTGGGCGCGCCCTCGACATGCAGGATGCCGACGAGCCCGCGCTCGGCGCGCGACAGCGCATGATCGACCAGCGTGTAATTGCCCGGCACGTCGAGCTTGGCCTCGGTGATCACCGCGCCGCCGGCGGGCACCGTTACCGTCTGGATGCCGCGCAGCGGCTCGCTGAGCACGCCGCCGAGATTGTAGACCTTGTCGAAAATCTCGCCGATCAGATGGAACGACGAGGTGAAATTCGGTCCGCCGACACCGAAGTAGAAGCGCACCGTCTCACCGACCTTCGCCTGCAACGGATGCAGCTTCGACAGCGCGCCGACTGAACCGTTGAAGACGAAATATTCCGGCCGTTCGTTGAGCAGCTTCTCGACGTCGAAATCCAGGCTGCCGTGCTGCCCGAACGGCTGAGCCGTATAGATC
The DNA here is from genome assembly GCA_035556795.1 of Pseudolabrys sp. Lineage (GTDB taxonomy): Bacteria > Pseudomonadota > Alphaproteobacteria > Rhizobiales > Xanthobacteraceae > Pseudolabrys. The sequence continues at coordinate 76,494 of DATMEV010000004.1, read as the reverse complement.
TCGCCTTGCATCACGTAGAACTCGCGATCGACCGGCGGCAGCCCGCCCTCCGGTTCGACCAGGATCAGACCATACATGCCGTTGGCGATGTGATGCGCCACCATCGGCGTGGCGCAATGATAGACGTAAAGGCCGGGCACCAGCGCCTTGAATTTGACGGTTTTCGTTTCGCCCGGATTGGCCTGCGTCGATGCCGCGCCGCCGCCCGGACCGGTGGCGGCGTGGAAATCGACCGAATGCACCATGCCGCTGTTCTCGGCATTCTTCAGATGCACCTCCACAGTATCGCCGACGCGCACGCGCAGCATCGGCCCCGGCACCTTGCCGTTGAACGTCCAGTAACCGAACGTCGTGCCCTCCGCGAGGCGGCCCTCAAGCTCGACGGTGACGAGATCGACACGCACCGTCTGCGGTTCACGCTTGCCGATCGGCGGCGGCACCTCGGTGGACTGCAGCGAGATGTCGGCTTCGACGACGGTCTGGGCCGGCGGTTGCGGCGTCACCAGGAACTGCCCTTCCATGCCGGCGAGCCGGTGTCCGGGAATGCTGCAGAAATAGGCGTAGTCGCCGGCCTTCCCGGCAACGAAAGCGATATTGGTGCTGGCGCCACGCCCGACGATATGCGGCGAACTGCCGGCCGGCCCCTGCTCCTCGAACACGACGTCGTGCTCGGCGCCCTCGCCGTTGATCAGCGTCACCTGCACCACCTGCCCTTCGGCGGCAGACAGCAGCGGATTGATCTGCCCGTCGATGGTGCCGCCGACGCCGATGAACACCATGCGGCCTTCGGCGATGCCGGTGCGCAACGTGTAGCGGATGCCGGGCAGATATCCTCCTGCGGACGCAGCCGATGGCGCCGTCGCCTGCTGTTGCGACGCGGGCGCCTGTGCAGGCGCTGGTGTTTGTGCGGGCGCTTGCGCCTGCTGCTGCGGCGCCGCTGAACCCGCCGCCGCTGCACCACTTGCACCGCCCGAGGTGGCGACGAGATAGGCGATGACAGCGCTGCGCTCGTTCTCGGTTTTCAGGCCGGGGAACGGCATCTTGTTGCCTGGCACCACCTTCTGCGGATCGGCGAGGTAGCGGTCGAGCGTCGCGACATCCCATGTCAGACCGCTCGCCTTCATCGCTGCAGAGAAATTGTAGTTCGGGACGTCCGCCGCCTTCTGGCCGACGATGCCGGCGAGCGACGGACCCAGCCCGTTCTTGCCGGCCTCGAGCGAGTGGCAGGCCTGGCACTTGCGATAGACCTGCCGGCCCGCCGCCGCTTGCGCATCGAGTGCGGGAGCCGATGCCGCCGGTGCCGCTGCGGGGCGCTGGCCGGTGTTTTGCGCGACCGCCTGCGGTGCGGCTGCGGCATGGTTATGCGCTGCTGGCGCTGGCGCGGCGGCATGATTGTGTGCCGGCGCGGCAGCAGCGGGAGCTGATGCAGCTTTCGTGTTCGTCGGCGCCGGTGCGGCCGCCGCGGGCTTTGCCGCTGGCGCGGCTTTTGCTGCCGGCTGGGTGGTCTGTGCTGGCGCGGCCGGTTGCGGCGCGCTGGCCTGCTGCGGTGGCGTCGCAGGCTTGGCAGCCGATTGGGCGGCCGGCTGCGCGGTCGTTTGATCCGACGATACGGCAGCGCTGGCCGTGTCCGGTGCCGCTGGCAACGACTGCATGTAGGAGGTGATCGAGAGGCCGCCGATGATCACCACCAGTCCGACAACGAGGACGAACCACTCGCGGAGTTTCACCCACATTCCGTTCATACGTCCCTGCCCTTGCCGTTTCCTGTCGATGGTTCTTCCGCACGACTTCCGCCGCGCGAGCCACCCGCCATTGTTGCAAGCTCAAGGCTGCGACAATCGAACGAGGGGCGTCAACCAGAATAGATGTCACGCACGATGAATAAGCATGTCGCTACACGTCGCATGTGCCCCACTTTCATGTGGCGCACTTTGTTGACGGAGGATCGCGAGGCTGACGGCAGCGCCTCCGCAAACGTCAAAATGTCAAAATGTCTTGGGCCGGGTGTTGCGGCCGATTGTTGCCCCGACCACGGAAGCCGGCTCGGGCGCCTTGGGCAACGGCTCGTTCCGACGCTCCGGCTCGTCGCCGACCGCCGTCAGAAGGCATGCTTTTTCAAAAGGATGGCGGAAACGGAGGGATTCGAACCCTCGATACGCCTTTACAAGCGTATAACGGTTTAGCAAACCGCCGCCTTCAGCCACTCGGCCACGTTTCCAGTCCGGCGAGGATATGCCTCAAGCCTTCCCTCGTGGCAAGGAAGGTTGCGGCAAAGCAGGATGATTTCCCGCGCCGATGCGGAACCAATCGAAAACAACGGCCGAAAACACGAAAATCGCAAGCCGGCGCGGATCATGCCGCGGAACCGCGGCGCCTCCGGCGCCGCGAGGTGCCCCGCATTCGTTCCGCAGCTGCCGTACCGGCCAGCCTTAGGCCGCGGTGCGTATCGCGAATCCGGCGCGAGGCGATGCAACATAAGCCGATCCGGCGAAGGGCAGCGGATGCTGCCGCAGCCAGTCGCGCGCCGAACGTTGCGCCAGGCCGATCTCGGCATCGGTCATCTGCTCGGCGATCTCCCGCCGCAGCAGCGCCGCCTCCTGATGGCCGCGCGAGGCTGCGATATTGAACCAGCGGTGCGCGGCAATCAGATCGACCGGCGCCTCGCGGCCGCTGGCATGCAGCAGACCAAGCGCGAAAAACGCATCCGCGCCGGTCGCCGCACTGCCGAGCGAGCCTCCGATCATGTCCATGCGAGCCATAGTGGCACTCCCCTGTCCCGTTTTTGCCTGTCCCGTTCTTGTTTGACGCATCGCCGCCCCCGCGACGTTGCGCCTTTCGTCCCTGCCGTCCGGCGGTCGTATCCGCCGTCCGTACCGCCAAGCATCGGCGGAAATTTTCAATGGCAGTTTAAGCAATGCGGTGAATCGACTCTCAACGTAGAAGCACGCACCGGCGCTCCATAACGAAAATGGTCTTGAAATGGCCTCTAAACCGTCGTTTTTTCGCGTTGGTGAGAAGCCGCTAACGATCCCGCTTCAGCATCCGGTAACGACGTCATCGGAACGATGGTGCAGCCTGTATCGTTGCCAGTAAGAACCTGACGGCAATAACCAACGGACGTTTGATGATGAGAGTGAAGGCGTTTTTAGCTGCGGCAGCAGTTGTCGCGGTGGGGATTTCCGCGGCGGCGAGCGCCGAGAACAGCAACCCGCACGGCACATGGATTTCAGCCGATGGCGGCGCGAAGGTGCGGATCGCATCCTGCGGTAACGGCATTTGCGGCAATATCGTCTGGTTGCGCGAGCGGCTCGACAGCGCCACCGGCAGGCCGAAAACCGACAAGCACAATCCCAGCGAGGCGAAGCGGTCGCGGCCGATGCTCGGCCTGCAGGTGATTTCGGGGATGAAGCCGGACGGCGAGAACCGCTACGCCGGGCAGGTCTACAACGCCGACGACGGCAAGACCTACCGCAGCAAGCTGACGCTGCTCAGCGCTGACAAGGCGAAGGTGGAAGGCTGCGTGCTGGTGTTCTGCAAAGGTGAAACCTGGACGCGCGTCGACTGACGCGCATCCACCCTTTGCACCCTTTGCACCCTTTGCGCCCTTTGCGCCCTTCGCACCCCTTGCTTCTCTTGCCCGCGACGCGACCGTCGCTCAGCGGGCGCGCTGCTTGAACAGCACCGCCTGCACCTTCGGGTCGCGCATGTCGACCTGCGAAGCGGCTTCGACACGCAGATCGAGGCCACGCTTCGTCGCCGGACGTGCCATCACCGCATCAAGCCAGCGCTTGAGGTGCGGAAACTCGGCGATGTCCTGGCCCTGACGCTGCCAACCCTTCGCCCAGCCGACGCACGCCATGTCGGCGATCGAATACTTGCCGGCAAGGAACGGCCGGTCGGCAAGGCGCCGGTTCATCACCCCGTAAAGGCGATTGACCTCGTTGGTGTAGCGTTCGATCGCATAAGGCACCTGCTCCGGCGCGTAGTGACGGAAATGGTGCGTCTGCCCGGCCATCGGCCCGAGCCCGCCCATCTGCCAGAACAGCCATTCATCGACCTCGACGCGCGCGCGCTCATTCGACGGATAGAACTTGCCGGTCTTGCGGCCGAGATATTGCAGGATCGCCCCGGACTCGAAGACCGAGATCGGCCGGCCGCCCGGCCCGTGATGATCGACGATCGCCGGCATACGATTGTTCGGCGAGATCGCCAGGAACTCCGGCCTGAACTGCTCGCCCGTCGAGATGTTCACGGGGATCACCCGATAGGGCAGACCGCACTCCTCCAGCATGATCGAAATCTTCCAGCCGTTCGGCGTCGGCCAGAAGTAGAGGTCGATCGGCTTGCCCGATCGGGCAGCTTTCGCGGTGCCGGCACGCTTCGCTGCGGTGTGTCTGGATACGACGCGCCTCGACGCTTTGCGTTTCGATGAGACGGGTCCGGATGCGGCCCGCTTCGTTGCGGCCTGCCCGGCACCTTTCCCCTTCGTCGATCCAGCCTTGGCCTGTCTGGCTTTGGCAGGTTTAGCTCTCGCAGATTTGGCGTTCTTCGATCCGCCCTGTCGACCCGGCATCGCGGCGCTCCATTCAAAACAGATCGTCCACCATAAGGTCGCGACCGTGCCGACAGCAATGTCAGCATCGGCGCGGCCCGGTAGACGCCCGCCAGCCGGCAGGACTATCGTGACAGTCTGGATGCCGCGGCCCCATGAACGGCACAGCACGCATCCGTCCAAGGGAGGTTTCCATGTTGAAGTTGATTGCCGCAGCCGTCACCGCCGCCGCGCTGATGACGCTGCCGACGCTTGCCAGCGCACAGACCGCGGCCCCGGCCGCCAAAACGGAAAAAACCACCAACGCCAAGACCAGCAAGAAGACCCTGAGCCCCGCCCAGGCCGCGATGCGCGAGCGGCAGAAGAAGTGCGGCGCTGAATGGAAGGCGGCGAAAGCCGCCGGCAAGACCCAGAAGGGCCAGACCTGGCCGCAATACTGGAGCGCCTGCAACAAGCGCCTCAAGGGCGCCTAGGAGCCCGGGCGCATGAAAGGCGGCGACACCGTCGCTGTCGCGCGCCGGACCGGGACGACCGCTGACGCCGGTTGCGACGCCGGCTGACGTGCCGGCCCCGGTCATCGATAGCCGGAGCAAATGAGAGACGCCAGAATCAGAAAGGGCGTCGGTGAGCCCTAGGGTCTCGCCGACGCCCTCTTCCGTCTCCAGACCGGTGCGCCCAAACAACCGCGTTACGCGATCCGCTCTAGCGCACTGCGGTCCTCCTGACGCAGCCATCGACGGAGAAGCCGACGGCCTTAGAGAAACACAGAACCTACTTCTTAGCCTTACGCTTCTTGGCCGTCTTCTTGGCTGCCTTCTTAGCCGTTTTCTTGGCGGCCTTCTTCACGGTCTTCTTCGCGGTCTTCTTGGCCGCCTTCTTGGCTTTCGCCTTCTTACGTTTCGCCATTTGCTGCCCTCCTAGCATAGTGGGTTTGGCGCTAACTTCAGTACGGTCGCGGATCGACACGCACTGCAATGGGATTACACCAGAGCACGACAAAAATCAGCGACTTCACTTAACAAGGCGTATACGCAAGCGCCGCCAAGCCGCATCCCGCACGACAACGCAGTCTGAAAACGAAATCGCAAACGGCACCGGCTGCAAATCAATTCGCCTGCACGCGACAATCGACGAAATAAAAAAAGTATTGTCGCACAATGATTATTTTCACGAACGTCGCGATGTCCCCGAATATATTTTCGCGGCGACGACACACAGCGACGACAATACGTCTCCGACAAAACGTCGGCGGCATCGTCAATCAAACCTGTTGAAATTTTTTTTGAAAATGGTGCCGCGCGACGCTTCCGTTTGGCGAAATTCGATCAAAGCGAGCGAATCAGACGCAGGTGATTCGCCGCCAACGCACCGCCGACAGGGGTATCGCAACGATCGGCGCACGACCGAAAGGGCGCCGGCAACGCCTCGCGCGAGGGCGCGAGCAGCAAGCGCGCGACAAGCGCGCCGCCGGTTTACAGTCCGAGTTTGGTTTTCAGGAGGTCGTTGACGACTTTCGGATTGGCCTTGCCACCCGAATTCTTCATCACCTGGCCGACGAACCAGCCGACCACCGCCGGCTTGTCTTTCGCCTGCGCGACCTTGTCCGGGTTACCGGCGACGATCTCGTCGATCAGCGCCTCGATCGCGCCGGTATCGGTGACCTGCTTGAGACCGCGCTCCTCGACGATGCGGTGCGGGTCGCCGCCTTCCATCCACACCACCTCGAACACGTCCTTGGCGATCTTACCGGAGATCGTTCCGGCAGCGATCAGGTCGAGAATGGCGCCGAGTTGTTCCGCCGAGACCGGCGATGAGCCGATATCCTTGCCTTCCTTGTTGAGGCGGCCGAACAGCTCGTTGATGATCCAGTTGGCCGCGGCCTTGGCGTCGCGTCCCTTCGCCGCCGCCTCGAAGAAGTCAGCGGTCTCCCGTTCGGCGACCAGCACGCCGGCATCATAGGCCGACAGGCCGTAATCGCCGACGAAGCGTTTCGTTTTCGCGTCGGGCAGTTCCGGCAGGTCGATCTTCAGGGCATCGACATAGGCTTGCGACACCTCGACGGGGAGCAGATCGGGATCGGGGAAATAGCGATAATCGTGCGCCTCCTGCTTGGAGCGCATGGAGCGCGTCTCGCCGCGGTTGGGATCGAACAGGCGCGTCTCCTGCTCCACCGTTTCCCCGTCTTCCAGAAGTCCGATCTGGCGGCGGGCCTCGACGTCGATCGCCTGACCGATAAAACGGATCGAGTTGACGTTCTTGATCTCGCAGCGCGTGCCCAGCGGTTCCCCGGGCCGGCGGACGGAGACGTTGACGTCGGCGCGCAGATTGCCCTTCTCCATGTCGCCGTCGCAGGTGCCGAGGTAACGCAGGATGCTGCGCAGCTTGGCGACATAGGCCTTGGCATCTTCCGCCGAACGCAGGTCTGGCTTCGACACGATCTCCATCAGCGCCACGCCGGCGCGGTTGAGATCGACGAACGACATGGTCGCGTGCTGGTCGTGCAGCGACTTGCCGGCGTCCTGTTCCAGATGCAGCCGTTCGATGCCGACCTCGACCACGCCGTCCGGCGTGTCGATGGTCACCACGCCCTCGCCGACCACCGGCGACTTGTACTGGCTGATCTGGTAGCCCTGCGGCAGGTCGGGATAGAAATAGTTCTTCCGATCGAACACCGATTTGAGATTGATCCTGGCATTAAGGCCGAGGCCGGTGCGGATCGCCTGGCGCAGGCATCCCTCGTTGATCACCGGCAGCATGCCCGGCATCGCCGCATCGACCAGCGACACCTGCGTATTCGGCTCGCCGCCGAATGCGGTCGAGGCGCCGGAGAACAGCTTGGCGTTCGACGTCACCTGGGCGTGCACCTCCATACCGATGACGACTTCCCAGTCGCCGGTCGCGCCCTTCAGGAGTTTCTTGTTGGCAACGGCATCTCGCATGACATTCACGGCGTTGGTGGCAATGATTTCACCGGACAGTCGATAGAGCGTCGCGGCCGCCCCGGCAAGATGGCGCAAATCCGCAGGCAAGGCGGCATTTCCATGACGACACGCCCATCATAGCGCCACCAGGAACTGCTCTCCTGATCGGACGTTGCTTCGGAGAAGCAAACCCACGGTACGGAACCATTCAGGGAAGGAGCTATGGGGAAAAACGCATCCCTCGGACTGCTGATCGGCGGCATCGTCGCCGTCGTCGCATTCATTTTCCTCGTCACCGGCGGCGAGCTTGGCGGCAAGAAGACGGTGGACGGCGACCAGGATCTGCCGCCGATCGCCACCGCCAATCCCGACAACTGATCCGTGCGCGCGGCAGACCCGGCCGCAGCCGGTCAGGCGGCATGCCACCATGGCTGCGGCCGGAAATGGCCTGCCGCTTTTTCGAGCACGCCGCCGAGCGCGAACAGCGTCTCTTCGTCGAACGGCCGGCCGATAAGCTGCAAGCCGAGCGGCAGCCCCTGCGTATCGAGACCGGCCGGCACGGCGATGCCGGGCAGTCCCGCCATGTTCACCGTCACGGTGAAGATGTCGTTGAGATACATCTCGATCGGATCAGCGGCACCTTTCTCGCCGATGCCGAAGGCCGCCGACGGCGTCGCCGGGGTCAGCATCGCGTGAACGCCGGCGTTGAAGCAGTCCTCGAAGTCCTTCTTGATCAGCGTGCGCACCTTCTGCGCGCGCAGATAATAGGCATCGTAGTAGCCGGCGGAGAGCACATAGGTACCGATGAGCACCCGGCGCTGCACCTCCTTGCCGAAACCTTCGGCGCGGGTGCGCTCGTACATGTCGATAATATCGCGGCCCTCGACCCGGAGCCCGTAACGCACGCCATCATACCGCGCGAGGTTCGACGACGCCTCCGCCGGGGCGACGATGTAATAGGCCGGCAGCGCATATTTGGTGTGCGGCAGCGACACCTCGACCAGTTCGGCGCCTGCCGCCTTCAGCCAGTCGGCGCCCTGCTGCCAGAGCTTCTCGATCTCCGGCGGCATGCCCGCCAGCCGGTATTCCTTCGGCAGGCCGATGCGCAGCCCTTTCACCGAGTTGCCGATCGCCGCCTCGAAATCCGGCACCGACCGGTCGACCGACGTCGTGTCCTTCGGATCGTGACCGGACATCGAGCGCAGCATGATCGCCGCATCGCGCACCGTGCGAGTGAACGGCCCGGCCTGGTCGAGCGACGAGGCGAAGGCAATGGTGCCCCAGCGTGAGCAGCGGCCATAGGTCGGCTTCATGCCGACGATGCCGGTAAACGCCGCCGGCTGGCGGATCGAACCGCCGGTGTCGGTGCCGGTCGCGCCGAGGCACAGATGCGCCGCAACTGCCGCCGCCGCACCACCGGACGAGCCGCCGGGAACAATGCGCGTATCGCTGCCCTTGCGCCGCCACGGCGACACCACCGGACCGAAAGCGGAGGTTTCGTTCGACGAACCCATGGCGAATTCGTCGTTATTGGTCTTGCCGAGCAGCACGGCGCCGTCGCGCCACAGTTGCGCGGTGACGGTCGACTCGTAAGGCGGCACGAAATTGCCGAGCATGCGCGAGCATGCCGTGGTGCGCACGCCCTCGGTACAGAACAGGTCCTTGATCGCGAGCGGAATGCCCTCGAGCGGCCCCGCCCGGCCGGCATGGATGCGCGCATCGGCAGCGCGCGCCATGGCTCGCGCCCGTTCCGGCGTCTCCAGCACATAGGCATTGAGAACGCGCGCCTTCTCCATCGCCGCCAGATGCGCATCGGCGAGTTCGGTGGCGGAAAATTTCCTGGTGGCGAGGCCGTCGCGTGCCTCGGCAATCGACAGCGAAGTCAGGCTGGTCATGACGGCGCCCCCTATTCGACCACTTTGGGGACCAGAAAGAAGTCGTTCTCGGTCGCCGGGGCATTCTGCAGCACGGCAGCGACGTTGCCGCCGTCGGTGACGACATCCGGACGCTTCTTCATCTGCATCGGCATGACCGAGGTCATCGGTTCGATACCCTCCACATCGACCTCGCCAAGCTGTTCGACGAAGGCGAGGACGGCATTGATCTCGCCGCGCAGGTGCTCGATTTCGTCGTCGGCAACAGCGATGCGCGCGAGATGGGCGATCCGGCGGACAGTAGCGGCATCAACGGACATGGATTTACGCTTCCCTCGACTTGCGCATCCCTCGGCCCGGATTCCCCTGACCCAGGTTCCCTTGCGGCGACGCCGGCCTCTTAGCAGAGCGCCCCGGCAACGAAAACCTCGGAGTTGATTTCTCCTTTTTCTGCGGCATGGTTCCGGCCCGCGCGCTGTGCTACCGCTCGCCGCGATGGGCGTGATCCTGCCGTTGACCGAAGCCGCGACGCACTGGCCACCCCGCGGGGTGTTGCTGGGGCTCGACCTCGGCACCAAGACGATCGGCGTTGCCTCCTGCGACCCTGACCGGCGGCTGGCGACCGGCGTCGAGACGGTGGCGCGCAAGACCTTCACCGTCGACGCCGCGCGGCTGCTGGCGCTCGCGGCCGAACGGGCTGCCTGTGGCTTTGTTCTCGGCCTGCCGGTCAATATGGACGGCACCGAAGGGCCGCGGGCGCAATCGACGCGTGCCTTTGCACGCAATCTGGCCAGGCTCTCCGAATTACCGATCGCGCTATGGGACGAGCGCCTGTCGACAGCGGCAGTGGAACGCGACCTGATCGCCGCCGACGTGAGCCGCAAGAAACGCGCCGCGGTGATCGATCAGCATGCGGCCGCCTATATTCTGCAGGGGGCGCTGGACCGCCTCGCCCGTCTTGCCTCGGCCGACCGGACCTGAGCACCCGCTCCATGTCCGTGCACATATAATATTATGAAGAGGCCGCCCGAGCGGCGGCCTCCAGATCAGCGCAAGATTTCGAGCGCGGCCGCACCTACTGCGTGCCGATGCCCATATTGTCGTATCCGTAGTTGCCGTATTTGTCGTCCTGGGTGCGATAGCCGTAATACGGAGCGGCGCGATATCCCGGCGCATAGGCATAGCTGTCGTATCCATCATCGTAATAGCCCGGAGCCGGATAGGCGCGCGCACCGTAATAGCCTCGCCCGTAGTATCCCGGCCCGTAATAGCCGTTGTAATAATTGGCGTTGGCATTCGCTGCCGCCGCGCCCAGCAGGGTGCCTGCCGCAAAACCGGCGCCCGCCGCCGCCCAGCGCCCGTTGCGCGCCTCGCTCGGGGTCGCGGCCATGGCAGCAAGCGCACCGGTCAACAGCACCGTCGCAGCAATCCGGCTCGCAATCTTGCCAAACCCGTTTGCCTTCGGCGTCTCGAGTGTCTGCATTGGTATCCTCCTCTGGTCAGCAGAATCCGCGCGACGGCGCGAACCGTCGCGTGTCGACATTCAGAGCGACAACCCGGAGCCAGCGGACAATGTTCCTGCACCGCAAAAACGACAGGTCACAACTTTGTGGGCCGGCAAATTTTTATATTTTGGGGCTACGCTATTCGACCCCGCAACAGGCCCGCGCATTCACCGGGGCCACCATGTCAGACGGCAGCACCGCAACCGCCTGACACGCAAGGACGCCTCGCGGCTAGACCAAAGAGGTCATCACACCAATGACCTCCGATGAAAGCACGATCGGAGAACTAGCGAACCGCCCCGATGCCTTCATTGTAATAGCCGTAGTTGCCGTCGGGGCGATCCTCGCCATAGGAGTAGTAGGGCATTGGCGCCTCGCGCGACGGTTCATAGGCATAGCTGTCATAGCCGTATGGCGAGTTGGCAAACGGGCCATAGTAATAGCTGTAGGAATTGGCTGCCGCAGCGGCGCCTACCGCGGCACCGGCAACAACACCCGCACCGACCACGCCCCGATGGCGATAGCGCGCCTCGCTTGGCGTTACGAAAGCCGCCGCCAGAATACCGGTGAGCGCGACGATGGTCGTTATTTTGCCAAACCTGATCATGCTGATTTCTCCGCCAACATATTGCCCGGCCCAACGATCCGACGTTCCGCCGTGCGGATCGCAACGGCGGCGGGGAGCCGAGATCGTTGGTCAACAGATCATCCGGCGTGGCCGTTCCCGCACTGCACAATCCGACAATCACAAATCTGTGCAGGTGCAAAAATCCGCTCAGTCGGGAACCGCACGGTCCAGCATTGCTGCGACGTCTGCCGCACCGAGCGCAGCAGTGCCGAACATCGCGCCGCGCGCCTCTGCAAGATGAACGCGCGCAAACAACTCCGCCACCGGCGAGCGCATATCCTGCAGCGCCGCCGCTGCCGCGAGCTGCGCCAGTCTTTCGACGCCGGCACGCGTCTGCCGTTCGGAATCGGCGCCGGTCAAAATCGACACGATCCACCGTGCCGCCGCCTCCGCCCCCGGCAAACCGTTGGCGTCACCTAACAGCGCAGCGAGCACACTGCGCGCAGCCTCGGTGTCGCGCTTCAGCGCCCGCAGCACGTCGAGGCACATGACGTTGCCGGAGCCTTCCCAGATCGCATTGACCGGTGCCTCGCGATAGAGCCGCGGCAGCACGCTATCCTCGACATAGCCATTGCCGCCGAGGCACTCCATCGCCTCGTAGACGAAAGCCGGCGCACTCTTGCAGACCCAGTATTTCACCGCCGGCGTCAGCAACCGGGCGCGCGCCGCTTCGGCCGCATCGCCCGGCGCAAGATCGAACGATCGCGCCAGCCGCAGCGTCAGCGCCATCGCCGCTTCCGACACCAGCGCCATATCGGCGATGACGGCCCGCATCATCGGCTGATCGATCAACCGCTTCTGGAACACGATGCGATGCCGGACATGATGCAGCGCGCGCGCCAGCGCCGCGCGCATCAGCCCGGCCGAGGAGATCGCGCAGTCGAGGCGAGTCAATTGCACCATCTCGATGATGGTACGGATGCCGTGGCCTTCCTCTCCCACCCGCAGCGCATAGGCATCCGCGAATTCCACTTCCGACGATGCGTTCGAGCGGTTGCCGAGCTTGTCCTTCAGCTTCTGGAACAACAGCCCGTTCACCGCGCCCTCCGGCGCGAAGCGCGGCATGAAGAAACAGGTCAGCCCGTCCGGCGCCTGCGCCAGCACCAGAAAGGCGTCGCACATCGGCGCCGACATGAACCATTTGTGGCCGGTGATGCGGTAGCCATCCCCGTCGCGCACCGCGCGGGTGGTATTGGCGCGCACATCGGTGCCGCCCTGCTTCTCGGTCATGCCCATGCCGATGGTGATGCCGGGCTTCTCCGTCCACGGCCGGTAGTCCGGATCGTATTGTCGGGCGACGATCTTCGGCATGACCTGCGCCAGCAGGTCCGGCTGTGCCGCGAGCGCCGCCACCGCAGCGCGCGTCATCGTCACCGGGCACATGTGGCCGTTCTCGACCTGCGCCACCATGTAGAAGCGCGCGGCGCGCGCCACTTCGGCTGGCGCCGGTGCGCGCCTGCCGTCGGCGCGCCAGCTCATCGCATGCAGACCCTCGGCGATGCTGTCGCGCATGAAGGCGTGATAGGCCGGATCGAAGGCGACGCAGCGTTCTCCCGCATCGCCGACAAGCTGCGGCGGATCGTCATTGGCGCGGCGCGCCGCATCGAACATCGCCGCGGTTCCCCAGCGACGGCCGAACACCGACAGCGCCCGCTCCTCCGCTTCCGCCCCATTGATACGCGCCGCCTCGACCAGCGCCCGGTCGCTGCCGAACAGATCGACGTTTTCATAGGGCGGCGGCTGATTGTCGGCGATAAACATCGCGAGGCCTCACTGAGACGGCTGGGCGATGCTAGCACGTTGTGGACGCGCCCGGCCGCGCCCTCCCGCCTGTCTTGCCGCCTCCCGGCAACCGGCCTATAGACGTCGCTTTAATGGACAAGCAGCCGAAATCCTCATTCGCCCTCAACCGGAAGCACCTGTTGGGGATCGAAGGCTTATCCGCGCCGGAGATTTCCGGCCTGCTCGATCTCGCGGAAGAATTCGTCGATCTCAACCGGCAGGTAGAGAAGAAGCGCGCCTCGCTGCGCGGCCGGACGCAGATCAACCTGTTCTTCGAATCCTCGACCCGCACGCAGTCCTCCTTCGAGCTCGCCGGCAAACGGCTCGGCGCCGACGTGATGAACATGTCGGTCGGCTCCTCGGCGATGAAGAAGGGCGAGACGCTGATCGACACCGCGATCACGCTCAACGCCATGCACCCGGACCTGCTGGTGGTGCGCCATCATGCCTCCGGCGCCGTCGAACTGCTCGCCAGCAAACTCGACTGCTCGGTGGTCAATGCCGGCGACGGCGCGCATGAGCACCCGACGCAGGCGTTGCTCGACGCGCTGACCATCCGCCGCAACAAGGGCCGTATCGACGGGCTGCTGGTAGCGATCTGCGGTGACATCCTGCATTCGCGGGTGGCACGCTCCAATATCATCCTGCTCAACGCGATGGGCGCGCGGGTGCGCGTCGTCGGCCCCTCGACGCTGCTGCCCCCGGAAATCGAGCGGCTCGGCGTCGAAGTGGCGCGCGACATGCGCGAAGGGCTTGCCGGCGCCGATATCGTGATGATGCTGCGCCTGCAGCTCGAACGCATGCACGGCTCGTTCGTGCCCTCGATGTCGGAATACTTCCACTTCTACGGCCTCGACGACAAAAAACTTGGCTACGCCAAACCGGACGCGCTGGTGATGCACCCCGGCCCGATGAACCGCGGCGTCGAGATCGACTCCACGATCGCCGACGGTGCCAAATCGTTGATCCGCGAACAGGTCGAGATGGGCGTCGCCGTACGCATGGCGGTGCTCGAAGCCCTGTCGCGTAACCTGCCGAATGCCTGACGATGCAAAGCTCCACCCGCAAGCCGAAAGGGTTCTGACCGTGCCGGCGGACCGCAATCCGATGCTGCTCGCCAACGCGCGGATCGTCGATCCGTCGCGCGATCTCGACATCGTCGGCGACGTGCTGATCGTTGACGGCACGGTTCGCGAGACAAAGCGCGGCATCGGCGCGGCCGGCGTGCCGGAGGGCACGACGATCGTCGACTGCCGCGACAAGATCGTCGCGCCGGGGCTTGTCGATATGCGCGCTTTCGTCGGCGAGCCGGGCGCGGGACATCGCGAGACTCTCGCTTCCGCAAGCCTTGCGGCGGCGGCGGGCGGCGTGACCACCATCGTCTGCCAGCCGGACACGTCTCCGGCGATCGACAATCCGGCAACCGTCGATTTCCTGCTGCGCCGCGCCCGCGATACCGCCATCGTCAATGTCCGGCCGATGGCGGCACTGACCAAGGGGCTCGCCGGCAAGGAGATGACCGAGATCGGCCTGCTCAAGGCAGCCGGCGCCGTCGCCTTCTCCGATGGCGACCGCAGCGTGACCAACGCCCAGGTCATGCGGCGGGCGCTCACCTATGCGCGTGATTTCGACGCGCTGATCGCCCATCACACCGAGGACCCCGATCTTGTCGGCGACGGCGTGATGAACGAAGGCGAATTCGCCACGCGCCTTGGCCTGCTCAGCGTACCCAAGGCAGCCGAGACCATCATGCTGGAGCGCGACCTGCGCCTCGTCGCGCTGACCGGCGGACGCTATCACGCCGCCTCGATCACCTGCGGGGACTCGCTCGAGGTCCTGCGGCGCGCCAAGGACGCCGGTCTCCAGGTCACCGCCGCCGCGTCGATCAACCACATCACGCTGAACGAGATCGACATCGGTCCGTACCGGACGTTTCTCAAGCTCAGTCCGCCGCTGCGCGCCGAAGACGACCGCCAGGCACTCGTCGCGGCGCTGGCAACGGGGCTGATCGACGTGGTGATGTCCGATCACAATCCGCAGGACGTCGAGACCAAGCGGCTGCCCTTCGCCGAGGCCGCGCCCGGCGCCATCGGCATCGAGACGATGCTCGCCGCCGGCTTGCGTCTCGTGCACAACGGCGAGATCGCGCTGCCGAAACTGCTGCGGGCCATGTCGTCGCGACCGGCCGAACTGCTCGGCCTGCCGGGCGGCAGCCTGCGCCCCGGCGCGCCAGCCGATGTCATCGTCATCGATCCCGACCTGCCGTGGATCGTCGACCGCGACCAGTTGCGCTCCAAGAGCAAGAACACGCCGTTCGACGAGGCACGGATGCAAGGCCGCGTGGTCCGCACCATCGTTGCCGGCCGCACGGTATTTGAACACGCATGATCGAGATTGCCGCTCTCATCATCGGCTATCTGCTCGGATCGATCCCCTTCGGACTGATCCTGACGCGGCTGGCTGGCACGCAGGACATCCGCTCGATCGGCTCGGGCAATATCGGCGCCACCAATGTGCTGCGCACTGGTCGCAAGGGCCTCGCCGCCGCGACGTTGATCGGCGACGCGCTGAAAGGCACTGCCGCCGTGCTGATCGCCGCCGCGCTGTTCGGCGAGCGCGCGGCGCTGATCGCCGGGCTCGGCGCCTTTCTTGGCCATCTGTTTCCGGTCTGGCTGAAATTCAAAGGCGGCAAAGGCGTCGCAACCTATATCGGCATCCTGATTGGCCTCGCCTGGCCAGCGGCGCTGGCCTTCGGTGTCGTGTGGATCGCGACAGCAGCGGCGTTCCGTTATTCCTCCTTCGCCGCGCTGATTGCCAGCGCCGTCACGCCCGGCGTGCTGTGGTGGCTCGGTAAACCACCGGCGGCAGCGCTCATGGTGCTGCTGACGGTGCTGCTGTGGATCATGCACCGGCAGAATATCGCCCGGCTGATCGGCGGACGCGAAAGCAGGATCGGCCGATAATCGCTGCTGGCGACAACCCCTCTTCGCGAAAACCTGCAGTTGTAACCCCCGCGCATTCACGCAATGATGCGCGGGGGCGAGGCTGTGGCACCAGACCGGCGAACACGGTTGACCGACAAGCAGCGGCGCGACTGGCTGCGCCTGATCCGCGCCGACAATGTCGGACCGCGCACCTTCCGCTCGCTGATCAATCATTTCGGCGGCGCGGCGGAAGCGCTCGACGCATTGCCCGATCTGGCGCGCCGCGGCGGCGCCACCCGCCCGGTCCGCATCCCGACGCCATCCGCTATCGACCGCGAACTCAGAGCGGCGGACGCGCTCGGCATCGTCTGGATCGCGCTCGGCGAGCCTGATTATCCGCAGTACCTGCAGATGATCGACGATGCGCCGCCGCTGATCGCGGTGCGCGGCGACGCGAGCCTATTCGAACGGCCGCTCGTCGCCATCGTCGGCTCGCGCAACGCCTCGGCGGTCGGCGTGCGTTTCGCCGAGCGGCTGGCGCATGATCTCGGCCACGCCGGTTTCGGCATCGTGTCGGGTCTGGCGCGCGGCATCGACGCCGGAGCGCATCGCGCCAGCCTCGACACCGGCACGGTCGCCGTGTTGGCCGGCGGTCACGATCGCATCTACCCGCCGGAGCATCGCGATCTCGTCGAAGCCATCCTGCCGCGCGGCGTGGCAATCTCCGAAATGCCGCTCGGCTGGGAGCCGCGGGCGCGCGATTTTCCGCGGCGCAACCGGCTGATCTCCGGCCTGTCGATGGGCATCGTCATCGTCGAGGCGGCGCGCCGGTCCGGCTCGCTGATCACCGCGCGCCTCGCCGGCGAACAGGGCCGCGACGTCTTCGCGGTGCCGGGCTCGCCGCTCGATCCGCGCGCCGAGGGCACCAATGGCCTGCTCAAGCAGGGCGCGATCCTGGTGACGGAAGCCGCCGACGTGACCGCCGCGCTGCAACCGATCCTCGGCCGCAGCGACGAGCCGGCTGCACGCGAACCGGACGATGCAGCCGAGGCCCCATTGGCGCAGGAGCCGAGCAGCGACCAGCGCAGCCGCATCATCGCGCTGCTTGGTCCGGTACCGACGGCGCTCGACGATCTGATCCGCCTGTCCGAAGCGCCACCGTCGGTGCTGCGCACGGTGCTGCTGGAACTCGAACTGGCCGGCAGGCTCGAACGGCATGGCGGCGGACGCGTGTCGCTGATGTAGACTGCGCCGATGATTCCGCGCCTTGTCTTATGTATCGCCGCGCTGGTCGCTCCGGCGCTCGCTATCGTGCCGGCCAGAGATGCCCTGGCGCAGCCGGCAAAAACGTCTCCGGCGAAGACACCCATCACGCAATCGGACTTCGCCTCGTTCCTCGAGGATCTGTGGCCGGACGCGCAGGCGAAAGGCATCCGCCGCCCCACCTTCGATCTCGCATTCAAGGGACTGACGCCGGATCCGCGCGTCATTGCCGCCACACAACGGCAACCGGAATACGGCCGCCCGGTCGGCGTCTATGTCGACGGCATCGTCTCGGCAGCGAATATTGCCACCGGCCGACGCAAGGCAAAGGAATGGGGCAAGACGCTCGACGCGGTCGAGAGCCGCTTCGGCGTCGATCGCCATATCATCCTGGCGATCTGGGGCATGGAAACCTCGTACGGTGCGGCGAAGGACAAATGGGATGTCTTCCGCTCGTTGGCGACGCTCGCCGCGATCAAGTTTCGTCACCCCTATTTCCGCAACGAAACACTGGTCGCTCTGAAGATCATGCAGGACGGCAATACTGCGCGCCGCGACATGGTCAGTTCGTGGGCCGGCGCGATGGGCCAGACGCAATTCATGCCCTCCAACGTCGTCGACTATGCCATCGACTTCAACGGCGACCGCCGCGTGGACCTCTGGAACAATGTCCCCGACGTCCTCGGCTCGACCGGCAATTATCTCGGCAAGTGGAAATGGCGTCTCGGCCTGCCATGGGGTTTCGAGGTGCTGGTGCCGCCCGGCTTCGATTATCGCAAGAGCCGTGCTGCCTTCGCCGAATGGCAGACGCTCGGCGTGCGCCGCGCCGACGGCAAGCCGTTCCCGACGAGCGGCGACGGCATCCTGTTCTTTCCGAGCGGCGCCTCCGGCCCCGGCTTCATCGTCACCCGCAATTTCGATGTGTTGAAGGCGTACAATAACTCTGACGCCTACGCGCTCGCCGTCGGCCATCTCGCCGACCGTATCGGCGGTGCTGCGCCGATCCGCACGCCGTGGCCGAAGGACGATGTGCAGCTGCCGCGCGATGCCCGCATCGCCTTGCAAAAGAAGCTGGCCGCGCTCGGTTACAAGGTGAACGAGTTCGACGCGCATATCGACTTCGACCTGCGCGACAATATCCGCGCCGAACAGGCTCGTTTCGGCATGCTGCCGGACGGCCATCCGACGCCGGCCCTGCTGGACAAGCTCGGCATTCCCGTCCGGTGACCTGCGGTACCGAGCCCGCTATTCCGATCCTGAGGATTCGTGTGTCGCCGTCTCTGCTTCAAGATGTGCGATCGACAGCAGGTAGCCAAGGGTCGTCAGTCCGTGGTTGCGGGCGATCCGTTCAAGATCGCCGGTCAGTGTGGCGATATAATCCGCAGCGGCACGGGCTTCGTCGGGCTGTTCGGGCGGGCGAGAGCGGCTCATAGCTCCAGACACCAAATAATGACCTCCTATCATAATAGGAGAGAATTTTTATTATTCAATTATAAGTTGTGCAATGAAATGCGAAAAACACGCAACCGGCAACTCCCCGTTTCCCCCCGCAAACAGGGGATGCCGCCAAGGTAGAATTTGACAGGCCGCCGCCCTGTCCCCATGTTCCGGGCAAATCCGAGGTCGACCCTGCCGACGGCCAGGCGTGGTTTTGGCAGCTAACTCGTTGGAATCTATGAAACTTGTTGTTGTCGAATCGCCGTCCAAGGCCAAGACGATCAATAAATATCTCGGCTCCGGCTACGAGGTGCTGGCCTCTTTTGGCCATATCCGGGACCTGCCGCCCAAGGACGGTTCCGTCGATCCGGAGCACGATTTCCGCATGGTGTGGGAAGTCGACCCGAAGTCACAGAAGCGCGTCAACGACATCGCCCGCGCCCTGAAGGACGCCGATACGCTCGTCCTCGCCACCGACCCGGATCGCGAAGGCGAAGCGATCTCCTGGCACGTCCTCGAAGTGCTGAAGGAAAAGAAGGCGCTCAAGGACCAGGCGATCGAGCGCGTCGTCTTCAATGCCATCACCAAGCAGTCGGTCACCGAGGCGCTCAAGCATCCCCGCCCGATCGACGCCTCGCTGGTCGATGCCTATCTGGCGCGCCGCGCGCTCGACTATCTGGTCGGCTTCACGCTGTCGCCGGTGCTCTGGCGTAAGCTGCCGGGCGCCCGCTCGGCTGGGCGGGTGCAGTCGGTTGCGCTGCGGCTTGTCTGCGACCGCGAGGTCGAAATCGAGAAATTCGTCGCGCGGGAATACTGGTCGCTCATCGCCAAGCTGCTGACGCCACGCGGCGACGCTTTCGAGGCGCGGCTCGTCGGCGCCGACGGCAAGAAGGTGCAGCGGCTCGATATCGGCTCCGGTCAGGAAGCCGAAGACTTCAAGCAGGCGCTGGAGAAGGCGATCTTCCGCGTCGCCGGCGTCGAGGCAAAACCGGCGCGACGCAACCCGCCGCCCCCCTTCACCACTTCGACACTGCAGCAGGAGGCGAGCCGCAAGTTGGGCTTCGCGCCCGCTGTCACCATGCGCCTGGCGCAGCGTCTCTATGAAGGCGTCGAGATCGGCGGCGAAACCACCGGCCTCATCACCTATATGCGAACCGACGGCATCGACATGGCGCCGGAGGCAATCGCCGAAATCCGGACAACGATCGGCAGCCGCTACGGCAAGGACTATGTGCCCGGTTCGCCGCGCGTCTATCAGAACAAGTCGAAGAACGCGCAGGAAGCCCACGAAGCGGTGCGCCCGACCAATGCCGCGCGCCTGCCGGCCGAGGTGACGAAATACGTCGACCGCGACCAGGCGCGGCTCTACGAGTTGATCTGGAACCGGGCGGTGGCGAGCCAGATGGAATCCGCCGAGCTCGAACGCACGACTGTGGATATCACTGCCACTGCACAGACCGCGGCCGGCACGCGCACCATCGATCTGCGCGCCACCGGCCAGGTGGTGAAGTTCGACGGTTTCCTGACGCTCTATCAGGAAGGCCAGGACGACGCCGCGGACGACGACGAGTCGCGCCGTCTGCCGGCGATGGTGGAAAACGAAACGCTGACCAGGCAGGCGATCGAAGCAACGCAGCACTTCACCGAGCCGCCGCCGCGCTTCTCGGAAGCAGCGCTGGTCAAGCGCATGGAAGAGCTCGGCATCGGGCGCCCCTCCACCTATGCGTCGATTTTGCAGGTTCTGCAGGATCGCGGCTATGTGCGCATCGACAAAAAACGGCTCATTCCGGAAGACAAGGGCCGCGTGGTCGTCGCCTTCCTGGAAAGCTTCTTCTCGCGCTATGTCGAATACGACTTCACGGCCGATCTCGAGGAGAAGCTCGACCGGATCTCGAACGGCGAGATCGACTGGCGGGCGGTGCTGACCGAATTCTGGCAAGGCTTCATCGGCTCGGTCAACGACATCAAGGATCTGCGCATCACCCAGGTGCTCGATGCGCTCAACGAACTGCTCGGCTCGCATATCTTTCCGGCGCGCGCCGACGGCGGCGATCCGCGGCAATGCCCGAACTGCGGCACCGGCCAATTGTCGCTGAAGGTCGGCCGCTACGGCGCCTTCATCGGTTGCTCGAATTATCCGGAATGCAACTTCACCCGACAGATGTCGCCGGGCGGCGACGGCGGAGCCGTGCAGGGCACCAAGGTGCTCGGAACCGACCCCCAAACAGGTCTTGAAGTGACGCTGCGCGGCGGACGCTTCGGACCCTACCTGCAACTCGGCGAGCAGGAAAAGCCGACGAAGAAGGGCGAGACTGTCGAGAAGCCGAAACGCGCCGGCCTGCCGAAAGGCGTGTCGCCGGACGATATCGACCTCGACAAGGCGCTCGGCCTGCTGTCGCTGCCACGCGAAGTCGGCAAGTCTCCGGAAGACGGCGAGATGATCCTCGCCGGCATCGGGCGCTTCGGCCCCTATGTGAAGCACGGCAAGATTTATGCGAGCCTCGAAGACGGCGACGACGTTCTCACCGTCGGCCTCAACCGCGCGGTGACGCTGATCGCCGAGAAGAAGGCCAACCCGAAGAAAGGCCGCCGCTTCGGCACCGATCCGGGCCGCAGCCTCGGCGAGCACCCTGACAAGGGCGGCGCGGTCGTCGTCAAGAACGGCCGCTACGGCCCCTATGTCAGCAATAATGGCATCAATGCCACGATCCCCGCCGACAAGAAACCGGAAGAGCTGACGCTGACGGACGCCATTGTGCTGCTCGACGCCCGCGCTGAACAGGTCGGCAATCGCGCGCGCAAGGCACCTGCAAAAACCAGGGCGGCCGGTGACGCGAAGTCCGCCGTCAAGCCGGCAAAGGTCAAATCGACAAAGACCAAGCCTGCGACCAAATCTGCAAAAACGAAGCCTGCCAAGGCCGGCGCTGCAGCAGACGGCCCGGCAGCGAAAGCCAAGCCGGCGAAAACAGCCGCCCGCAAAGGCGTCCCGGCCAAGGCAGTCAAACCGGCGAAGCCGACCAAGACGGCCACGAAGAAAATGCCGAAGGTCGCCGCCGCCGAATGATAGCGGCATCAAAAGGCGATGCGGAATTGCAGTCCCGTGGAATTGCGATTCGCACGCCGGATGCGGAGCCGGACTTCACACCGGATCGGGCTTCGCATCCAGAATCGGCTATGGGGTTGGCAGACGACGTCATGCGGCCGTAGCCTGACGCGGCGCCTCCCCTCCCTCGCTTCCTGAGCCCTTCGGCGCGGATCGTTCATTGGCAAAATCCCCACGCAGCAAGGCTTCATCCCGGCAACCGACATTGCCGACACGCGCCGAAGTGCTGACGTTCATCCGCGCACAACCGGGCAAGGTCGGCACGCGCGAGATCGCCCGCGCGTTCGGTTTGAAGAACGCGGCCCGCGTCGAGCTCAAGCAGATGCTGCGCGACCTGCAGGACGACGGCTCCATCGAAAGCCGCCGCCGCAAGCTGCACCATCCGGGCGCGCTGGCATCGACCGTATTCGCCGACATCGTTACACGCGACCACGACGGCGAGCTGATTGCCGTGCCGGACGAATGGGACGAGACGCACGGGCCCGCCCCGAAGATCCTCATCCGCATGCCGCGTCGCGTTCGCCCGCATGAGGCGGCCGGCATCGGCGACCGCGTGCTGCTGCATGTGGAGGAGATCGGCGATCCTCAATTCCGCTATAGCGGTCGGGTGATCCGGCGGATCGACCGCGCCCGGCAGCGGCTGCTCGGCGTGTTCCGCGCCAACCCGAACGGCAGCGGCCGGCTGCTGCCGATCGACAAGAAGCAGGCGAACAAGGAACTGACGATCGCGGCAGATGCTGCCGGCGGCGCGCAAAGCGGCGATCTGGTCGCCGTCGAACTCCTGCGCGGCAACCGTCTCGGCCTGCCTGCCGGCCGCGTCGTCGAGCGACTGGGCTCGGTGAGCAGCGAGAAGGCAATCAGCCTGATCGCCATCCATAGCCACAACATTCCCCTGGAGTTCCGTGGCGATGCGCTCGCTGAAGCGCAGACGGCAAAACCGCTGACGATGCACAGCATGGATGCGGGTCGCGAAGACTGGCGCGCGCTGCCGCTCGTCACCATCGACCCGCCCGACGCCAAGGACCACGACGACGCGGTACATGCGCAGGCCGATCCGGATGCCGGCAATCCGGGCGGCTTCATCGTTACCGTCGCCATCGCCGATGTCGCGCATTATGTGACGCTCGGCTCGGCGCTCGACCGCGAGGCGGCGCTGCGCGGCAACTCCGTCTATTTCCCCGACCGGGTCGTGCCGATGCTGCCGGAGCGCATCTCCAACAATCTGTGCTCGCTACGGCCCGACGAAGAGCGACCGGCGCTCGCGGTGCGCATGGTGATCGATGCCGGCGGCCACAAGTGCTCGCACAGTTTTCACCGCGTGATGATGCGCTCGGCTGCGCGACTCGCCTATGCGCAGGTGCAGGCGGCGATCGACGACCGCCCCGATGATACCACCGGTCCCCTGCTCGATCCGGTGCTCAAGCCACTCTATGCCGCTTATGCGGCGCTCGTGCAGGCGCGGACCACGCGCGCGCCGCTCGATCTCGACCTGCCGGAGCGCAAGCTCATCCTCAAGGCCGATGGCACGCTCGACCGCGTGATCCAGGCGGAGCGGCTCGATGCCAACCGGCTGATCGAGGAATTCATGATCCTCGCCAATGTCGCGGCGGCGGAGACACTCGAACGCGCGCACGTGCCGCTGATCTATCGCGTGCATGACGAGCCGGCGATCGAGAAGCTCAATGCGCTGCGCGAATTCCTCGCCACGCTCGACATCTCGCTGCCCAAAGGCGGCGCGCTGCGTCCCGGCGCATTCAACAAGATCCTCGCCCGCGTGCGCGGCCACGACAGCGAGCAACTGGTCAACGAAATGGTTCTGCGCAGCCAGGCGCAGGCGGAATATTCGGCGCAGAACTATGGCCATTTCGGTTTGAACCTGCGCCGCTATGCTCATTTCACCTCGCCGATCCGTCGCTATGCCGATCTGATCGTGCATCGCGGCCTGATCCGGGCGCTGCGGCTCGGCTCCAACACCAGCCACGACGCCCTGCCCGACAGCGTCGATGAGGCGGCGCTGTCGGAGACTGCGGCACGCATTTCCGCCGCCGAGCGCCGCGCCATGGTAGCGGAGCGCGAGACCGCCGATCGGCTGATCGCGCATTTCCTCGCCGACCGCATCGGCGCCACCTTCGACGGCCGGATTTCAGGCGTCATCGCCGCGGGTCTGTTCGTCAGGCTCAGCGAGACCGGCGCCGACGGCTTCATTCCGGCCCGGACCATCGGCAACGAATATGTCCGCTATGACGAGGCCGCACAGGCGCTCGTCGGTTCGCGCAGCGGCGAAAGATATCGCCTCGGCGACCCGGTGACGGTTAAACTGGTCGAGGCAGCGCCGGTCGCCGGTGCGCTTCGTTTCGAACTGCTGTCCGCGGGGCGTCGCACGTCGCCACGCCAGCACAATGGGCGCCCCGGCGCGAAGCGCGGCGAACCTCGCGGCGCCCGCCTGGAGAAAAAACAGAAGGCGCGACGACAGAAGCAGCGTGCCCCGAAGAACAGGCAGAGCAGCAAACGGCATAAGCGATGAGCACCGAATCCGATTTGATCAGACGCATGAACACGGCCCAACGCAATCAGAGCTTTGCGGATTCGGTGCCCAAGGATGCTGCGACGCTGATCCTGATCGACCGTTCAGGGCGGGAACCAAAGGTGCTGCTTGGCCGCCGGCATCAGTCGCACAAATTCATGCCCGGCAAGTTCGTCTTCCCCGGCGGCCGTATCGAGGACAGCGACGCCCTGATGCCCGCGGCCACCGAACTCGATCCGCGCGCCGCCGCCAAACTCAGCCTTCGTGTCGCCGGGGCGGCGCGTGCACCGCGCGCCTTCGCCCTCGCCACCATCCGCGAGACCTACGAGGAGACCGGGCTGCTGCTGGGACAGAAACGCGGCACCCCGCCGGCTGTGCCGAACAGCGAATGGAACGCCTTCGCTGCTGCCGGCGTCCACCCCGATCTGTCGCAGATGTTCTTTATCGCTCGCGCCATCACCCCGCCGCGACGGCCGAAACGCTTCGACACCCGTTTTTTCACCATTGACGCCGCGGCGATCGCCCACCGGCTCGACGGCTTCGTCGGGGCGGATTCGGAACTGGTGGAACTCACCTGGATTCCGCTCGCCCAGGCTGCCACCCTCGATATGCCGACCATCACCGGCGTGGTGCTGGAGGAACTGGCGGCCCGGGTGGCCGCCGGCATGGCCCACGACCTGCCGGTTCCGTTCTATTTCATGGAAAACCAGCAATTTCAGCGCGATCTGCTGTGATTCCGGCTCGCAACGAGGTTTCCTTGACATTCGCGAGCCGGACGCTAGTTTCCCGGCCAAATCGCGCGGCCTGTCGCCGCGATCGCTAGAGGATGCGTTATGGCCAAGGCCGTCACACTTAAAATCAAGCTCCTGTCGAGCGCCGACACCGGTCATTTCTATGTGACCAAGAAGAATTCGCGCACCCAGACAGAAAAGCTGGTGAAGAAGAAATACGACCCGGTCGCGAAGAAGCACGTCGAATATCGCGAGACGAAGATCAAGTAAGTCAGCCTGCGCGCCCCGTCCACGGGGCATCGCGGCAACGGTCGAAAGCGCCTTCGGGCGCTTTTTGCTTTTCGGCCCGGTGGTGCGGCCCCCTTTTCAGGTCAGGCCTACTTCAGCGCCAGGCTCTACGCCGCGTCGGAAACGACGCGGTTGCGGCCGTCGCGCTTGGCGCGATAGAGCGCCTGGTCGGCGCGTTTGAGGATCATCGCCGGCGTATCCGCTGCCGATGCCAGCGCGGCGATGCCGATCGACAGCGTCACATTCAGGAGCTTGGCGCCCTGCTCCACCGGGAAGGGTTCGCCGGCAATGCGCCGCCGCAACCGCTCCGCCACCATCGCCGCGACCGTCATGTCGGTCTCCGGCATCACGATGACGAATTCCTCGCCGCCGAGCCGGCAGGCCAGGTCGATGTTGCGGACCGAGCGGCGGATGCGCAGGGCAAATTCCCGCAGCACATCGTCGCCAGCGTCGTGGCCATGCGTGTCGTTGACCGACTTGAAATAGTCGATGTCGAGCATCAGCAGCGACAGCGGCTTGCCACGCTGCGCCGCCTGCTCGACCAGCGTGCCCAGATGCGTCTCCATGTAGCGGCGGTTATGCAAGCCGGTGAGCGCGTCGGTGATCGCCATCTCGATCGAACTCTGGACATTGTCGCGCAAGCGGTCGGCGTAACGCTTCTTGCGGATTTGCGTGCGCACCCGCGCCAGCAACTCGTTCTTGTCGATCGGCCGCATTAGATAGTCGTTGACGCCGATCTCCAGCCCGCGCACCAGCCGCGTATTGTTGTCGGCGTCGCTGATCGCCAGAATCGGGATATGCCGCGTCCGCTCCAGCGATCGGATCTGGCTGCACAGGCGCAACCCGTCATAATTCTGCAAAGCAAGCGAGACGACGACCAGTTCGTAGTTGCTCTCTGCGGCGCGAAACAACGCCTCGTTCGGGTCGGCCTCGATATCGACGCTGTGCTCGCGCGATAGCGGCCCCGCCATCCGCTCGGCCGACGAGGCGCGATCGTCGACGATCAGGATACGGCCGTTGACGCCCTGCTCGGCGATCGCCTCACGCTCGGGGTTCTGGATACCGATTTCGCGCGAGGTGACCGCGCGCATGCGCAATTCGTCGGTGACCATTTTCAGCCGGGCCAGCGAGCGCACGCGCGAGATCAGCGCCACTTCACCCACCGGCTTGGTGAGAAAATCGTCAGCGCCGGCCTCCAGCCCGCGCACCCGGTCGGATGCCTGATCGAGCGCGGTGACCATCACCACGGGGATGTGATGCGTCTGCGGATTGCGCTTCAGCCGCCGGCAGACCTCGAAACCGTCCATGTCCGGCATCATCACGTCGAGCAGCACCATGTCGCATTCCGCCTTCTCGCAGATGGCGAGCGCATCGATGCCGTTCATTGCCGTGACGACGTCGAAATATTCGGCCGTCAGCCGTGCTTCGAGCAGCTTCACATTGGCGGGAATGTCGTCGACGACGAGAATGCGAGCAGTCATGGAAGATCACGCGTTACCGAGAAACTGGCGGATGGTTTCAATGAATTTTCCAACGGAAATCGGCTTCGACAGATAAGCCTCGCAGCCGCCCTGACGAATGCGTTCCTCGTCGCCCTTCATGGCGAAGGCGGTCACCGCAACGACCGGGATATGTTTGAGCTCGGGATCGTCCTTCAGCCACTTGGTGACTTCGAGGCCGGAAACCTCCGGCAACTGGATATCCATCAGGATCAGGTCGGGCTTATGGGTGCGCGCTAAATCGAGCGCCTCGGCGCCATTGCGCGTGCCGACGGTGCTGTAGCCATGCGCTTCCAGGAGATCGTGGAAGAGCTTCATGTTGAGCTCATTGTCCTCCACGATCAGGACGGTTTTGGCCATCCCCGCCCCCCTTTAACTGTCTCGACCGGCCGGTCCCCCGCCTGCACAAAACGTACACAGGCAGCGCGAGGGCGTCGCCATCAGGCGCGCGCTCGGGCATGATGCAGCCTAGGTCCGAAGTCTTACGGAAAGGCAAAGATTTGCCCCCCAAACCACCCCGGCTGAGCGGTCCGGAAGCCGCAGAACACGTGGCGATTCAGGCGCTTGCGTTCATCGCCGCAGACCCGGAGCGGCTCGGCGGTTTTCTTGCCGCTACGGGAATCGGCCCGGCCGACCTGCGCACCGCGGCACATGCGCCGCATTTCCTGGCCGGCGTTCTCGACTACCTCGCCGGCGACGAGCCGCTGCTCCTCGCCTTCGCTGACCATGCGGATATCGACGCGGTGACGGTGATGTTCGCCCGCGAGGTGCTCAGCGGACCACCGAGGGAGGATGACGGCCTGTGACCGGCTTCTGCCGCGACTGCCTGAGCGACGCGGCGCCGGAGCGCCTGCGCTGTCCGGCCTGCGGCTCGCCGCGTCTCATCAGCCATCCACAGCTCGACCGGCTGAGCATCGCGCATATCGACTGCGATTCCTTCTACGCGACGATCGAGAAGCGCGACGACCCGTCCCTCGTCGACCGGCCGGTCGTGGTCGGCGGCGGCAAGCGCGGCGTCGTCGCCGCAGCCTGCTATGTCGCGCGCACCTACGGCATCCATTCGGCGATGCCGATGTTCGAGGCGTTGCGCCGCTGCCCGCACCTCACCGTCATCCGTCCGGACATGGCGAAATACGTCGCTGTCGGCCGCGAAGTACGGCAGATGATGCGCGACCTGACGCCGCTGGTCGAACCGTTGTCGATTGACGAGGCGTTCCTCGATCTGTCCGGCACCGAGCGGCTGCACGGCATGAGCGCCGCCAAGGTGCTTGCCGGTTTCGCCCGCGCGGTTGAGGAGCGCCACCGCATCACCGTCTCGATCGGCCTTGCCGCCAACAAGTTCCTCGCCAAGATCGCCTCCGATCTCGACAAGCCGCGCGGCTTCGCCATCCTCAGCCAGGAGGATGCGACGGCGTTCCTGGCGCCGAAGCCCGTCGGCTTCATCTATGGCGTCGGCAAGGTGAGCGCCGAGAGGTTCGCCCGGGACGGCTACCGTACCATCGCCGATCTGCAGCGCGCCGACCGCAACGAGTTACTGCGCCACTATGGCGAGGAAGGGCTGCGTCTGTCACGGCTCGCTCATGGCATCGACGAGCGCAAGGTCGAAGCGCATCGGGAAACCAAAAGCATCTCGGCCGAAACAACCTTCGAGGAGGACATCGCCGATTTCCGGCCGCTGGAGCGCATCCTGTGGCAATTGAGCGAGAAGGTTTCGGCACGGCTGAAAGCGCAGTCGATCGCCGGCACGACGGTGACGCTGAAGCTGAAGAGCGCCGACTTCAAGATCAGAACGCGGGCGCGCTCGCTCGGCCATCCAACACAGCTTGCCAGCCGCATCTTCGCCGCCGGGCGCGATCTGCTTGCACTCGAAACCACCGGCACGAAATTCCGCCTGCTCGGGATCGGCGTCAGCCACCTCTGCGATGCCGCTGACGACGACCGCGCCGATCTGATCGGCCGGCGTGGCGCAGAAGCAGAGCTCGCAGTTGACCGGCTGCGCGCCAAATTCGGCCGCAGCGCCGTGATCAAGGGGCTGTCGCTGAGCGAGGATTAACTTGCGGGGCCAGCAAAAAGCGCATCGCGCGCCTGTCGGGGCTACTTGCAGGGCTTTTGCTTGCGCAGCTCCAGCGAGGTCAATTCTCCGGAAACGACGAAGTCCTGATAGTCGAGGATCAGGGCTCGCGAGATACCATTCTCGAACAGTTCGAACTGCAACGTGTAGGTCGGCATCTGCTCGCCGGTACGGTCGGCCTTGTCGCGATCGAAATAGCTGATGGTCACCGGCCAGCGCGTCATGCCGGCGAGTTCCGGCAGCCGGGCGCTCGCATCGTCGGGCTTGCGCTCGTCGGGGGCGAGCGGGCGGCCGATTACCGTCAGCGTATTGTAGACTTTGCGGCCGGTGTCGGTGCCATCATAGGTCGGCACGTCAAGCAGCGTCTTGCCCGATTGCGCAGCCTCGATGATGCGGCGCATATGCTCGGTGGGGAAAACGGCCCTCGGCGGAATCTGGAAGGTCGCCGATTTCGGTTTCGTCAGGCTGACATCAACTCGCTTATCCGAACGCTTTGCCGTTCCCGACACCGTGTCGACCGTCCGGTCGTTCATCCGACTCTCGGAATTGAAACGGAACGAGCGCGCCGCACCATCCTCCCACGAGGTGCTGCGCAGATCGGTCACCGCGTTGCGGCCCTCGCCGGAATCGAGCTCGGAGACCTGCCGCATCTGCAGATCGTATCCCTCGCAGCGGCTGCCGGAGAAATCGTAAAGGATACGTCCACGCACCGCCTCGAGCTGACGGCCGCCACGGGTTTTCTCCAGTTTCAGGTCGTAGATCGCCCGGTGCGAGGCAAAGCCGCTCGTCGCGGCCGACGCAACGCCGGCGGCAGACATGGTTGCGGCAGCCACCAATACGGCGGTCGCCAGTTGCACATACGCTGCCGGGGCGTGCGCGCCGCCTGAACCTGCTCGCGAAATTGCGGGCACGCCATGGACGCCACTGTCGCTCGACTTTTTCACCGCGATTCTCCTGGCTGCCCCCGGCGGCAACCTAACGCAAGATCGGGATCGGTTGCACCCGCGTTCGGCTCGCCGTCGTCGCTTCCCTGGCATTCCGCGCAGGCCGCCGCCCTTCGATCCGATTACCTTGCACCACCGCCTCATATCGGCCAAGAAAGACGAGAAAGACCTGCCTGAATGCAGGTTCCACAGCGGTCGGGTCCGGCAGGAGGGGCATCATGGCAGGCAATGTCGAAAAGCGCTTGGCGGATCTCAACATCGTTTTGCCCGAGCCGACCACACCGGTCGCCAACTATGTTCCCTTCGTCCGCTCCGGCCAGGTGCTGATCGTCTCCGGGCAATTGTGCCTCGACGCCGACGGCAAGCTCGTCGCCAAGGGCCGTCTGGGTGCTGAAGTGTCGATCGAGGCGGGACAGCGCGCCGCGCGGATCTGCGCGATCAATCTGCTGGCGCATGTGAAGGCCGGGCTCGGCGACCTCGACAAGGTGGTGCGGGTGATCCGCCTCGGTGGCTTCATCAACAGCGCCGCCGGTTTCATCGACGGCCCCAAGGTGATGAACGGCGCATCCGACCTGATGGTTGAAGTGTTCGCCGACCGTGGCCGGCATGCGCGCTCAACGGTCGGCGTCTCGGCGCTGCCGCTCGACGCAGCGGTCGAGGTCGAAGGCTTTTTCGAGGTCGCCTGACGCAGGGCCTTCTGGCGAGTCTCGTGCCGATGACCGCTCGTGCTCCGCACTGGCTGACGGCGCGGCCGATCGCGCATCGCGGCCTGCATGACGCCGCCGCCGGCATCATCGAGAACACACCTTCCTCCGTCATCGCCGCGATTGGCGGCAACTATGCCATCGAGGTCGATCTGCAGATCAGCAGCGACGGCGAAGCGATGGTCCACCACGACGACGACCTCGGCCGGCTGACCGACGGGCACGGCACGCTCGCGGCGATGACTGCCGCGGCGATCAGGACGATGCCATTCAAGGCAACAAGCGACCGGATCGTCTCCCTTGGCGAACTGTGCGACCTTGTCGCCGGGCGCACGCCACTCATCCTCGAACTCAAGAGCCGCTTCGATGGCGACCTGCGGGTGGCGGAACGCGCCGTGCAGGTGCTGGCCGGCTATTCCGGGCCTGTCGCCGCGATGTCTTTCGATCCGACGCTGGTGACGGCGCTCCGTCGGCTGCGTCCTGCCCTGCCGCGCGGCATCGTCGCAGAGCGGCGTCTCGTCACCGGGGGCGCTGGTCTGGCCACGGCATGGATCAACTGGCGACTCGCGATGCTGACACACGCACCGCGCAGCCGTCCCCACTTCGTTGCCTATTCAGTCAACGACCTTCCTGCTCTTGGTCCGGCGCTGGCGCGCACTCTGTTCGGCTGCCCACTGCTCACCTGGACGGTGCGCACGCCAGCCGACATGACGCGCGCCCGCCGCCATGCCGACCAGATGATCTTCGAGGGATTTCGGCCATAAAGCTCGGCTATACTGCACTGAGCCTATGACAGACGCCCGCCTCCAGATCCGCGTTCTCCCGACGATCGCCGAAATTTCCGCCGACGACTGGAATGCCTGCGCCGCAGGCGCCGATCCGCGCATGCTGGCAGCATCACAGCCTCATCTTCAAGCGGAAGATCAGCGACCTCAACTGAAGGATCACCGTCACAACGACCTAGAAAATATCTTCAAGAATCTAGACAACCCATTCATATCACATGAATTTCTTTCGGCGCTCGAAGACGCCGCTTGCGTCGGCGGGCGCAGCGGCTGGCGGCCGAACTACCTCGTCGCCGAGGCGGCGGACGGGACGATCGTCGGCGTCGCCCCCGCCTATCTGAAGACGCATTCGCGCGGCGAATATGTATTCGACCAAGGCTGGGCCGACGCCTACGAACAGGCCGGTGGCCGCTACTATCCGAAGCTGCAAGTGGCGGTACCGTTCACCCCGGTGACAGGTCCGCGGCTGCTGGCGCGTGCGAGCCCGCTTGCTGACGACGTTCGCCTCGGCCTCGCCCAAGCGCTTGCCACGATCACGCGGCAGAACGGGCTGTCATCGGCACACCTCACCTTCCTGACGGAGGCCGAATGGCGAACGCTCGGCGGCAACGGCTTTCTACTGCGTACCGACCGGCAGTTTCACTTCGACAATCCCGGCTATGCGACATTCGAGGACTTCCTCGCGGCTCTCGCCTCGCGCAAGCGCAAGGCGATCCGGCGCGAGCGCAAGGAGGCCCTGGCCGACGGCATCGAGATCCACCAACTGACCGGCCGCGACCTCACGGAGGCAGTATGGGATGCCTTCTTTGCCTTCTACATGGAGACCGGATCGCGCAAATGGGGCCGCCCCTATCTGACACGGGCGTTCTTCTCGCTGATCGGCGAGCGGATGGCAGAACGCATCCTGCTGGTGATGGCGCGCCGACGCGGCCGCTGGATCGCCGGCGCGATCAATTTCATCGGCGCCGACACGCTCTACGGCCGCAACTGGGGGGCGATCGAGCATCACCCCTTCCTGCATTTCGAGGTCTGTTACTATCAGGCGATCGAATACGCTATCGACCACGGTCTGCGCCGGGTGGAAGCCGGGGCGCAGGGGGAGCATAAACTGGCGCGGGGCTATCTACCGAGCGCCACCTATTCGGCGCATTATATCGCGCATCCGGGCTTACGGCGCGCGATCGACGATTACCTGCGGCGCGAGCGGGCCTATGTCGAGGCGGCCGGCGAAGAGCTTGCGGCGGCCGCGCCATTTCGCAAGGATCTGGCGCAAAACGAAGAGGAATCGGGGTAAGACGATGCCGGACTACGATCAGAACAATATTTTCGCCAAGATCCTGCGCGGCGAACTGCCCTGTCACAAGGTCTACGAGGACGACAAGACCTTCGCCTTTCTCGACATCATGCCGCGGGCACCCGGCCACACGCTGATCCTGCCGAAGGCGCCGGCGCGCAATCTGTTCGATATCACGCCCGACGATCTCGCAGCAGTAACAAGGACCTCGCAAAAGATCGCCCAGGCAGCAATGCGTGTCTTTTCGGCCGACGGCATCACCATCCAGCAGTTCAACGAGAGCGCCGGCGGACAGGTGGTGTTTCACCTGCATGTTCACGTCATTCCGCGCAAGGCCGGCGTGGCGATGAAACCTCCGGCCACGGAGAAGGAGCAGCCGGAGGTGCTGGCGGCGCAGGCGGCGAAGCTTGCCGCGGCGCTCACCTGACGCACGCAACATCCGGCCTCAGCGATACAGCAGTCCGCCGAGAATGAGCAGCGCTTCGCCGGCGAGCACACCGGCGAGGATCGAGCGGCCGATCAGCCGATAACCGAGATAACCGCCGGCGGCGGCGCCAATGCGGACCGCGAGCGGGATTGTCGCGAGCGCGCCCGTC
Source organism: Pseudolabrys sp. (assembly GCA_035556795.1). GTDB lineage: Bacteria > Pseudomonadota > Alphaproteobacteria > Rhizobiales > Xanthobacteraceae > Pseudolabrys. The sequence continues at coordinate 43,069 of DATMEV010000004.1, read as the reverse complement.
GACACGAAAATCAGTTTGGCGACGACGCCCGCGAGGATTGCCGTCGCCACCGCCCGCGCCAGCAGGATGAACTGGGAATCGTCGCGCAGCCCCCGCACCAGCACCAGCCCGAGCATGCGCCAGGCTTCGTTCGGCAGAAAGCCGATGACGATCAGTAGCAGATAGGGTGCCAACTCCTCCCAGCTCATTGGGCCACCCGCTTGCCAGGGCCGCGAAACCGCCGCCAGCCATAGGCCAAACCGCCACCGATCACGCCGGTCCACATCAGATCGAGGCCGACGGCGCTGAGCGCGAGGATCGGGCCGATGACCAGCCCAAGGACGAAGGCCAGCTTCTCGAAGCTCTCGTGGCTGTTGCGCAGCACCGAGATGAGGAAGGACAGCGGTGTCATGAACAGGAGCGCCGCGGCCAGCACCGTCGGCAGGCCGGCCGCAAGATAGAAGCCGGCAAAGCCGCCGAGGATCGCAGAAAGCATCAGCCCCATCGCCAGCCCATTGGCATAGGCGATCCGCTGCGCCATCGGCAGCATCGGCAGCAGCCGCAATGATTCCACCCACATGCTGATCGAGGTGAAATGTGCCGGCAGCAGCAGCCTGACGACCGGTGTCTCCTTGGTCCGCATCAGCGGCAACAGCGAGACGGTCATCGGAAACAGCCGAACCGCGGTCAGCGTCACGGCGACGGCGATTTCGATCAAGGGGGCGCCGACGCCAAGCAGCGAGATCAGGATGACCTGTGCCGGCGCCGCCCAGACAATCACCGTCGAGAGCACCAGCCACCAGACAGAAAAGCCGAAGTCATGCGCCAGCGCGCCGACGCCGACATAGGTGGCGAACAACACATAAACGAACACGGACGACCAGGCCTGACGGGCACCGGCCAGCGCCACGCCGCTCGTCGTCGCATCGGAGGCAGGAAGAACCGACATGCGCCGTTGCTGTCATGCCGTTTCGCGGCATGCAACCGCGCCCCACCGCATAGGGGACGCGCAAAAAGACAACGCCGGCTCATTCCCAAGTCGCGCCCAAGTCGCGGCGACAGGCCAAGCGCGCCCATCCATACGACGGCCGACTTGCGCCGTTCCTGGTCCTCGACCTGATCGTCGGATCGTGATGTCGGCGGCGAACCGGTTCCCCGCTTCGCCGCCGCGAAATGCCTAGGCCTTGACCAGCGGCACCTTGGGCACCGATCCACGCGGTGGATCGCCATCACCCTTCGGCGGCCGGTTCTTGCGGAGGCTGGGCCGCCGCTTCGCCTTGGCGCGCGGCTCCGGCAGCTTCTCCGGTTTCGGCTTCACCGGCCCGTCGAGATATTCGAAGCCGAGCTTCTCCCGGCCGGCCTCGTCCTTGATGAGGACCACCCGGACATGACCACCGGATTTCAGTCGGCCGAACAGCACCTCGTCGGCGAGCGGCTTCTTGATGTGCTCCTGGATGATGCGCGCCATCGGCCTGGCGCCCATCAACTCGTCATAGCCGTTGGCCACCAGCCAGCGCGACGCCTCCTCCGACAGCTCGATGGTGACGGCACGATCGGCGAGCTGTGCCTCGAGCTGCAGCACGAACTTCTCAACCACCTGGGCGATGATCTGCGGCGACAGATGCGCGAAGGTGATGATCGCGTCGAGCCGGTTACGGAATTCCGGTGCGAACAGCCGGTTGATCGCCTCGAGGTCGTCGCCCTCCCGCTTGCTGCGGGTGAAGCCGTAGGCCGCCTTCGACATGTCGGCAGCGCCGGCATTCGTCGTCATGATCAGGATCGTGTTGCGGAAATCGACCTGCTTGCCGTTGTGATCGGTGAGCTTGCCATGATCCATGATCTGCAGCAGCACGTTGAACAGGTCCGGATGCGCCTTCTCGATTTCGTCGAGCAGCAGGACGCTGTGCGGATGCTGGTCGACTCCGTCGGTCAGCAGACCGCCCTGATCGAAGCCGACGTAACCGGGAGGCGCGCCGATGAGCCGCGACACGGTATGCCGCTCCATGTACTCGGACATATCGAAGCGGATCAGTTCGACGCCAAGCGTCGAGGCCAGTTGCTTGGCAACTTCGGTCTTGCCGACGCCCGTCGGGCCGGAGAACAGGTAGCAGCCGATCGGTTTTTCCGGCTCGCGCAAGCCGGCGCGCGCCAGCTTGATCGAGGCCGAGAGCGCCTCGATTGCCTTGTCCTGGCCGTAGACCGTGGTCTTCAGCGTCTGCTCCAGATGCTGCAGCACCTCGGCATCGTCCTTCGACACGGTCTTGGGCGGAATGCGGGCCATGGTGGCGATCGTCGTCTCGATCTCCTTCAAGCCGATGGTCTTCTTGCGCCGCCCCTCCGGCACCAGCATCTGCGCCGCGCCGGACTCGTCGATCACGTCAATCGCCTTATCCGGCAGCTTGCGGTCGTGAATGTATTTCGACGACAATTCGACCGCCGCCTTGATCGCGTCGTTGGTGTATTTGAGCTTGTGGTAGTCCTCAAAATAGGGCTTCAGGCCCTTGAGGATCTCGATGGCGTCGGAGACGCTCGGCTCGCGCACGTCGATTTTCTGGAAGCGACGCACCAGCGCCCGATCCTTCTCGAAATACTGACGGTATTCCTTGTAGGTGGTCGAGCCGATGCAGCGGATGGTACCGCCGGCGAGCGCCGGCTTGAGCAGGTTCGACGCATCCATGGCGCCGCCCGAGGTCGCGCCGGCGCCGATCACGGTATGGATCTCGTCGATGAACAGGATCGAACCCGGATAGGCTTCGATCTCCTTGATCACCTGTTTCAGACGCTCCTCGAAATCGCCGCGATAGCGCGTGCCGGCAAGCAGCGTGCCCATGTCGAGCGCGAAGACGGTCGAGTCCTTGAGCACGTCCGGCACTTCGCCGTGGACGATGCGACGCGCCAAGCCCTCGGCAATCGCCGTCTTGCCGACGCCGGCATCACCGACGAACAGCGGATTGTTCTTCTGGCGACGGCACAAAACCTGGATGGTGCGGCTGATCTCGGCGTCGCGGCCGATCAGCGGATCGATCTTGCCGTCCTTCGCCTTCTTGTTGAGGTTGACGCAATAGGCCTCGAGCGCGTCACCTTTCTTCTTGGCATCGTCGCCGGACTTGGTGTCGGACTCTTCCTCAACACCGCGCACCGGGCGCGGTTCGCTCATGCCCGGCCGCTTGGCGATGCCGTGGCTGATATAATTGACCGCGTCGTAGCGCGTCATGTCCTGCTCCTGCAGGAAATAGGCAGCATGGCTCTCGCGCTCGGCGAAGATCGCCACCAGCACATTGGCGCCGGTCACCTCCTCGCGGCCCGAAGACTGGACGTGAATGACGGCGCGCTGGATGACGCGCTGGAATCCTGCCGTCGGCTTGGAATCTTCCGAGCCGTCGGTGATCAGGTTTTCCAGTTCGGACTCCAGATAGGAGCCGAGGCTGCGACGCAGCTTGTCGAGATCGACATTGCAGGCTCGCATCACCGCCGAAGCGTCCTGATCGTCGATCAGCGCCAGTAGCAGGTGTTCGAGCGTCGCATATTCATGGTGGCGCTCGTTGGCCAGCGCCAGGGCCCGATGCAGGGATTGTTCGAGGCTACGCGAAAAGGTCGGCATTCCGTGTCCAGTCATTCATCTCGAGTGGTCGAGCGCCCCCGCCCGCTTCGATCGTCAGTTCCGATCCAGCTTGGAATCTACTTCTTCTCCATGACGCATTGCAAAGGATGCTGATGTTTCCGGGCGAAGTCCATTACCTGCGTGACCTTTGTTTCAGCGACCTCGTACGTATAAACGCCACATTCTCCGATTCCGTGATTGTGGACGTGCAACATGATCCGGTTCGCCGCTTCGTGATCCTTGCCGAAAAACCGTTCGATCACATAGACGACGAACTCCATCGGAGTGTAGTCGTCATTGAGGATCAGCACCCGGTAGAGGCTCGGCCGCTTGATCTGCGGCCGGGTCTTGGTGATCACCGCAGTGCCGGGCAGTCCGGGATCGGCGCGACGCTTGCGGTCGTCGCCGGCCATCGCATGGGTTACAGGAGCAGCCCCGGACGGAAGCCGGTCCCTGCGCCCGGTGCGGCCCCGCCGCATTGCCGTGAGAGGGTCCGGGATATCGTGAACAGGCTTCATTGCGCCACACCGCAGTCCAGAATCGAAATGTACCAATCAGGCTTGCGTCCGGCCGGCGATCATAGCAGCGGATGCGCCCCCTTCCAGAGCACCCCGGCCAAAGTCACCCAAGCGGCTTCCCTGTCCGGTTCCTTGTCGGCCTCCCCGGCGATCTTCTCTCCGGCGGCCTTCTTTGCGACCTCCTTGATGACCTCCTCAGTGACCTCCCTGGCGACCGATTGGCTCGGTTCCCCGGTTCTGTCAGATAGATACTAGTTTAACCACGGCAAGGCGGTCCGGGCAGCAGCCGGCCGGCTTTTCCCCAAATTCGCCGGGCATCGCCCGCGTGGTGAGCATTTTCCCGGTGAAAACGTTTCAAACCACCCGGAAACCCGGCTTTTCGCCAGAGAACCGCGCGACATTCGATACCCGCCCATGCCCTGGTTTGGTTAGCGGGTCTTAACCTCGCATTCGCAGCGCATTTTACGGGCTTTTCACACCCCCTTGGTAACTGTTCCTCCGCGGTCCTCAAAGCGCGGGCAGATGCAGATGAACAGGCAGACAATCGCAATGCGATTCCTCCGGACATTGCGCGCGTTCCGGCGCGCCAAATCCGGCAACGTCGCCATCATTTTCGGACTTTCCGTCATTCCGGTGATCGGCTTCGTCGGCAGCGCCGTCGACTACAGCCGCGCCAGTTCAACCAGAGCCGCCATGCAGTCGGCGCTCGATGCAACGGCGCTGATGCTGTCGAAGACCGCCGTCTCGCTGAGCGCCGATCAGGTGAGCGTCAAGGCGACCGACTATTTTCTGTCGCTGCTGAACAACCCCGACGCCAAGAATATCAAGATAACGGCCACCTATTCCGACGCCAACGGCTCGCAGATTCTGTTAAGCGGCACCGGCGCGGTCAACGCCAACTTCATGGGCCTACTCGGCTACAATTCGATCCCGCTCACCGTCAATTCTACCGTCAAGTGGGGCACGACGCGCCTGCGTGTCGCGCTGGCGCTCGACAATACCGGTTCGATGTCACGATCGAACAAGATGCCGACGCTGAAAACTGCGGCGAAGAACCTGCTGACACAATTGCAGAACGCATCGCGGGTCAACGGCGACGTCTATGTGTCGATCGTTCCGTTTGCAAAGGACGTGAATGTCGGCAGCGGAAACTTCAATACGACCTGGGTCGATTTCAAAGATCACGGTAGCTGGCAGGGCTGGACATCGACCAATGGCAGCTGCAATAAAAAAGATAGCCGCGATCGCACGATCAGCAATCGAAGCGATTGTCTCGCTGCCAACGGCAAATGGACCGCCTCGACGCCCAGTGCCAGCAACTGGGCCGGCTGCGTAACCGATCGCGATCAGGACTACGACACCAACGCAACCAATCCCAACGTCTCGGTCGCAGCAACGCTCTATCCGGCGGAGACCTACAGCGACTGTCCGGTCTCGCTTATGCCGCTGAGCTACGACTGGACGGCGCTCAAGAACAAGATCGATGCAATGCAGCCGGCCGGCAACACCAATATCACCATCGGCCTGGTTTGGGCCTGGCAGACGCTCACCAACGACAACCCGTTCCCGGCTCCTGCCAAAAGCCCCAACTACGAATATCAGGATGTGATCATTCTGCTGACGGACGGCGAGAATACCCAAAACCGCTTCACCTCCAGCCAGAACAGCATCGATGCCCGCACCAAGGCTGCCTGTACCGCGGCCAAAAATGCCAAGATCACGATGTATACGGTGCTGGTGATGGAAGGAACGCAGTCGCTGCTGCAGAATTGCGCCAGCGACACGAGCAAATACTTCTATATCACTTCCGCCGATCAGCTCATCACCACTTTCGACCGCATCGGCACATCCTTGTCGAACCTGCGCATCGCCAATTGACGGGACAAGCGCGGTCCCTGGAAAGGCCCGGCGGCAACGCCGGGCTTTTCCATATCAAGGTCGGCTAATCGGCCGGACCGCTCGCCTTGGTGTGTTCGGCAAATTCAGTGCGGATCAAGTCCGGCAACGACGGCGGCTGCTTCCGTCATGATACTTCAGCGTTCCCAGCGCAGCCGCGCCGAAAACACTGACACCGGACCACGGTCGCGGTTGTAGCCCGGATTGACGACGAGCTGATAGTCGGCGGTCGCCGTGACGTCCTTTGCAACTCGCGCCGCATAATAAGCTTCCAGAACTGTCTCGTGGCCATAGTTCAGCCGCCCATCGCCGACCAGAATGCCAAGACCGCCCGCCGCGAGGAAATCGCGGTGATCCTTGGAGATGCCGTTCACCGCACCGGCCAATCCGATGCGGTCGTCGGCGCGACCCCACGACGTGCCCTTGATGACAACACCGCCGGAGAGGCTCGCATCGATATCGGTGAAAGCGGAAATCTCGTTCCGGCCGTTATTCCAACTCCAGCGTGCGAATACGCCGACATCATCGGTAACCGCCTGCTCCCAGTTCACCACATAGCCGAACTTGCTGCGGCCGCGACGCGTATCGACGATCGCATTGTTGATATCGAGTCCGGGCACCGTCGCGGCAAGAGCGATCGCATCGCGATAACCGCCGGATAAGCTCTCGTTCATCCAGCCGATCAGGCGGATCACGCCGGGGCGCGACAACAGCGAATATCGCTGCTCGAACTCGGCGACATAGCCACCGCGCCGGAACAGCGCCATATCGAAATTGCTGGAGTTCGATTCCTTGCCAATGAGAAAGTAGCCGGCCCGCAGCGCCCATTGCTGCTGGTTGAAGTCCAGCGCCGCACCATATGTGTAACCGAGGCGGTCGGCAGGATAATCGAAGGCGCCGGCCGCCCAGATCGACCAGTTGAGAAAGTCGGTCCGCGGATCGTTGGCATAGCTGTTGGTGTCGAACAGATCATGCACCGCGAAGCGGCCGACCTGGACGGTGAGACGCGTCACATCCTGCTTGCCGGACATCTGGCCATATTCGCTCTTGAACGTTTCCTGCTCGCCGCCGAAACCGAACGTCTGCCGCAAATAGAGGCGTGCCAGATTGAAGTGCGGATAGAGAAAATCGGACTTCTGCGCCTCGCCGTTGGGAAAGCCTGCGACCCCGACCGTGCCGTTGAGACCGAAGCCCTGCGGCAGTTCCGGATTGATATGGACTTCCCCGCCCTCCCAGAGCTTGACGCCGATGAAGGCGCCCGTCGTCCATGTGCTTTTCGCCTGCGGCCACGGCGTCAGGCTGTTGGCACCGACATAGGGCGAACGAAAGCGCGGATAGCCTTGCAAGATATAGGTGGACTGCGCGTGGATTTCCCAGTTTGGCGCATCAACCCCGGTGTCGGGCGCGCGGATGGCGGCGGCACCATCAGCGCCGGCACCGAAGCGATAATCCAGCCCCACCCGCGCCGTCCACAGATCGAAATGCGAGGCATAGGACGGACCGCCCGGAAACGTCACGCTCGCGGAATCAAATTTATAATAGAGAACCTCGGCACGCAGGCTCCACGGCGCTGCGAAGGCATAGGCGATGCCGCCGCCGGCGCTCCAGCCGCCACGCAAACGCTGCCTGTCGACATTGTCGTCGGCGCCCGGCGCCGAAGCCCGGGTCATCTCGCTGCCGGCCCAGGCAAAGCCGCCGGTGATATAGATCAGCCAGTTGTCTTGCGCATGGCCTAACCGCGCGCGCAGGCTACCGAGATAATTGATGCTCTCCGCGACGATGCCCTGCCCGGCCACGCCTGCCCAGATGACGTCATTACCCGGATGCGAATCCATGAACGACAGATCGGTCTCGATCCCCGCCACCATTCCGTTGGCGAATTGCCAGTTGTAACCAAGACCGAGGCCGCCGGAGAGGCTGCCGAAGCCGACGCTGCCGGGAATGACAAGGCCGGATAGCGACGGCGATGCGCGTCCGCGACCATAACCGACATGCCCACCGACATAGGCACCACTCCAGATGGCTCCTGCGGCAGTATCGCCATCCCCGGCACGCGTTGCGTCCGGGCACGCGGCAAAGGCCACGGCCAGAAATAACGGCAACCACCGGCTGGTCGCCTTCCACTCCGATCGGCCAATCCGCCCCATACCACTCACACCTCACGATCGCCGAACTGAGCGCAGTTGGCATTGACCACCCTGCCGCGTCGGCGCAGAGGCGGATTGTGTCAAAAACACAATGCAGTTGGAATGCACGGTCAGAATCGAAAATCAAAAACGACTTCAGATCCAAAACGATAATCCCGAATCCAGCCGGGATAGACCACACTTGAATTACAAGGATATGACGGTGGCGCTCGCGCGACACTCCGCAGCACCGCGAACGGCATGGCGTGAGCCGACAACGACACGACGGAAAGCAAAAGGCCCGGCAATGAGCCGGGCCTCTCGATGCGGCAAGCATGCCGCCATTACGATGCAGACCTACGATACGGCTTTGCGATCAAGCGGCACTGCGACGGTCACGTCGATCTCCACCAGCATCCCCGGAAAGGCGAGCTGCGTCACCGTCAGGAACGTATGCGCCGGCAGAGGCGAGCCGGCATAAGCTTCGCGCCGGCACTTGCTGACCTCCTCGAAGAAGCGGATATCGGTCACGTAAGTGACCTGCTTCACCACGTCGGCCAGCGAGGCCCCGTGCAGAGCCAGTACTTTCTTCAGCTTGTCGTAGATCATACGGGTCTGCGCGCCCGCATCGCCGACGAAATGCGTCTCTCCTGTCACTTCGTCTTCGGCCCCCACACCGGCGAGGAAGATCAACCGGCCCGGACCGGTAACCGTCACCACTTCGGAAAAGCGTCCTTTGGTCCATTCGCTGTGGTGATAATGCTTCTTTTCAAACGTATCGGTCATCGATCATTCCCCGTTCCAATTATCGCGCCTCGCGCTCCCCGCTCAATCGAGCTTGAAGGACTTGGCGCGCGCCTCGATCGCCTTGGCATCGAAGTCGTTGATCTTGTCGATCAGATCGTTGCTGTAATATTCCGCCGGATCGAGCTTCTTCTCCAATTGTGCGGTTGCCACCATATAGTCCTGCACCGCGGCAACTTCCGACAGCGGAATATCCCCATAGCGGCCGGTACCGAGCGCGTTCTTGCTGTAGTGGCGGTTGCGCACGCTGAGCACCTGCGCTTCGTCCTTCACCGTTTTGTCGGTGACGCCCTCGCGGGGCGCAGACTGCGGATAGACCTTCCAGTGGATGCGGACGGCCGCCTCCGGGTTGGCCGCCGAGAACACCTGCGCCTTGGCGATGCCACGCGCAATGCCGATCAGGATCTGCTCCTTGGTCTTCAGGTCGGCGTCCCGCACCACCAGATTGCTGGCAAACAGGCTCTTGGCGCGCGGATCGGTGATCGCCGGATCAAGCTTCAGTCCACTCAGCGCCATGCGCGCATACATTTCATCCCAGAGCGCAAAAGCCTGAACCTGCCCCCCCTTCAGCGCCGCCGCCGCACGGCCACCGACCCCGACCTCGGCCAATGTCACGTCCTTGCCGACTTCCAGCCCGACCGAACCGAGCAGTCCCTTTGCATAGGACGTGCCGCCGCTGGCGAAGCTCGATACGCCGACGACCTTGCCCTTGAGATCTTCAAGCTTTTTCGCCTGTCCGTCCGCCGGCATGGCAATGCCGAAAATGTCGCCGCGCAGCGACGTGTAATAGGACGAAACCTTGGCACCCTTCTGGCGGGCCGACATCGCCGCATGCGCATTGCCGACGCCGAGATCGGCCTGCCCCGAAATCACCAGTTGCATCGCCGCCGACGATCCGGGCGTCGTATTCACCTCGACGTCCAGGCCTTCCTCTTTCCAGAACCCGAGATACATCGGCAGCGAACTTTCATTGGCGAAGCTCGCCGAAAGCTGCGGAATGGCATGCACCATCGTCACCTTCTTCAGGCTTTGCGCTGACGCCACAGACAATCCCGCAACCAGAGCCGTCACTGCTCCGGCTATAACAACGCTCGCGCGCATTGGCATTTCTCCCGCTGAGGCCGAATTGCTTATCGAGTCGATCGTCAGGACCGAGCCGGCCTTTCCACTCTCTCCATGCGATCGATCACCGAAAGAACTTTAATGTTAAGTATCTTCATGTCAATATGACGGTAATACTGCTGGGGAGGCTCATGACCGTCAAAACCGTTATCGAGTGCCGTAAACTCGGAAAATGCTACGAGACCATAGATGGTGACCCCGTCGTGGCGCTCGAAGAGATCGATCTGAAAATTTCCGAGGGGGAATTTATCTGCGTCGTCGGGCCGAGCGGCTGCGGCAAAAGCACTTTGCTGAAAATCTTTGCCGGCCTCCTCTCCTATACGTCAGGCTCTGCCGAGTTGCTCGGACAACCGATCACCGGCGCACGGCGCGACATCGGCGTCGTCTTCCAGAACGCCGTTCTGCTGCAATGGCGCAATATCCTCAACAACGTATTGCTGCCCGCCGACGCGCAAGGTCTGCCGCGCAAGAACTATATCGATCGCGCCCGCGAACTGCTCGCCATGGTGGGGCTTGCCGGCTTCGAGAACAAGTATCCGTTCGAGCTGTCCGGCGGCATGCAGCAGCGCGTTTCCATCACGCGTGCTCTGGTTCATGATCCAGCGCTGCTGTTGATGGACGAGCCCTTCGGTGCGCTCGATGCGATGACACGCGAGCAGATGAATCTCGATCTGCAGCGTATCTGGATGCAAAGCGGCAAGACGGTGTTTCTGATTACGCACAGTATCCCGGAAGCCGTTTTCCTCGGCGATCGGGTTGTGGTGATGACCGCCCGCCCCGGCCGTATGGCCGGCGTTCTCGATATTCCGTTCGAGCGACCACGCTCGCTCGACGTGATGGCCACGCCGGAATTCGGAAAGATCGTCACCGACATTCGCAAGATGCTGAATGTCGAACAAGGCATCGACTGAGGGTGGAACATGCGCACGACCACGATAATCGCTGAGGGGATGTGATGACGCAGGCCAGTGCAACGACCTCATCGTCTTCCACTACACGGCCCGCGCGCAAACGCGCCATGTCGGCCGACCGTCGCACCCAGTTGATCCTGGTGCCGCTTGTTTTCGTTATCGCCATCGGCGGATGGCAAGCGATCGTTCGCGGTCTCGACGTCAATGCCTTTGTGCTGCCGGCGCCGTCGGACATCGTCCTGGCGCTGAAGCAGGGATTTGCCAGCGGATTGCTGTGGGAAGCCCTCAAGGTAACGATGATCGAGATCGTACTCGGCTTCATCCTCGCGGCACTCAGCGCCCTGATCCTGGGGACGCTGATCAGCCAGATCCGCCTCCTCGAGATTACCATCTACCCTTATATCGTTGCATTGCAGACGGTTCCGAAGATCGCCATCGCGCCACTGATCGTCGCCTGGGTCGGCTTTGGCATCGAGAGCAAAGTGGTGATCGTGGTGCTGGTGGCGTTCTTCCCGATGCTGGTGAACACCATCGTCGGACTGAAGGCGACGCCGGAAGACAAAATCGACCTGATGCGTTCGCTCGGCGCGCCGCGCTGGAAGATCTTCTACATGGTGCAATTGCCGGAGGCGATGCCGTACATCTTTGCCGGGCTGAGCATCGGTATCGTCCTCGCCGTCCTCGGCGCCATCGTCGGCGAATTTGTCGGGGCCAAAGCGGGGCTCGGCTACCAGATCGTGCAGATGAACTACAATCTGGACATCGCCGGCGTGTTTGCGGTGCTGATCGTGCTGGCGATCATCGGGATCGCGTTCGATTTCATCACCACCCAGGTCCGCCGCCGGCTGCTGTTCTGGCACAAAGAGCTGCGTTAACCATTATCACGCCGGGGTGTGCGCCCAACCCGCACCCCGGCTGATTTTCCGGCACTGCGGCCGGCAGCGTCTCACTTCGAATTTTCAACGCTCCGCCTATCCTATCCCTGCTGCTCTGCAGCCAGCCCATGCATTCGCAGGGAACCGGAACGCGCCCAGCGCGTTATCCGCGCAGTGTTTCCTCTGATATACTATTCCGCGTATAATCGCCGCAAATCGCTGTCGATCGGATCATCCGGACGACAGACGGCGTCTACGCGTATTTTAGAGAAGAGACGGTAAGCTCCCTGCGTCATGCAACTCACCAGACGCCTCAGTTCGATACCCGTCCAGCCCCTGCTCCTGATCATCGGATTCCTGGTGCTGATCAGCATCAGTTTCGGCACCATCTGGCTCGTCGATCACGCAGCACGGGATAACCGCCAGGTGGCGCGCACGCTGCTCATCCAGGACAAGCTGTCGAACGTGCTTCTAAGCATGCGCCGTGCCGAATCCGGGCAACGTGGATTTTTGCTTACCGGCGAGGACCGCTATCTCGGCGACTACAACAAGGCTGGTCCCGAGGCCGAACAGCAGTTGCACGACCTGCGCGCTCTGGTCGACAGCGACAACGAACGCACTGCCGCACTCGCGCAGATCGCCGAATTGATGAACGCGAAATTCGCAGAGATGGATCGGACCATCGCCCTCGCCCGCGCCGGCCAGATCGACAAGGCTCGCGAACTTGTCGTTACCGGTACCGGCCGCGCGCAGATGGAATCCCTGCGGGAGCAGATCGAAGCCTCCATCGCCACCGAGGGACGGCTGCTGGACGAGCGCGTTGACGCCTCGCAGCGCAATGCGCAATTGCTGCTCGGAACCACCCTGTTCGGTACGCTGCTGATCGTCTTGACGGGCACGCTGTCGATCTACCTGATGCGCCGGAATATCCGGCAACGCGAACGGGCCCGGCAGGAGCTTGCCGTTACCAATGCCAATCTCGAACGGATTGTCGAATTCCGGACGGCCGATCTCACCGAGGCGAACGAGGAGATCCAGCGCTTCGCCTATATCGTCAGCCACGATCTGCGCTCGCCGCTGGTCAATGTGATGGGCTTCACCGCCGAACTCGTGGCACTGCGTCAGGACATTTTCGCTCATATCGCAGAACTGGAGAAAGCACTCGCGCAACGCGACCCGGCGGCACTCACGGCGATGAAGACGCCATCGCTCGATACGCTCGGCAAGGACTTCGACGAAGCGCTCTCGTTCATCAAGACCTCGATCGGCAAGATGGACCGGCTCATCAACGCCGTCCTGAAGCTGTCGCGCGAAGGGCGCAGGGAGTTTACGCCGGAAACCATCGATATGAACGACCTGCTCCAGTCGATCGGCAACACCGTGGCGCATCGGGTCGCGGAGCAGGATGCGACCATCACCATCAGTGCGCTGCCGCGCGTCGAAAGCGATCGTCTGGCGCTTGAGCAGATTTTCTCCAATCTGATCGATAATGCACTGAAATACGAGAAACCGGGGCAACCCAACCGGATCGAAGTGACGGGTCGGGCGACGCCGACGCATGTGATATATTCCGTCCGCGACACCGGCAGGGGTATCGACGCAAAGGACCATCAGCGTGTCTTTGAATTATTCCGCCGCTCAGGTCCGCAGGATCGCTCGGGCGAAGGCATCGGCCTGGCGCATGTCCGCGCCCTGGTGCGTCGCCTCAGTGGAACGCTGGTTCTCAAGTCCGAGCTTGGCGAAGGAAGTGCGTTTACGGTGACTCTGCCGCGGCAATGGTCGGGAGAAAGCAGGAGCGCAATATGAACAGCAAGCTTGCCGAACGGCCCGTCGAGATCGTCATGATCGAGGATGACGAAGGGCATGCGCGGCTCATCGAGAAGAATATCCGCCGCGCAGGCGTCAACAACCGCATCCTGCCGTTCGACAACGGCACGGATGCCGTCAATTTCCTGTTCGGGACGGACGGCACCGGCCTCACCAACAAGGGCAAGCCGCTGCTCATCCTGCTCGATCTCAACCTGCCCGATATGACCGGGGTCGACATCCTCGGCCGCGTCAAGAGCAACGAGTATCTCAAGCGCATTCCGGTCGTCGTTCTGACCACCACCGACGATGCGACCGAAATCAAGCGCTGCTATGATCTGGGTTGCAACGTCTATGTCACCAAGCCCGTCGATTATGAGAATTTCGCCAACGCCATCCGTCAACTCGGCCTGTTTTTTTCCGTGATCCAGGTTCCCGCCGCTCCGTAGTCGCCATGACCATGCCGAACCATGTCCTCTATATCGACGACGACGACGGCATCTGCCGGCTGGTGGCGCGTACGCTCGAACGCGACGGCGTTTGCGTAAAAACCGCGCCCGACGGGGAAAGCGGCCTGAAAACCCTCGCCGACGATCCGAGCTTCGACGTCATCGCACTCGACCAGAACATGCCGGGCCTCGACGGTATGGCGACGCTGGCGCGCATCCATCAGATGCCGGAACACCCACCGGTGATTTTCGTTACCGGCGAGCAGAACTCCACCCTTGCGGTCAACGCGATCAAAGCCGGCGCTTTCGACTATGTCGTCAAGGACGCCACTGGCGAATTCATCCCGCTGCTGAAGGCGGCCTTCTCCACCGCAGTCGATGCCATGCGCATGCGCCGCGCCAAGGAAGCAGCGGAAGCCGAGGTTCGCGCGGCCCGCGACCGCTTCGAGGCGCTGGCGAGCGAGCGCGCAATGCTGTTGCGCGAGGTCAACCACCGCGTCGGCAACTCGCTGCAGCTGATCGCCTCGCTACTGCATATGCAGGGCAACGCCAATCCGAGCAAAGCGGTGAAGGATGCACTGAACAATGCCACCTCACGGGTGATGGCGGTGGCACAGGTGCATCGTCGCCTCTACACCTCCGACAACGTCAAGACCGTCGCCGTCGATCAATATCTGGCGGCACTGATCGAGGATCTGCGCGTCTCTGCCGACAGCGATGCTCTGGCGCAACTGACGATCACCGCCGATCCGATCGAAACCGATCCGGATCGCGCCGTTGCGGTCGGCGTCATCGTCAACGAACTGATCATGAACGCACTGAAATACGCCTATCCGGCTGGCGCTGGGCCGATCCGTGTTGCCCTGCAGGCGCGCGGCGACAACAGCGCCATCATCAGCGTCGAAGACGATGGCGTCGGCATGGCGACGAATACGAACGACAAGCCGACACGCCGTTCGACGGGGCTTGGACAGCGCATCGTCCGGGCAATGGCCGACAAACTCGGCGCCCGAATCGAGCATGACCGCAGCCATCGCGGCACTCATATCGAAATCGTCTTCGCGCTGTCGCGCCAGGCGCCCGATCCGCAACACGCCGCGGCGGATCCGCCCGCCGTTCAGTGAACCGTCAGCCGGTCGAGCAACGTGCAGACATCCTCGGCCCGGTATGGCTTGCGCAGGAACAACGAATGCGACACCAGCGGCGACGCCGTTGCCGCGGTGTGCCGGCCAGACGCATAGACGACGGGCAGTTCCGGTCGCAGCGCCCGCGCCCGCTGCGCCAGTTCGACGCCGTCCATGCTGCCCGGCAGATTGATGTCGGTGAACAGCACATCGACCTTGCCGTCCGCCTCCAGATATTTCAGCGCATCGATGGCTGTCATGAACGGGCAAACATCGAAGCCGTGTTCGGTCAGCACATCGACGACCAGATCGGCGATCAGGACTTCATCTTCGACCAGCAGCACTTTGACCCGTCGAAGCGGTTCGCCGGCGGGTCTTTGGTCCCTGCGATTCATGAAACCCCTCCGATCCATGAAACCCCTGGGGCGCGGAAAGCCGTTGCTCTGCATGGCGTTGCCCTCACACCCCGCTGTCCGTCACGACCGGCCACACTCGCGCCGGATCACAAAGGCTAAACGTGAGCCGCTTTACAACGTTCAAACTTTCAACGATTTGAAGAGAATATGGTGAGAAAGCGGTTAATCCTCGCCGCGACACTCCGCAGACGGTAGACTTCTCCGCAGACAAGACCTGTAGCGAGGCTTGCAAGAGCAAGCCGATAACGACGGTCGTCGCGCAAGGCACGTCGTTCCCGAAGCGCATATCATTCGCGTACCGCACATGGCCAATCGCGCATCAGGCGTCGTCGACATCACCCCCGAAGTGCTGCTGAAGGCTTATGCCTGCGGCATTTTTCCGATGGCCGAGAGCGCCGACGACCCCGCCCTCTACTGGGTGGAACCCGAGCAGCGCGGCATCATCCCGCTAGACCGGTTCCACATTCCGTCACGGCTGGCGCGCACGGTGCGCTCCGACCGCTTCGAGGTCGTCATCGACCGGGATTTCGCCGGCATCATCGACGGCTGCGCGGCAACCGGCCGCGGGCGCGAGCGCACCTGGATCAACACGCGCATCCGTTCGTTGTTTTGCGACCTCGCCGAACGTGGCTATGCCCACAGCGTCGAGACCTACGAGGGCGGGCGCCTCGTCGGTGGCCTTTACGGGCTGGCGCTCGGCGGAGCGTTCTTCGGCGAGAGCATGTTTCACCGCGCGACCGACGCCTCGAAAGTGGCGTTGGTGCATCTCGTCGCCCGGCTTGTCGCCGGCGGATTCACGCTGCTCGACACGCAGTTCATCACCAGCCACCTCGCGACCTTCGGCGCCACCGAGGTGTCGCGGCGGCACTATCACAAACTGCTTGATGCGGCCCTCGATACCGATGCCGGCGACTTTCTCGTGCTTCCCGACAGCCTGTCCGGGCAGCAGGCGCTCGACATCATCACGCGACGGCAGATGTAACCGGCTTCAACGCGGCCGCTGCGGCACCGGTTGCTGCGGGGTGCGGCGCTGCTGGGACTGCGTGCGCCGGTTCGGCTGCGGGCTCGGCTTCGGCGCGGCGTCGTCCGGCACCTCGGCGGTCACGTCCGGCTTGGCGCCTTTGCAGTCGGTGAGCCAGACGTCATAGATCGGATGCTCGACGGCGTGCAGGCCGGGGCTCGCAGCGAACATCCAGCCGGTAAAGATGCGGCGCGTCTCGCCCTGCAGCGTCACCTCGTCGACCTCGACGAAGCCGTCGGTATTCGGCGTCTCGGTCGGCGGGCGCGTATAGCAGGCACGCGGCGTCACCTGCAGCGCGCCGAACTGCACCGTCTCGTCGATGGCAACGTCGAACTTGATGATCCGGCCGGTGATCTTGTCGAGCCCGGCGAACACCGCCTGCGGATTGGCAATCTTTTGCGGCGGCGGTTCGACGACGATCTCGTCGCCGGGCTGTGGCGCCGTATTCGCCGGCTGCTGCGGCACCCCGCGTGGCTGACGCTCGCCCGGCGGCAATCCCGGCGTCGGCGACGGGGTCACCTGTTGCGGCTGCTCGCCGGGCGGGGGCTGCGGCGCAACCGGCGCGCCCGGCAATGGGGCGAGCGGCGCTGACTGGATCGTCCCGCCACCGGGTCGACTCGACGGCGGCAGCGCCATCGGCGCCGGCAAGGGACGCGACGGCGGCACGTCCGGCCGGGCCTCGGCCTGCCCGCGCGGCGGCATTGGCTGGCGCTGCAGTGGCGGCGGTGCCTCGCGCACGTCGGCCGGGGGCCGCGGCGGCCGATCGCTGAAAATATCGCTGAACTGCGCCGACGCCGGCACAACGACAACCAGCATCGCGGCGGCGACAAGCGGGATAAAGGGGACGGGTCTGGCCATCAGCCGGTTGAGATCCTGGGCGGCAGAGATTCGCCCTGTGCGCGACAGCGACCGGTTAACATGGCGAATAAGGCGGCGGAAGGGCGCACGACGGAGCGTCGTGCCCTTGCGCCCTCGTCACTGCCCCGGCGTCCACGCCTGATAATCGCCGGTCGCAGCCGGGCGACGGCCGCTGGCGAGCGTCGAGCCGCTCGGCCGATAGGCACCGGAGGTGCCGGTCATGTTGGGACGATGCGGTTTCTGCCAGGCGCGCGGCTGATAGGTTTCCTCCGTCGGAGGGGTATCAACGGTATGATGCAGCCAACCGTGCCAGGATGGTGGTACGGTCGAGGCTTCGGTGTAGCCGTTATAAATCACCCAGCGCCGCTCGAAGCCGAGCGTCGGATCGATCCTGCCGCCGCGCGTGCGGAAATAGCGGTTGCCCCGCTCGTCCTCGCCGACAAATTCGCCGTAGAGATAGGTCCACCACTGGGTGCCGAAGGTGACGCTGTTCCACCAAGTGAACAGCCGCAGAAGAAACGTTTTCATCGGGCCACGGGTCCTCGTATCGGCGCCCTTCTGGCACCTCCATCCGCCCTTGTCTAGGCGCCCTCCAAGAGGCCGGTTGGCGCTTCCCGCATCGTCTGGCTATCGTGGCGCAATCATGTTGTCGCCGACACGCATCATTGCCGCAGTGTTTGCCGGCTGCCTTCTGGTTTCGCTCGCCCTACCGGTGGCCCAAGCGCAAACGTCGGCCGATTCTTCGGTCTCGCCTCGCGCCTGGATATCGCTGCCATCGCTGCCGGAGCCGGCTGCCAGCCTCACCGGCGCTGCGGTCAATGGCAAATTCTATGTCTTCGGCGGTCGCGACGGCACCGCGCTGAATGGTCCGCGCAGCAAGGGGCTCGTCTACGAATACGACACTGCAAACGACACCTGGACGCGGAAAAGGCCGATGCCGGTTCCCCTCCACCATCCGGCGGTCGCCGCCTACGGCGACAGAATCTATCTGTTCGGCGGGTTCCGCACACCGGCGCGCAACGGCGGCTGGCAGCCGGTCGCCGATGCGTGGGCCTATGATCCTGCCACCGACAATTGGGAACCGCTGACGCCAATGGCCGAGCCTCGCGGGGGCGCTGCGGCGGCGGCAATCGATGGCAAGTTCTACGTCATCGGCGGCGCCGCAGCGGCGGCCGCCCCCGGCGATGGCGACGCGAATGGGATGACGATCGACGACAGGCGCCGTCACGACGTGCTCGCAAGCGTCGTCGAATACGATCCGAAGACCGGCCGCTGGCGCGCTCGCGCCGCCATGCCGACATCGCGCAGCCAGGCGGTGGCGGTCGCCAGGCTCGGCCGCATCTTTGTCATCGGCGGACGGCTCGGTTCCACCTTCGCCAACGGCAGCGAAACCGACATCGTCGAAGCCTACGAGCCGGCGGCGGACCGCTGGAGCGCACCGCTGGCGCGTCTGCCCACGGCCCGCAGCAGTGCCGGCGGAGCGCTATGGCGACATCTTATCGTCGTCGCCGGTGGCAGCATCGCTGGCGGCCAGACGATGACCGCCCGCCCCTCGGCGCTGGTAGATGCTTACGACACCATTGCGAACCGGTGGATCAGCCTTGCTCCGCTGCCGCAGCCGCGGGCCGGATTCGCTGCCGGTGTCATCGGGGATCGGTTCCATGCTGTCGGCGGTACGGTTCCGGGCGAAGCGACGCAAACAGCACTCGATCAACCCGGGGTCACCGATACCGCCGCTGATACGGCCGCCAGTGCGCTGGCACACGCCCTGGAACTCGACACCGCGACGGGCCCTTCGCGGCCCAGATAGATCGAAACAGCATCACCAGGCCCGCGGCGGCGCTGTCGCGCCGGTGTCACCAGAGGTGAATATCCTGAAAGCGCCCGACCCGGCCACGCGAGCAGCAGCTAACCCGCTGCGGCTCAACCGAGAATCATGGACTCCCCGGCGTCCTGATCACAGCTTTTCCAACGATTGTCCCCGGCGGGAGACAGCTCGGCGCCACCCTATTCGCTACGCCAAGTCCCGTTTGACGGCCATTTCGCAGCACTCCCGCTAGGTAGATATACCCATCGACACAGGGACAGAAAACGCTTTCCGCTCCTGTCCAATCGGCCAATACTGACCTTGGGACCTGATTGCAGGGCTGAGTGCCCTGGCCGCCTTGTCCCCGTGTTTCACATGTGTGACACAAGATTTAGGGTTTGATTCAGATTTGATCACTAACTCTTGTTGACGCGTGCGGTGAGTCCACCTAGCTTTGATGTGTCCGGGTGAGCTTGTGTTTGAAGCCTCCCGGCGCTTCCAACGACGTGATGTCGTGCCTCGTCCACGCCAGCCATGGTGTTTTGGGACAGGGAGTGCTGTTGCGTAACGGACCCCAACCGGTCCGTGAGTTACCGGTGCCCGAGCCTCTGTCGGCATCGCGCATCGGGCCTATCTGAATAGGGACGTCAAAAAAGAGCGAGCGAGCAATTGCGGGCGGACGGGGACGGTCAGCCCGGGACGAATCGTCGGCTGAAACCGCCGACGGCATTGAGGGGCAAGACGATGCGGATCGAACGGCGCTACACCACGGAAGGACAATCGGCCTACGCGACAATTGCGTTCCGAATGACCACCAGCGAGATCAGGAATCCCGACGGCTCGACCGTGTTCCGCGCCGACAACGTCGAGGTGCCGGAATTCTGGTCGCAGGTCGCCTCCGACGTGCTGGCGCAGAAGTATTTCCGCAAGGCGGGCGTCCCTGCCCGACTGAAGAAGGTCGAAGAGAATTCCGTTCCCTCCTTCCTGTGGCGCTCGGTCGCCGACGAAGCGGCGCTCGCCGATCTGCCGGAAGCGGAACGCACCACCGGCGAAACCTCGGCCCGGCAGGTCTTCGACCGGCTGGCCGGCACCTGGACCTATTGGGGCTGGAAGGGTGGCTATTTCGACGGCGAGGCCGACGCGCAGGCCTTCTTCGACGAATTGCGCTTCATGCTTGCCTCGCAGATGTGTGCGCCGAACTCGCCGCAATGGTTCAATACCGGCCTGCACTGGGCCTACGGCATCGATGGCCCGGGCCAAGGGCATTTCTACGTCGATCCGTTCACCGGCAAGCTGACCCGCTCAAAGTCCGCCTACGAGCATCCGCAGCCACACGCCTGCTTCATCCAGTCGGTGAAAGACGACCTCGTCAATGACGGCGGCATCATGGATCTGTGGGTGCGCGAGGCGCGCCTGTTCAAATACGGTTCCGGCACCGGCTCGAACTTCTCGGCGCTGCGCGCGGAGGGAGAGCGGCTCTCCGGTGGCGGCCGGTCGTCCGGCCTGATGTCGTTCCTGAAGATCGGCGATCGCGCTGCCGGCGCCATCAAATCCGGCGGCACGACGCGGCGCGCCGCCAAGATGGTGATCGTCGACGTCGATCATCCCGATATCGAGACTTATATCGACTGGAAGGTGAAGGAGGAGCAGAAGGTTGCGGCGCTCGTCACCGGCTCCAAGATCAACCAGAAACACCTCAAGGCGATCCTGAAAGCCTGCGTCAATTGCGAGGGCTCGGGCGACGATTGTTTCACGCCGGAAAAGAACCCGGCGCTCAAGCGCGAGATCAAGCTGGCGCGTCGCGCCATGGTGCCCGACAACTCGATCAAGCGCGTCATCCAGTTCGCGCGGCAGGGCTACACGGATATCGACTTCCCGACCTACGACACCGACTGGGATTCCGAGGCCTATCTCACCGTCGCCGGCCAGAACTCGAACAACTCGGTGCGCGTTACCGACCAGTTCCTGAAAACCGTCGAGGCCGACGGCAAGTGGGACCTCACCTGGCGCAAGACCGGCAAGGTGGCGCGCACAGTCGACGCGCGCGAACTGTGGGAAAAGATCGGCCACGCCGCCTGGGCCTCGGCCGATCCGGGCCTGCAATACCACACCACCATCAACGACTGGCACACCTGCCCGGCGTCGGGTGACATCCGCGCATCCAATCCGTGCTCGGAATACATGTTCCTCGACGATACGGCCTGCAACCTCGCCTCGCTCAACCTGTTGGCCTTCCGCGACGAGACCACGGGCGACTTCGACGTCGAGAGCTACGAGCATGCGGTGCGGCTGTGGACGATCGTGCTCGAAGTTTCGGTGATGATGGCGCAGTTCCCCTCGCGGGAGATCGCGCAGCTCTCCTACGAGTTCCGCACGCTCGGCCTCGGCTATGCCAATATCGGCGGCCTGCTGATGACGTCCGGCGTCGCCTATGATTCCGATGCCGGCCGCGCCATCTGCGGCGCCCTCACGGCGATCATGACCGGCGTCAGCTATGCAACCTCCGCCGAAATGGCGCAGGGCCTGGGAACATTCCCCGGCTACAAGAAGAACCGCGAGCACATGCTGCGGGTGATGCGCAACCACCGCCGCGCCGCCCATGGTCAACACCAGGGCTACGAGAAGGTCGCGACCGCGCCGGTGCCGCTCGATCTCGAAGGCGTTGTCGCCAGCGGTCCCGCTTATGCAATGCTCGCGGACCACGCCAAGGCAGCTTGGGACAAGGCGCTGGAGCTTGGCGAACAGCACGGTTACCGCAACGCCCAGGCCAGCGTGATCGCGCCGACCGGCACGATCGGCCTCGTCATGGATTGCGACACCACCGGCATCGAGCCGGACTTCGCGCTGGTTAAATTCAAGAAGCTGGCCGGCGGCGGCTACTTCAAGATCATCAACCGCGCAGTGCCGGCAGCCTTGCGCACGCTTGGCTACAGCGAAAGCCAGATCGCCGAGATCGAAAGCTATGCAGTCGGCCACGGTTCGCTCGGCCAGGCGCCAGCGATCAACCATACGACGCTGAAGGCCAAGGGCTTCACCGACGAAGCGCTGAAGAAAGTCGAGGCGGCACTGCCGACCGCATTCGACATCAAGTTCGCCTTCAACAAATGGACGCTCGGCGAAGACTTCCTGCGTGACACGCTGAAGATCGCGGCGGAAGACCTCGCCTCCCCGACCTTCGATCTGCTGTCGGCGATCGGTTTCGGCAAGCGCGAGATCGAAGCTGCCAACGTCCATGTCTGTGGCGCGATGACCATCGAAGGCGCACCTCATCTGAAGGCCGAACACTATCCGGTGTTCGACTGTGCCAATCCCTGCGGGCGGACCGGCAAGCGCTTTCTTTCCGTCGAGAGCCACATCCGCATGATGGCAGCGGCGCAGCCCTTCATCTCCGGCGCCATCTCCAAGACGATCAATATGCCGAACGACGCAACCATCGAGGATTGCAAGGCGGCCTATCTGCTGTCCTGGAAACTGGCGCTGAAGGCAAATGCGCTCTACCGCGACGGCTCCAAGCTGTCGCAGCCGCTCAACGCGCAACTGATCGCCGACGAGGACGACGAGGACGATGCGCTCGACACCTTGATGGCGGCGCCCATGGCGGCGCGCGCATCGCAGGTCGCCGAGAAGGTGGTCGAGAAGATCGTCGAGCGCGTCACCGTGCTGCGCGAGCGCGAGCGGCTGCCAGGCCGCCGCAAGGGCTATACGCAGAAGGCCACCGTCGGCGGGCACAAGGTCTATCTGCGTACCGGCGAGTATGACGACGGCCGTCTCGGCGAGATCTTCATCGACATGCACAAGGAAGGAGCGGCGCTGCGCTCCTTCATCAACAACTTCGCCATCGCCATCTCGCTCGGCCTGCAATATGGCGTTCCGCTCGAGGAGTATGTCGACGCCTTCACCTTCACCCGCTTCGAGCCGGCGGGCGCAGTGCAGGGCAACGATACCATCAAGTTCGCGACCTCGATCCTCGACTATGTGTTCCGAGAACTGGCGGTGAGCTATCTCGAGCGCTACGACCTCGCCCATGTCGACCCAAGCGAGACCAAGTTCGACGCGCTCGGCAAAGGCGAGCACGAAGGCAAGGCGCCCTCGGCGGCACGTTTCGTGTCGAAAGGACTGACGCGCTCGCGCACCGACAAGCTGACGGTGGTCCCCGCCTCGTTCCTGACGGACCACAACCTGTCCTCCGTCGCCGCCGTAGCGACGGGAACGCAGGCGGCAACGGCGCTAAAGGCAGAGCCGGAGGCGAAATTGTCGCCGGCGGAGAAGCTCGAAACGCTGCAATGGTCGCAACCGGCGAAGGCAACAGCGAGCGTTGCCGAAAAGCGCGCCGAAGCCAAGGCTCAGGGCTACGAAGGCGAATCCTGCGGCGAGTGCGGCAACTTCACGCTGGTGCGCAACGGCACCTGCATGAAGTGCAACACCTGCGGTTCGACCACGGGGTGCAGCTAGGCTCTGCGCCGCGGACGGCAGGAAAGCACTGCCTTGGCAAAGGGAGCGAATATGCCGCTCCGCTCCAGAGAAAACGAACAGCCTCGCATCGTCCGATGCGGGACTGTTCTCGTTTGGAAGTGTCCCGACCGCTGAAGACCCGCGGCCGCGCGCGCTTATCGGAATGGGTCCGGCCGATCCGCGTCGATCAAGGGAGCAGTCCCGGCCGCTCGATGGCTCGTTCCGAGCCATCCGACATCACGGACGCCCCGCGCAGGACAGAGATCAGCGAAAAGCAGTCCGGTCGCCAAATACGGATTGAAACCAGCACGCCGATCCGCTCAGACATGCCCATACTTTTCGAGCGCGTCGGCGAGTGACAATCCACGCTTGAGCTCGGCGCGGATGTCCATTTCCATTTTCGTCAGCCGTTCGGCTTCCGCGAGAACATCCCGGACAACGGCGTGCGGGATCGCGATCGCGCCGTCGGCGTCCGCGAGAACGAAGTCGCCGGGGCAGATGCGAACATTCTTCGACGTCGCGCCCTGAAGATAGACCGGTTCCTGCCAGCCCGTCACTTTCCAGCGGCCGATTGACTGCACCGGCGTGCGGTAGCGGGCGAAAACAGGAAACTTGTGCTCGCCAAGCCAACGCACATCCCGGATACCGCCGTCAATCAGTGACCCAACAGAGCCCCGCTCCTGCATGCCGAGCGCAATGAGTTCACCGAAATAGCAGATGCCATCTCCATCGCCACTCCACACGCTCACTTCGTGCGCCGATATCCCCTGGCAGGCCCGCATTTTCACAGGATCGCCGCCTCCCTCATACGGAGCCATCTGGCCCCGTATCGTGTAGGCCCAGCCGGCCAACGTACCGGCACTCTCCGGAAAGGGGCGGAAGTCGGCGCTCAGCCCCTGATCCTGCAAACCCATCTTGTCGAGAACGTCCGCGACATTGGACGTATCGACACGGAGAAACCGCGTGCGGATATCCGCGCGCTCGGTTTCGCTCAACGCAGAATAGGTAGGATCGACGCGATTGTCGGCGCTCATGTTCATTCAACTCTTGTTCTGCGTTCCTAGATATTCGCCAGCATGCCACCGTCCACGCGAAAGACGGAACCCGTGACATAAGATGCGCGCGCGCTCGCGAGAAAAGCGACCACATCCGCATACTCCTGCGGATCGCCATAGCGGCCGACCGGGATCGAACCCGTGCTCTGCTCGATCACTTTCTCCACCGCGATATTTTCCCTCTTGGCCCGTGCCTCATCGAGCTGCTTGATGCGCTGCGTCGCGATGCGGCCCGGAAGGATCACATTTGCCGTCACGCCATCACGAGCCACCTCTCGCGCCAGCGTCTTCGACCATCCGACCAAAGTCGAGCGCAAGGCGTTCGACAGACCGAGATTGGGGATCGGAGCGATCACGCCCGACGATGTGCTGGTAATGATCCGTCCCCATTTGCGTTCGCGCATACCCGGCAACACCGCATCAGTGAGCGTGACGAGAGACAGAACCATGGAGTTGAAATAGGAAGTCCACATCGCCGGCGCGATTCCGGATGCAGGAGATGGCGGCGGTCCGCCGGAATTATTGACGAGAATATCTACTACACCGAAGGCCGCTTGCACGTTCTCGACGAGCGCCTTCACCGCCTCAAGATCGGCCATATCGAGAGGAAAGGCCTTCGCCTGACCACCTGACTGCTCGATCTTCCGAACCGTCTCAAAGAGCGCAGCCGGATCGATATCGCTGACTGCAACCTTTGCCCCTTCCCGGGCTAGAGCAGCCGCAATCGCGCCTCCCAAGCCGCCGCCAGCCGCCATGACCAACGCGGTTTTTCCAGCAATGCCAAGATCCATGTTTCTCTCACCCGTGCTCGTTCGATGCATCCGCATGGACGCAATAAAATGCACGGCGAGCCGTGGGCACGCCGTGCAGATCCGGAAATTTCGTCAGTTGGGAACCGCAGTCGGCCGCAGGAAGAGGTTGCCTCGATTGCTGAGCACGCCCCGACTAAGGAAGATATCGGTAATCTCCTCGCAAAGCCTGCTGAACTCAGGATCGCGCCGCGCGCTCAATCCCCGCGGACGCGGTAGGTTGACATCGATAACACGATCGATCGTACCGGGCCGAGGCGACATTACCACGACGCGATCCGACAGCAGAACCGCCTCTTCGATGCTGTGGGTGATGAACACCACAGTCTTGCGCGTATTCAGCCACAGCTCTTCGAGATCGACCCGCACCTGCTCGCGCGTCAGCGCGTCAAGCGCACCGAACGGCTCGTCCATCAACAGGCGCGGAGGATCGTGAATAAGCGCCCGAACGATCGAGGCGCGCTGCTGCATGCCTCCGGATAGTTCATGCGGCAGATTGTTCTGAAACCCCGAAAGTCCCACGGCAGCAAGCAGATCTTCTGCCCGCTGCCGATATTGCTCCACCGGCTTCAGACCGCGCATTTCGATCTGCAGCAACACATTGTCCAGAATCGACCGCCATTCCAGCAACACGGCTGTCTGGAATACGATTCCGACATTCGTTTCGGGGCCGTTGACGACTTTACCGTCAACGACCACGCGTCCCTCGCTGCAGGGGAGAAGGCCTGCGATCAAGCGCATCAGGGTGCTTTTTCCGCACCCCGATGGACCGACGATCGAAACGAACTCGCCCTGCCCGATCGCCAGATTAACCGTATCCAGCGCAAGCGTTCTCTTCCGGCGACTCCGGAATATCTTCCGGACACCCTCGATGGAAATGTCGTTGGAGCGTGCCGCTGCCACGTTCCCTTCCAACACTTCCAGCTTCACTGCGTTACTGCTTCGGGAGGAATTCATTTGTGTAAAAATCGCCTGGTTTCATGTCAGTCGTCATGCCCCGCAGCTCCGCATAGAGCTTGTAGGTACGGTCCCAATCGGCGGACGCGCCATAACCAACCGGTTTACCTTTGGTTGCCGCCGTGTCCATCAGCGAGATGAACGTCTTGAGCTGGTTACGGACGACGTTTGCCGGAATGTCGGGCTTGGCCGCCTGAACACTCTTGACTGCCGCTTCCGGGTCGACCTTGGTCGCTTCCCAGGAGCGTACGGTCGCTTTCACGAAGCGACGAACAAGATCCGGATTCTCTTTAATTGTGTCGCGGTGGGTATGGATAATCAGCCCGATCGTTTCAACACCGATATCTCCAAAACGCAGACTGCGTATCTTGTGGCCGCGCTCCTGCAGAATTACGCCCTGAGCACCGACGTCTCCGAGCATCACGTCGACTTTCTTCTCCAGCAGCGCAGCCTGCTTGCCTGCAGGGTCCAGCATGATGATATGAACATCTTCCCTGGTGAGCTTGTTCGCCGCCAGCACAGCCGGCAGAAGCTGCGTCAGCGCATCGCCCGGAGAAGTCGCAATCCGTTTTCCTTTCAGATCTGCCGCATTCCTGATCGGGGAATCATCCAGCATCAGAATGGCAAAGCCCGCGCCGTTCATCAGCGATACGATCGTTTTGATCGGCAAGCCCTTGGCGGCGCCCAGCATCATGCTGCTGGAATCCGACACTCCGAAGGTATCGGTTTTTGCGGCGACGAGTTGCGCCGTATTCGCAGACCCGCGTCCCTCATGGATCGTCAGGTCGATGCCTTCCTGCTGATAGAAGCCTTTCTCCTTACCGAGATAGTAGGCGGCATGATAACCGCCGATATACCAGCTCAACCGCAGCGAAACATCGTCCATCTTCTGCGCCTTGGCCGCTACCGTAGCGCCGGCCATAATCAACGCAGCAATCGCAAGCCTCAGAAAATTTTTCATGGTTGCTCTTTCACGTTCGACACTAGTGGGCGGGAGCGCCGTCATTGACGACACGTTGAGAGACATGCCAGGGGATTGCCGTCCGCTCGATCAATGCAACGGTGCCGTAAACGAGCAGGCCGATCGATGAGAGAACGACGATAACGGCGAACACCATCGGTGTATCGATATCGCCGTTGTATTCGAGCAGCAGGTACCCCAGGCCCTTGTCCGCAGCCACGAACTCGCCGACGACGGCGCCGATCGCCGACAAGGCTGCGCTGATCTTGAGGCCTGTGAAGATGCTGGGAAGCGCGTGAGGAAGCCGTACCTTCCAGAAGGTCAGGAGCCGCCCTGCTCCAGTCGATCGCGCAAACTCCATGATGTCGGCCGGCACCGATTTGAAACCGGATATCCCGTTGGCCAACATCGGGAAGAAGGCCAGAAGAAACACGATCAGGATTTTCGGTAACAGACCAAAACCGAACCAGATCACGAACAATGGCGCAATTGCGACCTTCGGAATGATCTGAAAGAACACGACGACCGGGAAAACCATCCGCTCGAGCGTTCGCGACAGCGCCAAGCACAAAGCCAGCGGGATACTGACCAAGATCGCGCAGATATAGCCTACAACGATTTCCTGCCCGGTGATCCACGCTCCGTCGAGAACGCGCGGCAGCTTCGCCATGAGCGCCGTCACAACGACGCTCGGTGCAGGAAGAATGTAGGTCGGCATCGAAAACAGCCGGACGCCAATCTCCCACGCCGCGAACAGGATCACAAACGAGCTGATTGCCTGAAGTGGCGCGGAAAATCGGGCAATCGGAGAGACCTTCTCGAGCTCCGTCTGATCACCCTTGCTCTCCGCGTTCTTGTTTATAATTGTTGTTACGCTCATGACGTTTCCTCCCCCTGCGCGCTCGCGCTAAAGAACGTATAGCGCGAGTTCAGGAGAGACCTCATCGAGACGAGGCTCGCCGTCGAGATCGCAGTAAACCTGGGTGAGGAATCCTTCCGGATCACGCACAAACACCGACCGGCGGCCGGCATGCGTGATGTCAACTTCGATTTCGACGCCCTCCGCTTTCGCTCGTTCCACCGACTTTGCGAGATCGGCGGGATCGATAACCGGCATGCTGACATGATGGTAGCAGGCGGGCACGTCCCTGGACGCCGGCACAACAATCAGGCTCCGCTCGCCGCAGCTTCCGCTCAACACGACGAAGCTGTCGCCCTTACCCCGGCCGGACACATTCAGCCCGACGATCTCGGTATAGTGATCAACGGTCGCATCGATATCATCGACGACGATCGTCGCATGCGAGGCGCGCTCGATATGGAAGATCGCACCGTCAACCCGACGAATCTCCGGATCGACGTGATAAAGCGGTTCCGCGATCGGCGGCGTTGAACCAGGCGTCCAGTTCGGCTTCGGCTTCGTTACGATGCCACTCCGCTGATTACGCCAATCATAGACGACATCGGAATAGAGCTCGTACACGAGGCCGTTCGGGTCCTTGTGATACACGCTATGTGCGATATCGTGATCGGCGGTACGCATGAAGCGATAGCCTTTTTCCAAGGCGCGCTCATAGTCATGCACCAGCTCGACTTCGCTGCCCAATTCAAAACCAAGATGATTGAGCTGGCCGGGCTTCGCACCGCGTGCCTTTGCCAGGTCCGTATTCCCGTCCAGAAACGCAATGTCATGATGCGTGTTTCCATTGCTGAGGAAACCGCCTCCGTTTGCCGGCGTGCGATAGACCTCTTCGATACCGAAGACACGCTTATAGAACTCCATCATGCGTTCGAGATCGCCCACATAGAGATTGACGTGTCCTAGCCGCCGAGGGCGGAAATAGCCCCCGCTTCTGTCAGTTGAGGCGGGCTGAACGGCAGTCTGCATGACCTTCTCCGATGCAATGGGCCGCATGGCGGGCCCTCATGGATGACGCACAAAAACACATGCGTCAGTAAACTGATGGAAAAATTGTTTCAGAAATAGCCTTACGTGACAACATTATTATTGAAGCGGCGGCATGAAATTGATGAGTTAAACTCATGCATCGGGAGGAAAAACTCAATTGCGGGCTATCGATGCCGGCTGTAGAACGGCCAACAAGATGTCGCACCCTTCGGCGCCACGCCGTCAGGATTGCCAGCACCCAGAGACTTTTTGATGCGTGTTTACTTCGACGACATCGGCGGAATCAGAACGCGATATTTTCGTGCAGGCCGCGGATCACCGGTTCTCCTTCTGCATGGAGTCGGCATGACGGCCGACTCCTGGTGCAGAACGATCATGCCGTTATATGAAGACTATGACGTCATCGCACCGGATCTTCTCGGAAGCGGATTTACGGAATCCGGCTCCTATATCGGCGGCCCGCCGCACGGGCCGATGCTTGATCATCTCGAAGCACTGATCGATCGCCTTCATCTTGACGATGTCACGCTTATTGGCAGCTCCTTCGGCGCCGCCCTCTCCATACTGCTTTATCATCGTCGGCCTGACGCTTTTTCGTCGATGGTGATCGTAAGCAGCGGGTCAACGTTCAAATCGGCGGAAGAGTTGGCCGAGATGTACGATCGCGCGGCGAAGAATGGCGGCTCGGCGCTCGCAGATCCCTCGCTGCAGGTCTGCCGGGAGCGCCTGGGCAGGCTTTTCTACGATCCGTCGCGGATACCGCAGGAACTGCTGCTCCTGCAGCTAACACCCTATGCACTACCAACGGCGCTTCCTTCGTTCGAAACGCGCATGCAGGGAATGACGGACGTCGAGGCGATGCGGCCATTCGCGATCGGCGACCGGCTGAGAGCCATTAAAATCCCGGTGCTCGGCGTGTGGGGCAAGCAGGATCCGCGCGGCGATTACGAGGGCGCAGCCGAGAAACTGTCGGCGCTGCCCAATGTCGAGCTCAAGGTTATCGACCGATGCGGACATCTTCCGCATCTTGAACAGAGCGAGCAGTTCCTCGAAATCATCCGCGCGTTCCTGAAAATGCACACATCGTCAGCCACATCCTCCAATACGAATATCAAGGTTGAACCATGACATCACGTCAGTTGGCGAAGCAGCCCGCCGTCAACACCATCGCAGTCGCTGGCTTCGGGGCGATTGGTCAGAAAGTCGCCGAACGACTGGATGAGGGTATCGAAGGCCTCCGGCTCGTCGCCGTCTCTGCGCGCAACGTCGATCGCGTAAAGAATATCGTCAAAGACTTTCGAAACCCGGTACCGGTATTGCGGGTCGAGGAACTGGCCAGCGTTGCCGACATCGTGATCGAGTGCGCACCGGCAGAGATATTCATGCAGATCGCCGAACCGACACTGACGGCCGGCAAGAAGCTGATCGTCATCAGTGTCGGCGCGCTGCTGGTTCACCCCGAGGTCAAAGAGCTTGCCCGTAAGCACGGCGGCCAGATTGTGGTCCCGACCGGCGCCCTTCTCGGCCTCGATGCCGTCCGGGCAGCGGCCGAGGGCACGATCAATTCGGTCCGGATGGTCTCGCGCAAGCCTCCGCGCGGCCTCGAGAATGCACCATTTTTGGTCGAGCGACATATCGATGTGGAGACGCTTTCGAAACCCCTCAAGCTGTTCGAGGGCAACGCCCGCGAAGCCGTGCGAGGATTTCCGGCAAATCTCAACGTCGCCGCGGCATTAAGCCTTGCAGGTATCGGGCCCGACCGCACCATCATCGAGATATGGGCGGACCCGACGATCACCCGCAACACCCATACGATCACCGTGGCAGGCGATAGCGCAGATTTCTCGATGACGATCGAGAACATCCCGAGCGAGAATCCAAAAACCGGCAAGATCACCGCATTGAGCGTGATCGCCGCGCTGCGGAAGATCGGCAGCCCCATTCAGATCGGAACATGATCCGGGCGGCATATGGTGGGGCTTCTGCGCTGAGGGCATGCGTGAATCGAGTGAACCGACGTCTGCTGAAAACGCGCCTTATTGTCCGTTCAGCCGTATGGCAGCCTCTTTAAGCCATTCTCGCGCGAAACGGACCTTGTCTAGATTTGCCTCATGCTTGCGATAGATGAGGTAGTACGAGCCCTCGCTTTCGACATTCTGCGGAAACGGCGCAACCAGCCGTCCGGCATCAAGATCGTCTCTGACCAACACCGTCGGCACGCAAGCAACTCCCAGACCGGCGCGCGCCGCCTCGAGCGTCATAAAGAAATGCGCAAAACCTGTTCCCGATGTGACATCAAGGTCGGGCACATCAAGCGCGCGTCCCCAGTCAGCCCAGGCATGTATACGATTTGTTGTCTGCAGAAGCGGGAAGCGCTTGATATCACCAGGTTCCTGCAGCGGCGCCTCGCCCTCCAGCAATGAAGGGCTGCAGACCGCGACGATAAAATCAGGCATCAGAAACTCGGCGTCCAGGCCATTCCAGTCCTGAACCATCGTTAGATCGATACGCGCCTTGTTCGGCTTCATCAGTCGGTCGGAGTGCCTGCCCACCCGAATTGCGATATCGATCTCCGACTGGAAATCGGCCGGCAATATCGACGTCTGTAGCCGCACGTCGATCGATGGATAGCGCGCATTGAATGATGGCAGTTCCGGAATGATCCAGTTCATCGCCAGCGTCGGCAGAACACTGAGCGTCAATATCCGGTCCTCACGGCTATGGATCAAACGCCGTGTTGCGCGCTCCATAATGTCGAATGCCTCGTGCATCGCCGTGTAATAGCTCTGCCCCTCGGGCGTCAGTTCGAGCGCCCGCGGCAACCGGCGAAACAACTGCAACCCAAGGTAGCCCTCGAGAAACTTCACATGCCGACTTATGGCCCCCTGAGTCACGTTCATTTCGGCGGCTGCCGCCGTAAAGCTCAGGTGGCGCGCCGCAACCTCGAAGGCGCGCAATGCAACGGGTGACGGAAGGCGCCTCGCCATGATCAGAACTCATATCTATTTCGAAGAAATCAACCGAATGTAACGCCATAACCTGGCACGCACCCGATACGCATGAATTATTCTCATAGAAAGTCAATCAAAAATCGGTTGCTCCGGCACCCGTTTCGTCCCAATTCTACCGACAGCAGAATATGAGGGAGAGAGACGAATGACACGGCATGCTGAAATCGCGGGAGCCGGATTTGCAGGCCTTACAGTCGCCATCGCGCTCAGGCAGCGAGGCTGGACTGCCCGCGTGCACGAATCCTCCCCGGAACTGAGGGCTTTCGGCGCTGGCATCTTCATCTGGGAGAACGGCCTGCGTGTCCTCAGGACACTGGGTGCCTATGAGGATGTCATTCATGGCGCGCACGAGGCCCCTGGTTACGAAGGACGCAACGCAGACAACGAGCGAATATCATTCGAAGTCTTCGGCCCGCAACGCGGAACACGAATGCTGACGATGACCCGGCAGCATCTCTATAAAGCGATGCTCGCTGCAGCGGATCGAGCAGGAGTGGAAGTCATTACGCGATCCGAAGTGGTCAGCGCGGACCCGCAAGGCTCCCTTACAACGTCCGACGGACGGGTCTGGCCTGCCGACGTTGTCATCGGCGCCGACGGCGTCACCTCGAAGGTCCGAAAATCGCTCAGCCTGATACCCGTCGTCACGCCATGCGACTTCGGCGTTATTCGCTTGCTGGTGCCGCGCGAGAAAAATGACCTGCCATTCACTGAATCCGACAACGTCATCAATTTCTGGAGTCCGAACTTTCGTATTCTCTATGTTCCATGCAATGAAAACGAGCTTTATCTCGCAATGGGCGCGCGCGATTCCGATAAATCGGCAACTGCCATACCCGTTCGCGCAGATATCTGGGCTGCTGCATTTCCGTTCCTGAAACATATCATCCAGCGGATTGGCCAGCAGGGACGCTACGATACCTATGAGACCTCGCTCCTCGACCATTGGACTATCGGTCGTGTCGCTTTGATCGGTGACAGTGCACATGCAATGCCGCCGACGCTCGGCCAGGGCGCCGGCTGCGCGATGATGAACGGCCTGTCCATCGCGCACCATATTTGCAATGCAGACGACGTCACCAAGGCACTGAGCGGCTGGGAGCACAGTGAACGCGAATTGACCGACCACACCCAGGATATTGCGAAGCGATATGCCGCTACCCATGCGGGCCGAAACGGGGTCAGCAAATGGGACGACGCGGCACTGCGTGCCGCACATCACCTACCAAGCGGAACGGTGGAAGCCGCTTAACGCTCGTTCCCCAGCCCTCCTCCGGACTGCGCCCATGGAATTCCACGGCACAAGATCTGGCCAGGCACGGGTGCAGTAAGACCCTATCCTGCCAACTCGCCACGAGCGGGGCATGTCTTATGCAGCGCCGTAGCTGTGCCCCGCGCTTCTTTACGTGGACCTCTCCTCAGCAGCTTCAGATGCAGATGCATCATCTTCGAAGCCATCCAGCATTTTGGCCAGAACATTGGACAACGCCCGATCATCACCGGCACCGACACGGTGGCTCCTGCTCCTCCTGATGGCGATGACGGCGCAGGGACCGATATCTCTGAACATCTTCATCCCGGCGGTACCCGAGCTTGTAAACGCGTTCGCCACCGATCCGGGAACCGTACAACTCACGATTTCATTATTTCTGTTGAGTCTGGCGAGCGGCCAACTCGTGATGGGGCCGCTTTCGGACAGGTTCGGGCGTCGACCGGTAGTGCTTGGCGGACTTGCGCTCGCCGGGGTGGCAAGTTTTGCCGCGATGACAGCACGCTCGATCGAGGCGCTCGTCATCGCCCGTATCGTCCAGGCTATCGGTGCCTCCACCGGAGTCGTGATCGGGCGGACCATTGTCCGCGACCTGTATGAACGTGACCGAGCTGCAGCAATGCTCGGCCTTATCACGACGGTCATGGTCATCGGGCCGATGATTGCCCCGCTGCTCGGAGGAATCCTGAATACGACACTGGGTTGGCAGTCGATATTCATATTCCTTGCCACATTCAGCAGCGGAACACTGATCTGGGCAATCGTGGCATTGCCGGAAACTCTCAAGCAATCCACGCCGGCCGAGCACGCATCCAGGCAACCGCGGGAGTGGCGGTATCTGCTCTCCTCACCCGCTTTCTACTGCTATACGTTGATAGGAGCTTTCGGATCAGCCGCCTTCTTCACGTTTCTTGGCGGCGCACCCCATGTCGCCATTCGTATCATGGGAACAAGCTCTGCTGAATATGGCGCATGGATCGCGACCGCTTCATTCGGATACATGCTTGGTAACTTCGCTGTCTCGCATTCTGCTGGCCGTTACGGCATGGCCACGCTGATACGATGGGGAATCTTCGCACAGTTGTCCGGTGCCGTGCTCGGCGCTATCGTAATTTTCTTCGCGCCGATCAGCCCGTTGGCATTCTTCCTTCCGCAAATGGTCATCACCTTCGGGAGTGGCCTGCTTTTACCGAACGCCATTACCGGTGCAATCAGCATCCACCCTAAAGTCGCCGGAACAGCCGCCGGCATTATCGGGTTTGTACAGATGGCAATGGGCGCCGCATGCACTCAAATCATCTCTCATGTGTTGATCCATTATCCGTCCGCGCTCCCCGTTTCCATTGCCCTCTTGATGACGACATCTCTAACGGGCATGGCCTATATGGCCCTCCGACGCACATAAGAAATCACGAGGCATAAAATCCCTGTTTGCGACATCTAATCGTCTGGTCAATTCGAGAATAATTTGGAGCCGCCGCCCTCTATTCGCTGAACAGGGCTCACGCTCCCAGGGCGAGACCCACAGGATGGAGCCCGAGACAGCAGTTGCTTCTGCCAAGATGTGGCTCCATCACAAATTATCAGTTGGCCTCTGACGCCTCATCACTGATCAACCGCACCCTGATCGGCAGCGGCGATTTTCAAAGGATCGCCTGCTGAATCTTGCTTGCCCCGCCGAAGGCTCCCGAACAGCTTCATCACGAAGACAAAGAATGCGGGTACGAAGAAGATCGCGAGGACTGTAGCCGAGATCATGCCGCCCAGCACTCCGGTGCCGATCGCATTCTGGCTCGCGGCACTGGCGCCCGATGCAATCGCCAGCGGCAAGACACCGAGCGTAAAGGCGAGCGACGTCATCAGGATGGGCCGGAATCGTAGATGGGCTGCCTCCATCGCGGCCTCCAGCAACGGCTTGCCTTCCGCTCGCAGGTCTTTGGCGAACTCGACGATCAGGATCGCGTTCTTCGCCGACAAGCCGATGATGGCGATCAGACCGACCATGAAATAGACGTCGTTGGGCATTCCACGCAGTGTCACCGCGACAACGGAGCCGATCACGCCGAGCGGCACCACAAGGATAACCGAGATCGGAATCGACCAACTCTCGTAGAGCGCAGCGAGCAGCAGGAACACCAGGATGATGCTGAGCGTCAGCAGTAGTGGCGTCTGCGAACCCGATTGGATCTCCTGGAGCGACTGCCCGGTCCATTCATAGCCGAATCCGGCGGGAAGTTCCCGCGCCAGCCGCTCCATCTCGGCGATGGCTGCACCTGAGGAAGCGCCGGGCGCAGCCTGCCCTGCGATCCGAACCGCCGGATAGCCATTGTACCCGACCACCTGCGAGGGCCCCTTCTCCCATTCGACACTGGCGAAAGCGGAGAACGGCACCATTCCGCCCTTGGAATTCCGGACATTCAACCGCAATAAATCCGCGGTCTGCATGCGATGACTCTCGTCGGCCTGAACGGTGACCCGTTGCATACGCCCGGCATTCGGGAAGTCATTGACATAAGACGAGCCCAGATTGGCGGAGATCGTTTCATTGATATCCGCGAACGCGACTCCGAAGGTATTAGCTTTCTCGCGATCGATGATCAGGTTGACCTGTGCCGCGTCGGTGAGCCCTTCAACCCGTAAGCCGGCCAAAACAGGACTCCTGGCCGCTGCATTCATGAGTTGGTCACGCGCAGCCGCCAGCGCAGTCTGGCCAAGGCCGGCACGGTCCTGCAGACGGAAGGTAAAGCCGTTCGAATTGCCGAGGCCCTGGATCGGCGGCGGCGACAGCGCAAAGGTCATCGCATCCTTGATCTGGAACATCTTGGCGTTGACGCGGCCAGAGATCGCAGTTGCGGAGTCCTCCGGACCACGCTGACTCCAGTCCTTCAGCGTAACGAAGGCAAGCGCTGCGTTCTCTCCTGCGCCCGCGAAACTATAGCCCGCGATCGCCACGACGCGTTCCACCGCCGGCTCCGCCATCACAATCTTCTCGATCTGCTGGATAACATCGAGCGTACGGCTGGCGCTGGCCTCGGGAGGTGCCTGCACATCCACCAGCAGGAAGCCCTGATCCTCGTTGGGGAGAAAGGCTGACGGCAGCCGCATGAAGCTCCAGCCGAGTCCGATAAGCAGCGCCAGATAGATCACCATGTAACGCCCGGAACGGCGCACGATCGTGCTCACCATGCCGCTATAGCCGTGCGAAACCCGGCCGAAACTGCGGTTGAACCAACCGAAGAATCCCTTCTTCTCATGGTGACCGGGCGCGATCGGCTTCAGGAAGCTGGCGCACAGCGCTGGCGTCAACGACAGCGCAAGGAAACCGGAGAACAGGATCGACACCACCATGGTCAGACTGAACTGCTGATAGATGATGCCAACCGCGCCGGGGAAGAATGCCATCGGAACGAACACGGCGGTCAGCACCAGCGTGATGCCGATGATCGCGCCGGTGATCTGCCTCATTGCCTTGCGAGTGGCTTCCTTCGGCGACAAGCCCTCCTCGGCCATAATTCGCTCGACGTTCTCCACCACGACGATGGCATCGTCGACCAGAATGCCGATCGCCAGCACCATCGCAAACATGGTCAGCACGTTGATGGAGAACCCACCCGCGAACATCATCGCGCAGGTTCCGAGCAGCGCAACCGGGACGACAAGCGTCGGGATGATCGTGTAGCGGAAGTTCTGCAGGAACAGGAACATCACCGCAAAGACGAGTGCCATCGCCTCGGCGAGCGTGTAGAGGACCTTTTCAATCGAAACTTCGACGAAAGGCGATGTGTCGTACGGAATATCGTGCTCGAGGCCGGCTGGGAAAAACCGCGCCAACTCATTCATCTTGGCCTGCACGGCTTGCGATGTAGCCAGCGCATTTCCGGTGGGAGAGAGTTGAATGCCGATGGCAGCACTGGGCTGCCCGTTCAGCCGGGTCGAGAAATTATACGATTCACCACCCACCTCGATGCGGGCAACATCGCGCAGACGAACCGCCGATCCATCCGTGTTTGCCCGCAGGACGATTGCGCCAAATTGCTCCGGCGAGGCGAGCTGCCCCTTGACCAGCACGCTCGCCGAAATTTGCTGGGTGATCGGGTTTGGCTGGGCCCCGATCCGTCCCGCGGCAACCTGCGCGTTCTGGGCGCGGACCGCGGCAACGACGTCGGCCGATGTCAGGCCGAGACCCAACATCTTCTCTGGGTTCATCCAGATACGCATCGAACGCTGGGTGGCAAACAGTTGCGCGCTGCCGACTCCTGGAATGCGACGGATCTCGCCCAGCACGTTCCGGCTCAGATAGTCGCCGAGCCCGACCGCGTCGACCGAACCGTCGCTCGAGGTCAGCGTCACCACCATCAGGAAACCGCTGCCGGCCTGCTCGACACGCATGCCTTGCTGCACGACGGATTGCGGCAAACGGGGTTCGACCCGCCTGATCCGGTTCTGAACCTCGACCTGAGCCTCGCCGATAGCAGTGCCCGGCGCAAAGGTGACGGTCAACGCGATCCGGCCCGTCGCCTCCGACGTCGATTCAAAATAGAGCAAGCCGGGAATGCCGTTCAGTTCCTCCTCGATCGGCCGGGTGACGCTCTGGTAGATGTCCTCCGGCGAGGCTCCCGGATAGTTCGTGCTCACCGATATCTGCGGCGGCGCGACATTCGGATATTGTGCGATCGGCAGCAGCGGAATCGTGATTACGCCGGCCAGCATAATGAAAATCGCAACGACCCATGCGAAAATCGGGCGTTCGATGAAAAACTGCGGCATGGCTCTCAGTCTCGCTTCTCGACTGCAGCCGGAGCGGCAGCATTGTCGGAGTCCGGTTTCCAGGGCGTGCCGGAAAAGCGGCCGTCAGGACGAATTTTCTGGAAACCTTCGACAACAACCTGCTCGCCCGCCTTTAATCCGTCATCGATCACAAAGCTGCGGCCAACCGCACGCCCAGCTTTCACCGGCCGTAACTCCAGATTTCCGTCGGGCTTCAGGATGTAGAGCAACGCCTGCCCGTTGCCATTGCGTTGGACAGCCTGCTGCGGAACGGCAATTGCATCGGCCTGCACGCCCTGTTCGATGACGACGCGGACATACATTCCGGGAAGCAGGTCGCCTTCGGGATTGGGAAACTCTCCGCGCAACGTCACCTGGCCAGTCGTGGCATCGACGGTGGCCTCGGAGAACAGCAGCCGGCCAGGATGTTTGTACGCACTGCCGTCGTCGAAAAGGAGTTGCACATTCGCGGTGCCCGGATCGGCACCGGTCAATGCCCCGAGCTTGAGCGCGCGCCGCAAGGCAAGCAGCTCTCCGGCCGACTGGGTGAAGTCCGCATAAACCGGATCGAGTTGCTGGATGGTGGCGAGGTTGTCGGCGGCAGTGCTGCCGACGAGCGCCCCTTCGGTAATCAACGCCCGACCGATACGGCCGCTGATCGGCGCCTTGACCTCGGAATACTGCAAATCGAGTTGTGACGAGGCAAGCCCCGCACGCGCGGCCGCAACATCGGCATCGGCCTGAGCGAGCGCTGCCGTCGCGCTTTCGTGTTGCTGGCTGCTGGCGACATTGCGCTCACGCAATTCGGCGATGCGGTCAGCCTGCTGGCGTGCCTGCAATTGCGAGGCCTCGGCACGCTTGAGCGTTGCCGTCGCGCTTTCGACGCGCACCTGAAAAGGTGCAGGATCGATCCGGTACAACACGTCTCCTTCCTTGACGATGCTACCCTGCTGGAAGACGCGCTGAACCACGATTCCGGGAACCCGCGCACGGACTTCGGCGATGCGGGTGGGCGCGATCCGTCCCGGAAGATTATTCGTGACCGGAAGGGCCTCGGGCTTCGCGACGACGACGCCGAGTTCGATGGACGGCGCTTGCTTGGGCGCATCCGGGGGCTTCCTGTCTTCGTCACAGGCGCCGACCAGCACGAGAAGACCGAGTGCGGCACACCGGCCGAATGAAGTGAGTTGAAGATTCATGGAGAGAGTTCCGATCGGGAAATACAATCAAATGTGAGAATTGGCAGGAGTCTTCTCTGCGTCAGCGCTTCCGCAGACGGGTTCTGGGCGCTGATCAACCAGCCAGGCGATCTCAGCGATGAGCCGCCCGCGCTCGGGCTCGGGCCAGGCATGCAGGCCGAACCATTCGATCAGCTTCAGGCCCTCGACAGCGAGAAATGCGAGCATCGCGCCGCGCGGATGCTCGGAAGTCCTCAGGATTTCCTCGATCCGCTCGCGAAAGATCTTCTGAATCGGCTGACGCAGCAGTTCATCCTGAGCCAGCGCAGCACACAGGCTGATGGCAACCGACCGCTCCTCATCCGGGATCGAAGGCAACGTGGCAGCAATCCGTCCGCGGATCGGCGCGTCCGGAGCCGGCCCCAGTTCGTCGATGAAACCCTGAATACGGCCGTCCTCAGCCGCCACCCGGCGCTCGATCACGGCGTTTATCAGCGTTTGCTTGGTCTTATAGTCATACAGAACGCTGGCCTTGCTGATCCCGGCCTCGGCAGCAACCGCATCGAGTGTCAGCCGCGCTGCGCCGGCCCGGCTTACCACCCGCTCGGCGGCATCCAGAACAGCTTCACGATCAATGGTCCGACGGCGGCCCATCCAGCACCGAATTATTTCCAACTGGATGGATATTTATGGTGCATCGCACCAAAATGTCAAGAACCCATAACGACTGGATCGAGGCCGGTAGCGGGCGCCACCGCCGGCAGATCATCGATGTGGTCATCAATTCCATGCGAAGTCAGCCGAACGACCGGTTCCACCGCACTTTCGGTGCCATCAGTCAGCGCCGGCGGCGCCGAGTGAGCAGCCATCGTCTAACCCTCGATGGCTTTCACATTCAATTTTTCCAACACTCATGCGCTGTTGTGCCGTCGGGATGGCCAGGACGGGCTCGCCATTCGATGACGGGCAGTTCTTGCTGAACCAGGGAGACTTCTCGGCCCGAAAAATTCGTTGCAAGATTTACATAATATCATCGAAGCAATTTAGGCGCGCATTACGTTCGCGCCCCTTATGTTTTCCATCTATGCGCCGCCATTGCGGCGCTTTTTATTTATTTTGTTCGGATTTCCGATTTGAGATAGCCGGATCGCTCGAAGTGACAAGAATCAAGAAATCGACACGCTGGAATTATGTAGATACTCGCGCCTGGATCCGACTCGACTCGGCCGATCTCATTCCCTGCATGCTGACCGAAGTATCGGAAACAACGGCGCGTCTTGTCACCGATGCGTCAATTCCGGCCGCAACAAAATTCGAGCTCTACCTGACCTTGAATGGGGTCGTTAAACGTCGATGTTCGAGCGTCGACCAGGATGCCAAAGGTATTTCGATCAAATTCGATGATGTCGGCCCCAATCCGGATTCGCCCGACTTCCCGACCTCTGCCGAATCCACATCCGGCCATTGCCGCTATCGCCACCCCATCAAACACAAGCTCGGGGTGCGATTATCAAAGCGCAATTACATGCACTACAATCGATAGGGCAGATACCGGTGCCCAAGACAGGCGAGATCCGCGCCAGCGCACATCGGCCTTTGCTGCGCATCCACCAATTCCGAACTCGCAGAACCATCGGGGTTAAGCACCGCACGCATCAGTCGCGCTCGTAGATGAATTTCGGCATTTCCCATTTGTAGTGGATCGCCATCAACCGAAGCGTCAGGCCGAGCGCGAAGGTCACCAGCACCAGCGGATCGTGCGGGAGCCCCAGCCAGACACCACCGATATAGACCGCGCCGGTGAACACCGCGATGCTGGCATAGAGTTCGCTACGAAACAGCAACGGCACATCGTTGCAGAGAATATCGCGCAGCACGCCGCCGGCGCAGCCGGTGATCATGCCGGCGACGATGACGATCGGCAGCGGCTGCTGCATCGCCAGCGCCACCTCGCAGCCGATGATCGCGAAGACGACGAGCCCGACCGCATCCAGGAACAGGAACAACGGATGGAAGCGATGAACGATGCGCGCCAGCGCTATGGTCGCCAGCGCTGCGCCGGCGGTCAGCGCCAGCAGCCACGGCCGCGCCACCCAGGTCAACGGGTAATGTCCGAGCAGGACATCCCGCAGCGAGCCACCACCGAGCGCAGTGACGCAGCCAAGCATCGCAACGCCGACCCAGTCCATCCGCCGACGGCCGGCCGCTAGCGCTGCCGTCATCGCTTCGGCGATCAGCGCCACATAATAGAGAACATTGAGAGCTTCCGTCGGCATCCGCTATCCAACCGCCGGTTTTGCACACGGCAACGCCACCTGGGGCACCCGGGCCCTAGACCCAGCCGCCGCGCGCCGCCATCGCCGCGCAAAGGAGAATGACGACAACACCCATCAATTCACCGTGGATGGTCGCCTGGATCATCCGGCGACGCTTCTCTTCCACCACCGGCAACTGCCCCGCCCGCAGCGCCTTGCGCCACGAGAGAAACTCCACGGTCGGCATCAGCGACATGATCGCCAGACCAAGAAAAATGCCGATTTTCACGAGGAACGGGTAGCTGGCGGCGTAGTAATCGATGCCCTTCTCGAACCAGACGATCCGCGGCACCCCGACGACAACGAGCAGCCCGGCCGAAATGCCGAGCATGGCATCGGCGCGCAGGAGCCGCCGGGCATTGGCCACCGTCAGATCCTGATGAATGAGCACCAGCTCGACGGCGAGCGCCGCGACCAGCGTGAAGGCAAACAGATGATGCAGGAAGGCAAAGAGCGTGGACATCGACTATCCTCTCCCGCCTTCCCGCTTCGCGTCAACAGGATCGCGCGCGGCGTGTCGACAAACGGGTTTACACAGAGGGCCTCGACCATGCGGCTTTAATACCCGGCTCCGATAGGCGCCTCGTTCACGCGAATATCCGCTGGCCCTCAGCCCTTCACGTCGAGCAGTTCGACGTCGAAGATCAGCGTCGCGTTCGGCGGAATGACGCCGCCGGCGCCGCGCGCGCCATAGCCGAGATCGGGCCGGATGATCAGCGTGCGCTTGCCGCCGACCTTCATCGAGGCGA
Organism: Pseudolabrys sp.; assembly: GCA_035556795.1. GTDB lineage: Bacteria > Pseudomonadota > Alphaproteobacteria > Rhizobiales > Xanthobacteraceae > Pseudolabrys. The sequence goes on along the minus strand of DATMEV010000004.1, from coordinate 323 downwards.
CGCCCTCGTCCCAGCCCTTGATGACCCGGCCCATGCCGACCGGAAACTCGAACGGCTCGCCGCGATCGACCGACGAGTCGAACTTCTTGCCCTTGGCGCCGTCGTTGTAGAGCCAGCCGGTGTAGTGCACCACCGCGGTCTGCCCGCGCTTCGGCGTCGCGCCGGTGCCGGCCTTGGTATCGGTATATTGCAGGCCGGAGGATGTGGTGGTGGGAGCAGCGGACTGGGACATGGCGGGAATACTCAGGGTGAGAGAGAGGATGGCGACCGACGCAAGAACGGTACGGCGGGAGAGGACGGACATTCAGCGACTCCGTGGGTGA
>DATMEV010000003.1:0-24625 GCA_035556795.1 Pseudolabrys sp. | reverse complement strand
GGGCGACGGAGCGCCGAAGGCGCAACGTCTTGGTCCCGCACTCATGAGAGTGCGGAGCGCACTTCTTGCGAAGCACGCACGCCTTGCGGCGCTCCGCCCGTCCTTTGCGGACAAAGGAACGGACTTCGTCGTGCGGCGTCTCTGTTCGGCTACCGGGGCCGCGCTTTTCGTTTCGGGCCGTGTCCGCTCTCCGCATCCTGACGCCAGTCCCCATGTCGGGTGGCCGCGTCGCAGTGCTCGGAACGGGCGCAAGTCCTCACCCGTCAGCGAACCCGTCGCAGGAGGCCGTAGTACCTCCGGGCGGATCCCCGGCGCCGCCCGGGAGCGACGGCTGCGAACCGTTGCGCGCGGGCGCCGCGTCACGGTCCCTGGCCGCATCTCCGGCCCGGACCCCGGGAGTTGAGCAGACGCTTGCGCCTCCGCCCTCCCCTCCGGCTGCTCCGCCATCAAGACGCCTCTAGATGGCGCCCCTCGCCGAGCAGGACGCGAATAGGACTATAATCACTTAGGAATAAAGTCAAGAGTCGCACCGGGCTGCCCTCTGGATGATGCGAGGCCGGCGGCGACCCGGTGCGCGGCAGCCATGCTCCCGCGCGCAGGAGAATTCTCGCGCCCGCATGGCGAGGAGGCTCGCATCGGCGGGCCTCTCGACGTACCAAGGCCCGATTGTCGGCACGCCCATTGCGGCAGCCACCTTTCATCGGGCGAAATCCGCTGTTTTTCCGCCGGTTCACCGTATTTTGCCGCGGATTTTGCTGCGGATTTGCATAGGACCGAACCGGATAACGCGGTTTCGCCACCGGCGCCGTTTCTGCTAGGTTGCCGGCGATCCATCAATCCTGACGCAAGGTGTGCCCTCGCTTCTGGGCCCACGGAGTTCCAATGGCCACCGCGACCCAGCAAGCCACCGGCACCCAGATGCCGGATATGAAAGTGTCGATCCGGCAGGTGTTCGGTTTCGACAGCGATATGGAAGTGCCCGCCTATTCGGCGCCCTCCGAGCATGTGCCGGACGTCGACCCGGATTACCGCTTCGACAAGCCGACCACCCTCGCCGTGCTGGCGGGCTTCGCCCACAACCGCCGGGTGATGATCACCGGCTATCACGGCACCGGCAAATCGACCCATATCGAGCAGGTGGCGGCGCGGCTCAACTGGCCGATGGTGCGCGTCAACCTCGACAGCCACATCAGCCGTATCGACCTGATCGGCAAGGACGCCATCGTCATCAAGGACGGCAAGCAGGTCACCGAATTCCGCGACGGCATTCTGCCGTGGGCCTACCAGAACAATGTCGCGCTGTGCTTCGACGAATACGATGCCGGCCGGCCCGACGTGATGTTCGTCATCCAGCGCGTGCTGGAATCCTCCGGCCGTCTGACGCTGCTCGACCAGAGCCGGGTGATCAAGCCGCATCCGGCATTCCGTCTGTTCGCCACCGCCAACACCGTCGGCCTCGGCGACACGTCCGGCCTCTATCACGGCACCCAGCAGATCAACCAGGCGCAGATGGACCGCTGGTCGATCGTCACCACGCTGAACTATCTGCCGCACGACAACGAGGTGGAGATCGTGCTGGCGAAGGCCAAGCACTATCGCAACGACGCCGGACGCGACATCGTCAACAAGATGGTGCGCGTCGCCGACCTCACGCGCAACGCCTTCATCAACGGCGACATCTCGACGGTGATGAGCCCGCGCACGGTGATCACCTGGGCGGAGAATGCCGATATCTTCAAGGATGTCGGCTTCGCCTTCCGGCTGACCTTCCTCAACAAATGCGACGAGCTGGAGCGGCCGATCGTCGCCGAGTTCTATCAGCGCTGCTTCGGTCAGGAACTGCCGGAAAGCGCGGTGAACGTGGCGCTGAGCTAAACAATCGTGCACGGGCAACCGGGCGCGGCGAACAGCCGGCCCGGCGGCAAATCCACCCCGCGCATCCTTCGTATTCGGAAACAATCTGCGCTGACGGGCCAGACCCGGCAGTGACGGAAGCGGGCGGCAAGGCAATCGCAGGCGCAAGGCAATCATAGGCGCAGGGCAATCATAGGCGAATGGCCAGCAACACGATCAAATCCAGACACCCCGGCAAGGAAGCGCCGAACGAGCCGTTCAAGCGCGCCGTCTCCGGCTGCCTGCGCGCCATCGCCCGCAATCCCGAACTGGAAGTGGCCTTCGCCGCCGAGCGGCCGGGACTTGTCGGCGGCAAGGCGCGGCTGCCGGAGCCGCCGCGCAAACTGTCGAAGCGCGACGCGGCGATCGTGCGCGGCCACGCCGATGCGATGGCGCTGCGGCTCGCCTGCCACGATCCGGCGATCCATCGCCGCCAGACACCGAGCGGCCAGCAGGCGCGCGCGGTGTTCGACGCGGTCGAGCAGGCGCGCGTCGAGGCGATCGGCGCGCGGCGCATGGAAGGCGTCGCCCGCAATCTCACCGCGATGCTCGACGACAAATTCCACCGCGGCAAGTTCGACGACATCACCGACCGCGCCGATGCCCCGATCGAGGAAGCAGTGGCGATGATGGTGCGCGAGCGGCTGACCGGCCAGGCACCGCCGCCGGCCGCGCGCAAGCTCACCGATCTGTGGCGGCCGCTGATCGAGGAGCGCGCCGGCAAAAGCCTCGACCGGCTGGAAGATCTGCTGGAAGACCAGCGTCACTTTGCCGAAGTCGTCCACGATCTGCTCGACCAGCTCGACATGGGCGACGACCGCGCCAGCGATGCCGACGACGACGCCGAAGAAGGCGACGACGAGGAACGCAAGCAGGAATCCGGCGAGGACGGCGAGGCGCAGGCCGCCGACGAGCAGCAGGCAAGCGCCGACGACACCGAACTGTCGGCCGACGAGCAGCCCGAAACCGGCAGCGACGCGGCGGATGCGCCGACCTCCGACATGGCCGACGACGGCGAGATGAGCGACGCCGAGACGCTGGGCGAGCCGTGGCGGCCGCGCGACGGCGGCCGCAACGAACCGCGCGGGCCGGAATATCACGCCTATATCCGCAAGTTCGACGAAACCATCGCGGCGGAAGATCTGTGCGAGCCGGAAGAGCTCGAACGGCTGCGCGGCTATCTCGACAAGCAGCTCTCGCATCTGCAGGGCGTGGTGTCGCGGCTCGCCAACCGCCTGCAGCGCCGGCTGATGGCGCAGCAGAACCGCTCCTGGGATTTCGACCTCGAAGAAGGGCTGCTCGATCCGGTCCGGCTGCCGCGCATCATCATCGACCCGATGCATGCGCTGTCGTTCAAGCAGGAGAAGGACACGACCTTCCGCGACACGGTGGTGACGCTGCTGCTCGACAATTCCGGCTCGATGCGCGGCCGGCCGATCACCGTGGCGGCGACCTGCGCCGATATTCTGGCGCGCACGCTGGAGCGCTGCGGCGTCAAGGTCGAGATCCTCGGCTTCACCACCCGCGCCTGGAAGGGCGGGCAGTCGCGCGAGGCGTGGCTCGCCGCCGGCAAGCCGGCCAATCCCGGCCGGCTCAACGACCTGCGTCACATCATCTACAAATCGGCGGACGCGCCGTGGCGGCGCGCGCGCAAGAATCTCGGCCTGATGATGCGCGAGGGCCTGCTGAAGGAAAATATCGACGGCGAGGCGCTCGACTGGGCGCACAAGCGCCTGCTGGCGCGCAGCGAGCAGCGCAAGATCCTGATGATGATTTCCGACGGCGCGCCGGTCGACGATTCGACGCTATCGGTCAACGCCGGCAACTATCTCGAACGGCATCTGCGCTTCGTCATCGAGGAGATCGAGACCCGCTCGCCGGTCGAACTGATCGCCATCGGCATCGGTCACGACGTGACCCGCTATTATCGCCGCGCGGTGACCATCGTCGACGCCGAGGAGCTGGGCGGCGCCATGACCGAGAAGCTCGCCGAATTGTTCGACGATCACGCACGCGAGGCGACACAGCCGCGCGGCCCGACGCCGCGACGGCGCGTTGCGTGATGCAGGCGCAATCATGCGCGACGGCCTTCGCCGCTCCCTGACGCTGTGCGGCCTGTTCATCAGCCTGCTCGCCGGTTCGCTCCTGGGACTGCTGCCCGCCGCGACGCCGGCGACGGCCGATCACCGCCAGCGAGCCGAGCCGCCGCGCCGCATCGAGATCGCCGCGCGCTTGATCGGCAGTTTCGACCTCCGCGATCCGGCGCGGCAGCGCTTCGGCGCGCTCACTTTCATCGGCGGCCTCGAACTGACCTCGTCGGACAAGCAGTTCGGCGGGCTGTCGGCGCTGCGCCTCTTCGCGGATGGCGAGCGACTGCTGGCGCTCAGCGACCGCGGCCGCTGGTTTCGCGGGCGTATCCTTTATCGCGACGGCCGTCCGGCCGGCATCGCCGAGGCCGAGACCGCGCCGGTCCTCGGGCCCGGCGGACGGCCGCTCGCCGCGCAGCGCCGTTTCGACACGGAATCGCTCGCCGAAGCCGACGGCATCCTGCATGTCGGCATCGAACGAGCGAACGAGATCATGCGCTTCGACTACCGGCGCGACGGGTTGACGGCCCGCGGCGCGCCGGTCGCCGTGCCGCGCGCGATCAGATCGCTGCCGCACAATCGCGGGCTGGAAGCACTGGTCGCCGTGCCGCGCAGCGCCCGCAACCCGGCGCTCGCCGGCACGCTGATCGCGATCTCGGAGCGCAGCCTCGACGCCGACGGCAATATCGCCGGCTTCATCCTCGGCGGCAGCCGGCAACGGACCGCCGGGCAATTCGCGGTGAAACGGCATGACGGCTACGACATCACCGATGCGGCGCTGCTGCCAGACGGCGACCTCGTCATCCTCGAACGCTTCTTCTCGTTCACGCGCGGGCTTGCCATGCGCATCCGCCGCATCGCCATCGGCGCGGTGAAGCCGGGCGCGCTCGTCGATGGACCGGTGCTGATCGAGGCCGATATGGGCTACCAGATCGACAATATGGAAGGCATTGCCGCGCATCGCGCCGCGAATGGCGACGCCGTGCTCACGCTCGTCTCCGACGACAATTTCATCGTCTTCCAGCGCACGATCCTGCTGCAGTTTCGTCTGGCGCAGCCGTAGCGCGCTGCCGAACTCGCCGGCCGCGGCAGATCGCCGCCGGCCCAGACGTCAGCCCATGCCGACGGATTTGAGATAATTGTACGCCTTGATGATCTCGACGAGGCGATCCTCGGTCGACCGGTCGCCGCCATTGACGTCGGGATGGTGACGCTTCACCAGCTCCTTGAACCGCGCCTTCACCTGCACGACGCTCGCCTCGATCTCCAGCCCCAGCGTATCGAACGCCTTGCGCTCGGCATTGCGGATGGTGCGGCGCTCCACCGCCGGCTCGGCGCGTGTCTGCGCCGTCGCGCCGTGGAAGACGCCGAACGGATCGGCGGCGGCGCGCAATTCGTCGGCCGGGTTGCCCTTGCCGCGCTTACCGGTGCCCATCTTCCAGGTGGGGCGATGGCCGGTCAGCGCATCCTTCTGGTAGGAGAGGATGGCGTCGTCCTGCATGCCCTGGAAGAAATTGTAGTTCTGGTTGTATTCGCGCACGTGCTTGATGCAGTAGCGCCAATATTCGTTCTCGCGGCCGCGGCCCTTCGGCGCCTTGTGGGTGCCTTCCTGCGTGCAGCCGGCCCATTCGCAGGTCGGTCCCGGCGCTTTCGGGCGGCGGTCCTGCGAAGGTTTGACGCGGATTTTATCGAAGATCGGAGAGTTTAATTTCATGACCGGTTATTATGCAGAACCACGGGAGCCTGGCGCAAGCCTGCGGCTTAGCGCAGACACCGCCGAAGCGGAAGACCGAAGCGAAGGCTGAATCCAAGACTGAAGCCAAGATTGAAGCCAAGATTGAAGCCAAGATTGAAGCCAAGACTGAAGCAAAGACCATTGACCCGATCGCCATCATCACGCAAATCGAATCCATGCGCACCGCCGATATCATCACCGAAAAGCTGACCAAAGCCTTCACGCCGCAGAGCCTGTCGGTGGAAGACGAGTCGAACCTGCATATCGGCCACGCCGGCCACCGGCCGGAAGGTCAAACCCACTACCGTGTCCATATCGTGTCGGACGCCTTCGCCGGAAAGAGCCGTGTCGAGCGCCACCGCATGATCAATGCCGCACTGGCCGCCGAACTCGCAGGCGGCGTGCATGCGCTCGCCCTGCACGCCGCGGCGCCGGGCGAACCGCAGCCGGCACGCCCGGCCCGGACATAAGCGGGGCGGTCACCGGCGGCGCACACTCAAAAAAAGCGCCTTCCCAAAAAGCGCCTTCCCAAAAAAGTGAGAGGCGCCTGCGGGCATCAGGCGCCTCTCGAACGAGACCCGGGCGCGGTTCCGGGCTCGCCTTCCGGATCGTGGTCAGACAGCCACGCCGGGAATGAAACTCTCAGTTCACCAGCACCGCGCCGTCGCAGCGCAGGCCGGTGAACCACACATCCGCCTGACCGATTCCGACGCCGAGCGTGGCGAGGACCGTGGCCAGGAGCTGATCGAGCGGCGAAACCGCCTGCGACAGAATCGTGCGCAAAAGCGGCGTGACGGTATCCGGCAACAGCAGATTGATGCCGAGCAGCGTAACGTCGAGCTGCGTATCGCCGAGCAGGCTGCCGACGAGCGACGCTGCGATGTCGCGCGTCCCGACGGTCTTGCGCGTGCGCGCCGCGATCTCGCTCATGCTGAAGCGCACCGGCGTCGGTGCCAGATTGGCGATGCGCGCATGCGCGCGCCCCCGCGCCGTCACCAGTCCGGCAACGCCGGCAATGACCGCCGACGGCGGATTGAGCGCAACGGCGAGATTGTCGAACGCCGCCGGCGACACATCGCCGATCCACGCATCGGCGAGCGACGGCAACACATCGAGCGTCGCCGACGAGGTCGCGACATCGGGAAAGCCGCACGTCAGGCGGGTCAGGGTGGCGCTGGCGGCGGCGATATCGAGATAGATCGGCAGCCGCACCGAGGCGACCGGCGCCAGACCCGCGACGCGCGCATCGACCAGGAGCCGCATCTGCGCCGTCTGCACGCGGGCGCCGGCGGCGCCGACCGTGATCCAGCTCGTTCCCTGCGGCCGTTCGCCGATGCGCAGCGCCAGCGTCGCGTCGAGAATGCCCGGCACCGTTGCATCGAGCGAAAGCCGCACCGTCGTCGGGCCGCCGAGCGTCTGCGCCAGCGCCATCAGCAGATCGAGCGCCGAGGCAGCAACGCCGATGCGCGGCTTCTCGCCGAGCGGCAGCGTGTCGTAGCGGCCGGCATCGATGACCGCCTGCAGCGCGATCCGCGCCGGACGCTCGCCAAGTGCCTGCACGACCGCGGCCAACGCCAACACCGCACGGTCGTTGCCGGCGGTGGCGCGGCGGCTGTCGGCCATCGCCTGCAACAGGTCGAGCGGCTTGACGGTCTCGGCAAGCAACGCCGCATAGGTCGCGGCGCCGGTGCCGTTGCGCGCCGCCAGCGCCGTCATCACGTCGAACAGATCGAGCTCGGCGGCAAGCAGCGCATCGTAATCCATCACCGACAGGCTGAGCGTGGTGCCGAGCAGCCCGCCGAGCACGCGGTTGAGCAGGCCGCCGTCAAGCCCCAGCAGCCGCGAGCCGATGGCGAAGGTCGCCAGCGCCGACTGCGTCGCCGTCGCGTGGGTGACCACATCGATGCTGTTGCGGCCGAGCAGCGCCGCACCGAAGGTCAGCGATGCGCTGCTCCGCAATGTCACCCGCGCGGCATTGGCTTCGGCGACGGACGCCGGCACGAAGCGCAGCGCCGGCTCGAGGTCCGGCCGTGCGGAATAGACCCCGAGCTCGACGGCGACCGGCGTGCCGTCACCGAAACGGTTGCGCGCTGCCGTCGCCTTCGCCGCCTTCAGCGCATTCGGCAGATCGCTGACTGCGGCGATGGCCGCAAGATCGGTGGCGCTCTGCGCATGCCGGCGATCGACGAACACCCTGCCGGTGTCGATGGCGAGCGCGGCGACGGCCATGGTCACCATCGCGACCACCGCCGCCAGTATGGCAATGCTGCCGCCTCGATCGCCGGCGAAGCGCCGACCCGTTGCGATGCAGCGCACCAACCCATGCTCGACGCAAGCACGGGCCAGACCGACAATGGCGAGGGGCTGTCGCATGACGCGCTCAATAGCCCCCGCGCTGAATGGCGGCCGAGCGCACCACGACGCGCGGCGGCGCCGGCGCGAAAGCCGGCAGCGAAAAGATGAACATGTCGGAGAGGTCGTAGCGCAGCGTCAGCGAGAACACGCCGCTCGCCGCATTGGTGGCGGATTGCTCGAGCGTCAACCGTGCCGGCGACAGCAACGGATAGAGCGCGACATTGCCGTCGATATAACCGCGCGCCAGACGATTGCGTTCGCCATCGTCGAGACCGGCAACAGCCACACGCACGGCTTCCGCCGCCAGTTGCTGCACGCCATGCACGACGGTGAGATAGGCACCGAGGCTGACGATGCCGAACAAGAGGCAGAGGAAAACCGGAACGACAAGCGCAAACTCCACCGCCGCCGTGCCGCGACGGCAACCGGCGGAACGGCGAAGCAGGGCGATACCGATGGGCTGCGCGATGACCATGGCGCAACCATGCCGCAACGGCTTCTCTCTCCGGTAAAGGGAATCGTCGGCGGCAACCGCAGTCGCCAAAATCCTGATGCAACCGAAATTGTGATGATGTCTTCATTTCCGCCGATGACATCAAAATGTCTGATGCGCGGATGCGAGCGCATGACGTCGCGCGGCGGTGCGGCGCGGCGTGTCGGCCGCGGGCGCGGGCGCGCCATCGCGCTGCAGAACATGAGCCAGCGCCGCGATCACCGTATCGTCGCGCGACATGCCGAGCTCCGGCCGGGTGAAGATGCCGAGCCCGAGGTCGGGCAACCGCGGCAGATAATGCTCGCGCGCGATCTTCAGCGGCCGGCCGTCGACCCGTGTCTCGGCGGCACGCTCGGGCGCCACGACATAACCGAAGCCGGCGCGCAGCGCGGCGAGCCGCGCCGTCCAGTCCTCGGCGGCAACCGCCAGCGCGAACAACTGCCCGGCCGCATCGAGCGCCGCCAGCGCCGCCTGGTGCGCGGCATCGCCGGCAGCACCGATCAGCGGGATCGGTTTGCCGGGGCTGAGCAGGAAGTCCGGCGCGCACAGCCAGGCCAGCGGCTCGCTCCAGCGGAGAAGCGCCGCGGCGGCGGTTTGCGGCACCGTCGGCAGCACCGCGATATCGAGATAACCGCTGGCGAGACGCTGCGCCAGATCGTCAGCGCGCGCATGCTCGATCTGCACGGCGTCGCCGTGCGTCGCCTCGTGCAAGGCGGCGAACAGCGGCGCCAGCGTATCCGGCGCCAGCGCCGTGCAGATGCCGATGCGCGTGCCGTGCGCCTCTGCGGCGGCGCCCGATTGCAGCAGGATCTGGTCGTTGATCGCCAGCAGCCGCCGCGCATAGCGCGCCACCCGCTCGCCGTCGTCGGTGAGGCGGATGCCGCCGCCGGATTTGCTCACCAGTTCGGTGCCGACGATCTGCTGCAGGCGACGCAATTGCGCGCTGATCGCCGGCTGCGTCAGCCGCTGCAGATGAGCGGCCTTGGTCAGCGTGCCGACATCGGCCACCGATACCAGCGTCCGCAGCAGTTCGATCGGAATATTGGCGGTGTCGTAACGACGATGCATGGCGAGCTCTCCCGACATGGCGACGGAAAACGCGCGACCGAATCACTTGCACTCAATATTGCACTTAATAGTTGTATATCAAATTTTATCTCTTAAAAATTGTTATTTACAACCATGCAACCGCTCACGACCGCTGATGTCGCGCGGCGCGCCCCGCCGGCATGCGGAGGCATGACGGTGACACGGCGGGAGATGGCGGGGACGGACTGTCCGGGGAAGGACGTCTATTCCGTCTTCTGCGGTGTCGCCCGCGCCAGCGGCTGCACCCGCAGCGCGGTGATGCGGTTGCGGGTCCGCCGCAGCACCCGGAAGCGGAAGCCGTAGAAGATAAAATTCTGGCCCGGCTCCGGGATCGAGCGCGCCTCGTGGATGACGAGACCGGCGATGGTGGTCGCTTCCTCGTCCGGCAGATTCCAGTCCATGACCCGGTTGAGGTCGCGGATCGGCACCGCGCCGTCGACATTGACCGAACCGTCCGGCAGGCGGCGCACGCCGGGCACGGCGACGTCGTGCTCGTCGGTGATGTCGCCGACGATCTCTTCGAGAATGTCCTCGAGCGTCACCAGTCCCATCACCTCGCCGTATTCGTCGACGACCAGCGCGAACGGCGTCTTGCGGCGACGGAAGGCAGCGAGCTGCTCCGACACCGGCCGAGTTTCCGGCACGAACCACGGCGGCGCCAGCAGCGAGGCTATATCGACCTTGGAGGCGTCGCCGCCGAGCGCGTGCAAGGCCCGCAACAGATCCTTCACATGCAGGACGCCGATGATGTTCTCCGGCTTCTCGCGCCAGACCGGCAGTCGCGTCACCGGCGCGGCGATCACCGCATTGACGACGGCGGCCGGCGGATCGTCGGCACTGACCGTCACCATCTTTGTGCGGTGGACCATCACGTCGGAGACTTCCAGTTCGCGCAGATCGAGCAGGCCGCCGAACATGTCGCGGTCGCGCTTCTCGACGCCGCCCTCGCTGTGCAGATAATCGACCGCGCCGCGCAACTCCTCATGCGCCGACAGCACTGCCTGGTTCTCGCCGACCCGCAGGCCGAACGGCCGCAGCAAGGCGCGCACGATCACCTCGATGGCGGCGAGTACCGGGCCGAGCAGCGTCACGACCCAGGACACCGGCCGGGCCAGAAGAATCGCCAGCCGTTCCGGCGCGACGATCGCCGCCGTCTTCGGCAGCACCTCGGCGAAGACGATGACCACGATGCTCATCACCACCGTCGCATAGAGCACGCCGACATCGCCGAACCAGGCGAGCAGCAGTCCGGTGGTCAATGCCGAAGCACCGATATTGGCGATGTTGTTGCCGACCAGCATGGCGCCGACCATGCGCTCGCGCGCATCCAGCAGGCGACTGACCAGCCCGGCCCGTTTCTGGCCGTTCTTTTCCAGGCGCGTGAGACGCGCCCGCGACGAGGCGGTGAAAGCCGTCTCGCTCGCCGAAAAGAAGGCCGACAGAAGCAGGCTGACGAAAACGACGACGAAAGCGATCCAGTCGTATGCGCTCATCGTTGCGACAGCGTCTCCTCAAGAAAACCGCGGATTTCGGCAGGATCGACATCGGCGGCGATGAAGGCCCGGCCGATGCCGCGCACCAGGATGAAGGTCAGCGCGCCGCGCTTCACTTTCTTGTCCTGCGCGATCAGGTCCATCAGCCGCGCGGCATCCGGCAGTGGACCGTTCAGATCGGCAATGCCGGCAGGCAGGCCGACGGCCGCAAGATGCGCGCGCACCCGCGCGGCATCCGCCGGCGCGATCAATCCCTTGCGGGCGGAAAAGGCGAAAGCCAGCGTGATGCCGAAGGCCACTGCCTCGCCATGCAGCAGCCGCTCGGAATAGCCGGCCGCCGCCTCGAAGGCATGGCCGAAGGTGTGGCCGAGATTGAGCAGCGCGCGCTCGCCGCTCTCGCGCTCGTCGCGGGCAACGATGCCGGCCTTGCCGCGGCAGCAGATGGCGATGGCATGATCGCGCGCCGGCCCGCCGGCGAACACGTCCTGCCAGTTGGCCTCCAGCCAGGCGAAAAAGTCAGCGTCGCCGAGCAGGCCGTATTTCGCCATCTCGGCATAGCCGGCGGCGAAATCGCGGCGCGGCAGCGTGTCGAGCAGCGCCGTATCGGCAACCACCAGCACCGGCTGATGGAAGGCGCCGACGAGATTTTTGCCGTGGCGCGAATTGATGCCGGTCTTGCCGCCGACGGAGGAATCGACCTGCGCCAGCAGCGTCGTCGGCACCTGCACGAAATCGAGGCCGCGCCGCACCGACGCGGCGGCAAATCCGGCGAGATCGCCGACCACGCCGCCGCCGAGCGCGACCACCAGATCGCTGCGTTCGAGCCGCGCCGCGATCAGTTGCTCGCAGACATCCTGATAAACGGCAAAGCTCTTCGAGCCCTCGCCCGGCGGCACCACCACATGCGAGACGGCGATCCCCGCCGCGGCGAGCGCCGCATCGACCGCCGGCAGATGCAGCGCGGCGACCGTCGCATCGGTGACGACGGCGACTTTCGCGCCGGGCCTGAGCGCGGCGATGCGCGCGCCGAGCGTCGCCACGACGCCGCGGCCGATGACGATGTCGTAGCTGCGCGCGCCGAGCGCGACATCGACGATGATCGGATCGGCGCTGCGAAGCGGGGCGGTCATTGTCCGGTCTCCGGCTGTGGCGCATCGTCGGCGAGCCGGCGGGAAAGCGCCGCGACCACTTCGCCGACGATGACGTCATGCGGCTCGTCGCGCGACTGGATGGTGAGATCGGCCTGCGCATAGACCGGCTCGCGCTGCGGCAGCAATTCGCGCATGCGGTCGGCAAGCGGCCGGTCGCTGCGGCGCCGGGTGCGGCGCAGGAGCACATCGAGATCGGCCTTCAGCCAGACCGAGATGCCCTTGTCGCGGATCAGCGCGCGCGTGCGCTCGTCCATCACCGCGCCGCCGCCAGTGGCCAGCACCTGCGGCCCCTCGTCCAGCAGACGGGCGATCACTTTCGCCTCGCCGGCGCGGAACTCAGCTTCGCCACGGGTGCTAAAAATATCGGGGATGCTCATGCCGGCCGCCTTCTCGATCTCGACATCGGCATCGACGAAGCGGATGCCAAGACGCGCCGCCAGCCGCCGGCCAAGCGACGACTTGCCGGCGCCCATCATGCCGATGAGCACGACCGAGCGCCGGCCGAGCGCCGCAGCAATGGCGTCTTCGGCCCCTGTTCCAGGCTGTTCCTGCGCATTCGCGCCGATCATCGTCAGGCTTTCCGTCCGAGCGGCATGGTTCCACCACAATCCCGGCGGCGAGACAACCGGCATCACTGCCGCGTCCGGCCGCAGGGGTGCGACCGACTTGTCATGCGCGCGCGAACATGATCGTACTCGTACCATTGTGGCGCAATGTACAACGCCAAGACGATACAACGCCGATACTGCGCCGGGACAACGACGGCATAACGCCGAGACGACGCCAGGACGACGCGCCAGGACCGCACCGAGACAATGCCGACCATCCCGACCGATACCCGGCAGAGCTGCCGCCCAGGCTCCACGGACAGCGCGGCAGGGGGGCAAGATCGATGCCGAGCCTGATCCGCTTCCTGCTGGTGGTCGGCGTGCTCGCCGGCCTCGTCTATGGCGCAATCTTCGCCCTCGCCTATTTCGTGCAGCCGACGCCGCGCGAGATCGTCGTCACGGTGCCGCAGCAGACCTTCCTCAAGCGCTGAGCGCAAGCGATGGCCGGCCGCCGCACACCCTCCGACAACGACAGGCTGAGCCGGCTGTTCCTCGACATGCTGGCGGCCGAGCGCGGCGCCGGAGCCAACACGCTCGATGCCTACCGGCGCGACCTCGCCGACCTTGCCGCACATCTCGCCACCGAGGGTCTCGGGCTCGCCAGCGCCGCCACCGGCGACCTGCGCGGCTATCTGACGGCGCTGGCCGAGCGCGGCTTCAAGACGGCGTCGGTGGCGCGACGCCTCTCGGCGACACGGCAGTTCTACCGCTTCCTCTATGCCGAGGGGCATCGCGCCGACGACCCCGCCGCCGTGCTCGAAGGACCGAAACGCACGCAGCAACTGCCGAAAGTTCTGAGCATCGCCGATGTCGACCGGCTACTGGGCACGGCGCGGCAGGCCGCCGAGGCGCCCGACCAGACGCCTGCGCGACGACTGCGTGCGATGCGTCTTCTGTGCCTGCTGGAAGTCGCCTATGCCACCGGCCTGCGGGTGTCCGAACTGGTGACACTGCCGGCCGCCACCGCCCGCAAGGACCAGCGCATGCTGGTGATCCGCGGCAAGGGCGGCCGCGAGCGCCTGGTGCCGCTCAACGACGCGGCAAAGCGCGCGATGGCGGAGTATCTGGCGCTGCTGCCGGAGGCCGCTGCCGGATCGAAATGGCTGTTTCCCTCATTCGGCGACAGCGGCCACCTGACCCGTCAGCATTTCGCCCGCGAGCTGAAGGATCTGGCGGCGGCGAGCGGCATCGCCGCCCACGCCATCAGCCCGCATGTCCTGCGGCATGCCTTCGCCAGCCATCTGCTGCACAACGGCGCCGATCTGCGGGTGGTGCAGACGCTGCTCGGCCATGCCGATATCTCGACCACACAGATCTACACCCATGTGATCGAGGACCGGCTCAAGAGCCTGGTGCGCGACCTGCACCCGCTCGCGGAAACCTGAGCACGACGCTCACGCCACCGACTTTATCCGCCGCGAGCTTTATGCCGCGGGTTTGGCACCGGTCTTGACGAAATAATTGGCGTCGCGGCCGAGCACCATCTTGCGCACCAGCGCCCGCACCGCCTCGCTCTTGCGCAGCGGATCGACCAGCGTCTTCATCGAACGGAAGGCTGCGAGCTTGACGTTATCGGCGAGCGCATTGCGGCCGGGCGGCTGTTGCGGGAAACCCATCCGCCGCAGCAGCGAGTTGACCACGAAGATATCGTTCTTGCGCATCACCGCCCGTGTCTTCCAGGTGACCGCCATCGAAATCGAATATTGCGAGCCGGTGCGCACCCAGTGCGGCCACAGATACGGCACGAACAGCCCTTCGCCCGGCTGCAGCGAATAGCAGGTCGAGCGCGCCTCGAAGGCTTCGCTGTAAGTGACGTTGCGATGCTTGGAGATCGCATGCTCGATCGCCTCGTCCGGCACCACAGCGCCATCGCGGTTGTCGCAGACGGTGAAGTATTTCTCGCCATGCATATGGACGAAGAAATTGTCCTCGGCATCGACGTGGAACGGCGTCGTCGAATTCGGCGACGACACGAACAGGAAGCCGCGGATATCTTCGAAGCCGGCTGCGTCGAGGCTCGCATGGCCCTGCGCGCGCGCCACCGACAGCAGCGTCTCCTCGAGCACCGCGCGATAGGCCGGCAGCACCTCGATGCGCTTGAGCACCATCCAGGCGCCGGCCGTCTCGATGCGGCGCACCACGTCTTCCGGATCGAGTTCGACCAGCGGCGTCGAGTCGGGATCCTGCCCGATCGCCACCTGGCCGGAATTGTATTCGATGTGATCGCGCGGCAGTTCGCGCACCATGTCGACGATGCGCGCCAGCGAGAACTGCGGATCGCCGGCGAGCCGATGGCGGATGCTGAACGGCCGCAGCGGAAACGCGCTGGTGAACGAGGAGCGGTCGGTGGGTTCGATGACGGCCGACGGCGACGGAACGACGGACGCAGTGGCGGACATGGTTGTCGCAATACTCATGGACGAACTCCTCTCAGGAAACGAATACGGTGAACGACGGTACGGGCGAATTCACGCGCGGCGCGGCGCGCGGCAAGCACTGCGGCGATGGCGAGAAAGGCAGGCCGGCTCACGCGCACCGGCAACAGCAGGTCGCAGACCGGCAGACGGTCGCGCCAGACGTGATCGATCATCGGATGATCCGACACGGCGATGGAATCGACGCTGTCGATGGCGCTGTCGGCACAGAGCGAACGGGTGATATCGAGGGTGAGCTGCACGCCGGGCGACATCTTCGCCAGCGTCTCGTCATAGGCAATCTTGAAGAAATAGCCGCGCCGCCGATGCCGCAGCACGATGCCGGCGCCGACGATGCGGTCGCCGCTCGCCAGCGTCGCGACCTGTGCCTGACCGGCGCGCATCATGCCGGCGACGGCCTCGCGCACGAAGGCTGCATCGCCCGGCTTCTGCGCCAGCGCCGTGCCGCGCGCGCCCTTCCAGCCTTGCGCCTCGAGCGACAGGAACGCATCGAGCCCCGCCGCCGCTGCCGCGGGATCGGCCGTCATTGCGAAAGTCACCGCGCCGCCGTCGGCAAGGCGATTGCGCTGCCGACGCAGCTCTTTCAGCTTCTTGGCACCGAGCGTCTGGAGCGCGGCGTCGGGTTCCTGCGCCGCGTCGAGCAGCGCGCGCTGATGCGCATCCGTCACGCGCGGCGCCGGGCCACCGGCAACGGCGCGCCGCAGCGCCTGCGCGGCGACGCCGGCCTGCGACAGGCGCGGCAGAAGAACGGCGAGCGCGCCGGCCCGCGTCGCAGCGGCGAGCAGCCCGCGCGCCGCCTCGTCGATCCGTTCGGCATCGAGCAGCGGCGTCGTCAACGGCGCATAGGCCTGCCAGGCGACCAGCAACGGCAGCGGCAATTTGAGCGCGCGCCATGCCGGCATGACCGGCAGCAGCGCGAGGAGCCGCGTGCGCGTCGGGCCGTCCCACACCAGCAGCGCCCGGCTGCCGGCATGTCCTTCGGCATGACGGGCGACCGCGCGCGCCCAGGCAGGGTGAAAAAAGGCGTTGGCCTCGGCGGCGCGCCCGGCGAGGTCGGCCCAGGCCGGTTCCGGCACCGCCAGAAGATCGACGATCTCACAGAGTTGCGCGCCGGCCGCGGCGCTCGGACGGCTGCCGAGCCGCATCCGCACCCCCGGCAGCGCCAGTTGGCCGGACACAGCCGCATCGCCGCGATTGTCGATCAACGCCATTATCGTCCGCCGGTCCCCTGTTTACGCGACCGCAGGTTGTCGGGCGTCCGTTAAGAGGTGGCAAAGGCGATCGCAGAAACACGGGCCAATAGATGCAATGCCGCCGAATGCGGTTAAGGGCCGCCTACCGGAACCGGCGCAATTGCGGCAAAGGCGTTAAGATTCCCCGGATAGGCTGGTTCGGGTCGATGCCGATGCGATTTCGGCCTGCGACTTGACTTGCGGCCCATCCGTGGGCCAGTTGCCGTCGCCGAGACCATCCGGCTCCGACCCATCAACCGCTCCATCACCACGATTGGCGACATGCGCAGCTATCTCGATTTTGAAAAGCCGGTCGCCGAACTGGAAGCCAAGGTCGAGGAATTGCGGGCGATGCAAGCCGGCAGCGACGCCGTCGCCGTCGATGAGGAGATCGGCCGGCTGGAAGCCAAGGCGGCGCAGGCGCTGCAGCAGGTCTATGCCACGCTGACGCCCTGGCAGAAGACGCAGGTGGCGCGCCATCCGCAACGCCCCCATTGCGTCGACTACGTCGCCAAGCTGATCGAGGATTTCGTGCCGCTCGCCGGCGATCGTAAATTCGGCGACGACGAGGCGATCATCGGCGGCTTCGGTCGTTTCCGCGGCGAAAGCATCTGCATCATCGGTCACGAAAAGGGCTCCGACACCGAGAGCCGCCTCAAGCACAATTTCGGCATGGCGCGGCCGGAAGGCTATCGCAAGGCGGTGCGGCTGATGGATATGGCCGACCATTTCGACATCCCGGTGCTCTGCCTCGTCGATACCGCCGGCGCCTATCCAGGCATCGGCGCCGAAGAGCGCGGCCAGGCCGAGGCGATCGCGCGCTCCACCGACGCCTGCCTGGCGCTCGGCGTGCCGAATGTCGCGCTGGTGCTCGGCGAAGGCGGCTCCGGCGGTGCCATCGCCATCGCCACCGCCAATCGCGTGCTGATGCTCGAACACGCCATCTACAGCGTCATCTCGCCGGAAGGCGCTGCCTCGATCCTGTGGCGCGACACCACCAAGGCGCAGGACGCCGCGACCAACATGAAAATCACGGCGCAGGACATGGCGCGCTTCGGGGTGATCGATGCCGTCGTGCCGGAGCCGACCGGCGGCGCCCATCGCGACCCGGCGGCCGCCATCGCCGCCGCCGGCGTCGCCATCGACAAGGCGCTCGGCGAATTGCGCGGCCTCGACCGCGACACAGTGCGCCGCCAGCGCCGCGACAAGTTCCTGGCGATGGGCCGGGTGCTGGCCTGACCACCCGCCGGCGGCGATCACGGTTTTGTGTGTGATTCCAATTCGTTGCCGCTGCCAGCGCGGCCGCCGAAACCGGTGGTTTACCAATCGGCAGGCATAGTCCGGCCGGCGGCGCCACGCGCCGGCCTGCCTTGCAGATGCCACATCTTGGCGATAACGATTGTAAGATAAGGGCTTAAGATGGCCGCTGGGGAGTCTTCTCGCTTGATCCGCCGCCCGTTTTTGCGCACCGCGCTCATCACCGCCGCGCTCACGGCGACGCTTGGCCTCGCCGGCTGCAATACCGACGGCACGTCGAAGATGTCCGGCCGCGCCATGGCGCCACTGTCCGGCGCCATGCTGTCCGAGCTCGATGCCAAGAACATGGACAAGGGCTCGCCGATCCTGGTGCGCCTGTTCAAGTCGGAAGCCGAGCTGGAGGTCTGGAAGAAGGATCGCAGCGGCCAGTTCGCGCTGCTCAAGACCTATCCGATCTGCCGCTGGTCGGGCGATCTCGGCCCGAAGATCAAGGAAGGCGACCGGCAGGCGCCGGAAGGCTTCTATACGATCACCCCGGCACAGATGAATCCGAACTCCAGCTACTATCTGGCGTTCAACATGGGCTATCCGAACGCCTTCGACCGGTCGCTCGGGCGCACCGGCAGCAATCTGATGATCCATGGCGACTGCTCCTCGCGCGGCTGCTACGCGATGACCGACGAGCAGATCTCGGAAATCTATGCGCTCGGCCGCGAATCGTTCTTCGGCGGCCAGAAGGCGTTCCAGGTGCAGGCCTATCCGTTCCGGATGACGGCGGAGAACATGGCCAAGCACCGCAACAGCAAGCACATGGCGTTCTGGAAGAACATCAAGCAGGGCTACGACCATTTCGAGGTCACCCGCCAGCAGCCGCGCGTGTCGGTGTGCGAGCGGCGCTATGTGTTCGATGCGGTGACGCCGGACGGCTCGCCGCTCAACGCCAGCTCCGGCGCCAAGTGCCCGACCTTCGAAATCCCGCAGGCGATCGCCAGCGCCGTCAACGAGAAGCAGCGCCAGGACGAGTACAGGACCGCGCAACTGGTCGCGCAGGGCGTACCGGTGGCGCCGAGCCGCGCCGGCATCGACGGCGGCATGAACCGGACCTTCGCGCAGAAGCTCGGCCTCGGCGACGGCAACACCGTGCAGGACCAGAGCGGCCGCTCGATCATGCTGTCGTCGGCCTCGCCCGGCATCACCTCGCGCATCGGCATCGTGCCGCCGACGCAACTGCCCTCCGAGACGCCGCCTGAGCCGGCGCCCGCCGCCGAAACGCCAGCACCGGTGCAGACCGCGCCGGTCCGCACCGCAGCGGCACCCAGCAGCAGCGTGCCGACGCCGCCACACCGCACCGCGGCCGCTACGCCGCCGAGCGCTCCCGCGCCGCAGAAAACAGCG
This sequence comes from Pseudolabrys sp., assembly GCA_035556795.1. GTDB lineage: Bacteria > Pseudomonadota > Alphaproteobacteria > Rhizobiales > Xanthobacteraceae > Pseudolabrys. The sequence continues at coordinate 5,402 of DATMEV010000003.1, read as the reverse complement.
AAGGCGCAGGACAACAGGACGCAAGACAGCAAGACACAAGACAGCAAGACGCTGGATCACCTGTTCAAGACCGCGACGGCAGAACCAAAGGGAGCCGACAAGGCGATCAACAGGGCTGCCGAAAAACCGGTTTCCCAGCCGGCTCCGGTGATCGCAGCGGCACCTGCACCCACCGACGCGCCGGCCGCGCCATCCAGCCGCAGCGCCTATGCCGCCACCGGCAGCACCCTGTCGGGGGCACAGGCGGTGCTCCCGGCCGCGTCGTTCAACAGCCGCTGGTCGGCCTTCCGGTGACCGCGCCACGGCGGCCGCCGCCCGCGGCCTCCTGTTTCGTCTATGTCCTCGGCTCGCTCGGCGCCGCACGCCGGCTGACCTATGTCGGCTGGACCACCGATATCGACAAGCGGCTGGCGCGGCACAATGCCGGCACCGGCGCCCGCTTCACCCGCGGCCGTCAGTGGGAGCTGCTGCATCTCGAAGCGATGCCGGACCGGCGAACGGCGATGAGTCGGGAATGGCACCTCAAGCGCGACCGCGACTTCCGCCGCCTCGTAGCGCAGCGTCACACGTCCTGACCGAGAGCAAGGAGAGAATGCGGAGTTCGGCGGCAGCCCGATATCCGCGCAGCTCGGCAATCCCGCCCTCTGCATTCATGTCGGGCCTGCAACGCACTTCAGGTCTTGTCTGGCGCGCGTCCCTGGCGTTTAACACCGAAGCTTCGATATCGATGCCCTTCGCCGCCCTGCATGTTTTTCGACGAGGCAACAATTGATGCAACGACACGCTTTGCCCGCAGCCGCGGCACTTCGCGCCAGCCTTGCCGCCCTTCCGATCGCGGCTGTCGGACTGGCGCTGGCTTTCGCATCGCTCACCGGACCGGCCGCTGCGATGACCGATGCGCGCTTCAAGGCGGCGCTCAAACGGGTCGACCCGTCGGCGCGGCTGCAGCAGATCTGCGACTATGCGGCCGTCAAGCGCATCGGTCAGGACCAGAACCCCTATCACCCGGACCGGGCGATGATCGATTCGATCGCGCCGGTCAGCATCCACGGCAACACCGCGCGTGGCGCCGGCGGCGCTTTCCGCAGCAGAGGCGAGTGGTATCAGTTCTCCTTCACCTGCACCGCCTCGCCCGACCGGCTGGAGATCGTGTCGTTCGATTACAAGATCGGCGCGAAGATTCCCCCGGATCACTGGGAAGCCTACGGCCTCTATCGCTGAATGCCGTTGCCAGCCGGCAAGGACATCCGCACTATAGGATCGGCGCGCAGATACACGCGACAGGTACACCTGACAGGCACACAGGCACGGACGCCATGGCCAAGAGACGATCGCTCGTCGAGCAACTGGAGAAGGCTGCCACCGACCTCGCCGAGGCCACCAGCATCGCCCTGACCGGATCGACGATCGGCATGCTGGAGCGCGCCGCCGAGGCCGACATTCAGGATGTCACCCTCGAAGACGCCAGAACGAGGGCCGAGGCAATCGCCGCCGCGCCGCGCCGGCGCAAGGCACCCGCCCGGACCAAAGCCGCAAATCCGAAAACAACGAGCCCGAAGACGGCAAGGCAGGAGTCGGCAGCGCGGAAGACAAAGAGTCCGATGACGACGGGCCTCAAGCCAGCCGGTGCCAAAGCAGCCGGCACACGACCGGCCAAAAGATCGGTCAAGAGAGCAATCGGGCCGAAAGCAGCACCGGTACGGCCGTCGAAAACGGCAGCCGCCAGCGCTACCCGCCCCACGACACCGCGCAAACCCGGCGGCACGAAAAAACCAGTGCAGAGCGCGGCGCGGCCGCATCCTTCCAAACGACCTGCCAAAACCGCGAGCAGGGCGGCACCGCGCCGCACCTCGTCCGCCCGGCGCCCCCGACGCTAATCCGGTTCGCCGCGACAGACGCACGGATCAGGCGCACGGATCTCGGGCGGACCACCGGGCCGGCTCACGGCCGGCCTCGGTTGCCCGCGCACGACAGTTCACGGCAGGGTCTTGAGCTTCAGTCCGGCGAAGATGCCGCGCGGTGGCGCGCGATAGGAGAAGACCTCCTCGTAACGGCTGTTGAGCGCATTCTCGAACCGCACATAGGCCTGCGCGTAAGGCGTGATGTCGTAGGACAGCGACGCATTGAGGATCGTATAGGCGGGCAGGCCGGTCACGAAAGACGGAAACGTGAAGACGGTGTCCGGCATCGTGCCGTTGAACACCACGCCGGCATGCGCATGCAGCGTGTTGTCGAGCCAATGCGTGGCGACCGACACGCTGCCTTTGTGACGCGGCTGGCGCAGTTCCGGCTCGCCGGTCGAGAGCTGCGTATCCGTATAGGTATAATTGGCGCTGATGCTGATCCAGTCCACCGGATTGATACGGATCGAGGCCTCGATGCCGCGCTTCGGCGACGTGCCGACGGCGTTCATCACCGTCATCACGCCGGGCGGGCCGGCGGGAACGCTGACGATCTTGTCAGTGAAGTCGGCGCTGAAATAGGTGATGTCGGTGACCACCCGGCCGTCGAACCAGCCCTGCTCCCAGCCGACATCCCATCCGAACGAACGCTCCGGCTTGAGATCCGGATTGCCGATGAAAGAGCTCGGCGCAAAGCCGTACTGATCGAGGATCGTCGGATTGGTGACGCCGGTGCCGACCGAGCTATGCAGCCGCGTCGCCTCCAACAACCGCTGCGAGGCGGTGATGCGCCAGGTGGTGCTGTCGGCAAAGCCGGTATGGGATTCCTTGCGCAGCGCGCCGGTCAACGTCGTCTGCGTCGGCAGGTCGATCGTGTATTCGCCGGCATGTCCGACCCGCACGCGGCCCGGTTGCGTCGCGAAGAACGCCGCCGAACCCGGCGGATAGAACGCGAAGAAATCGGAATGCTGGAAGAACCGCTCCTTGCGCCAATCGGTGGCGTAGGTCAGCGACTGCTTCTCGCCGAAGAACGAGTGGGGAATATAGACCGTCCCCTTGTAGTTGACCTGATCGCGCACGCCTTCCGTCTGATAGTCGCCGTTCATCACGTCGAAAGAATGGAAGTTGTCCTGATAGCGCGACCAGCCGACATTCTGCACGAAGATGCCGTCGAACAGCTTCCACTGTCCGTTCACCCGCGCCATCGTCGATTTGAAATCGTTGTAGTCGGTGCCGAACGGCACCGACGGCATGACAAACTCGCCGATTTGCGGATCGACCGATACCGTGCGTGCGACCGAACGGAACGAACTCTCGATATTGATGTCCGGCGTGACGTCGACGCCGATGGTGCCGCCGATTGCCGTGCGATAGGAGCCGTTGCGGCTGTCGCCGAAGCGCGACACGTTGTAACCGCCGGTGGTGTGGCGGTCGATCGACAGCGCGCCGTAAACCGGGCCGGTATTGCCGTGAACGGTGGCCGCGACCATGCCGGTTTCACGCGAACCGCCCTCGACACGCAGCCGGGCGCCGGAGGGACGACCGCGGCCGCTGATCGTGGTGATGGCGATGACGCCGGCATTGGCGTTGGCGCCATGAATGCCGGACTGCGGCCCGCGCACCACCTCGACCCGCTCGATGCCTTCCATCTCGAAATCGGCGAAGTCGAAGGCGCCGCTCTGCAACTCGTTCATCGGCACGCCGTCGACCAGCACCAGAACATGCTTGGCTTGCGAACCGCGGATGCTGACATAAGTGAGCGCGCCGCGCGGGCCGCTCTGGCTGACCTCGACGCCGGCGACCGAACGCAGCGCCGAAGGCAGATCGGTGTAGCCCTGCGCGCGCATCTCGTCGCCGGTGAGGATCGTCGTCGATGCGCCGGTCTTGGCGACATCGGTCGGCGTCTGATTGGCATAGACGCTGACATTCACCTCCGGCAGCGTCTGGGTATCGGCCGGCGCCTGCGCCCGCGCGCCGGTTGCCGGCAGGCTCAGCACCGCCGCGACGACAGCCGTCGCGCCGACGGCAAGGGATTTGCGATCAGATCGTGAAGAAACGTACCGCGTTTTGAAGTCCACCATTCGCCCCTGACAGTTGTAAGAATACGAACCGTCGGGCGGGCGCACGCATTGCTGCGTACGCGCCGGAATCGGACTGCAACGAACTGAACAACCAGTTCCCCACGACGGCTCCCCTCAATCACCACTGCGGAAGACGCCGCTCCGACTGCACGCCCCGTGCACGGATGGGTGACGGCGAGGTCGGTCTCCTGGCTCGCGGATCGCTGCTCCGTTCCGCCTTCCCGGGCTTCGCCCAGTGGCTGATGGAAGGAGCTAGCCGCTTACAGTTGCGGGGGCAGCTCCGGTGTCACACCGGATTCCCAACGTGCCCACCTGATGGTGGGCACTCCCTACGCCGGGGCGCATTCAATGATGCACGGATGGAAGAGTCAATCCGGAAAGGCTTCCGTGACGCTCGCCCTTGTCGTTGCCCACCGGAAAGGCCGGCAACCCGCGGCTGCCAGCCGGCCGTGCCTGCTATTGCAGCACCGGCGGCGGTTCGTCGTCGGACCCGCCGGGCGGCGGGATCAGCGCTTCGGAGAACGGCAGTTCGAACACCGTCTCGCCGGCCTCGTCGGTCACCACCAGCAACGCGGCAAGCAGCGACCGGTCGTCGCCGCCGTCCTCCAGCAGGCCGGCGATCATCGCTTGCGCCACCCGCCAGGCATGGTCCGGATCGCGCAGCACGGCGCCGGCGGTATCGCGAATGACGTCGTCGCCGATCTGCGTATGGAAGAAGTAGCGCGGCATGGCCCGCATCATCTCCAAATCACCGGTAACGAGACGGCAATAGCCATCAATGCAGCGTATTGCCGTCCGGTTGGCGTGCCGCGACCTCGCGCGACACCGTATCGATCTCGGCTTCCAGATCGCTCTGCCGATTGGTCAGTTCCAGAAACGCGCGGGTGCGCGCGCCGTCAGGCCCCCATCCACCGCCACTGCGCTCTTCCGGCGCCACGGCTGCCAGTTCGCCGACCATCTGCTCGATGGCGGCATCGACGCTCTCGCGTTCCTCCTTGAGGTCGGCAAGCAGCGCTTTCAATTCGGCCAGTTTTTTCGACATGCCGGCGATCTAGGGACGAAACGGGCAACTGGCAAGTCGCCGCGACCGATCCGCCCCATGACGGCTCAACCTGCGGCGGTCTGTTCCTTGTACCAGTCGAGGATTTCTGCGCCGGTCCACATGACGACGCGGTCGTGACTGAGGATGTGGTCGTAGAGCGCTTCCAGATATTTGATCCGGTGCGGCACGCCGGTGAGATACGGGTGGATCGAGATCGCCATCACCCGCGGCGCGCTGGCGCCGTCGCGGTAGAGCCGGTCGAACTGGTCGCGGCCGCGATGTAAAATCTCGTCGGAGCGGTGCTGCTGCACCGCCGAGATCACCACGTCGTTGACCTCCACCGTATAGGGCACCGAGACGATGGTGCCGGCGCGCGTC
>DATMEV010000002.1:0-100666 GCA_035556795.1 Pseudolabrys sp. | reverse complement strand
ATGGCTGGGCCGGCACATCGCCCCCGGCAGCCGCGCGGGCATAACGGCGACGCCAGCGGCCGCGCCGTGCATACTTGTATAATGTGCGTTCGGACACGCCGACGCGCAGCGCGATCTCGCGCACCGGCACGATGCCGTCCTCGTAGAGCCCGCGCACCTCATCCATCAGCGTCGTCGATGCGACGCCGGATGCGGCGTCCGGCGCAGGTCCGACAGTCCGCCGCGTCTGCAAGGCGGATGGCGCGACGTAAGCCGCAGGCCGGGCAACCACCGGAACCCCGTCGTCGCCCTCGCCGCATTCCGTCGGCTTCACCGCGCGATAGCGGACGCGCGCCGACGCGCGCACGGACTGCTTCTCTGTCATGGCTGCAACGCATGTGGGTGGGGAGGATGGCGCAAGCCTAGCGGCGGAGCGTGACGCTCACAAGGATTATTTTCTTATATCGGCGAGAAAGCCGACCGCGGTCACGGAGCCGACTGCATGCGATTCAAGACAGCGTCGAAGCCGGCCCGTCGTCAGTCCCGTCTATCGTGTTCCATCTATCGTGTGCGTCGCCCACGCCAAGAGCACATCGTCCGCAAACCGCGGCCCACCCTCGGCTCGAGCCCGAGAGCAGCCTTTCCGGGTCACGCATTTCGCTTGAGCATGCCCCTTCCGGAAAGCCGGATTCCACCTTCCGGGATCATGCCAAGCATGACCCTCTCCGAAAACCGGTCCCACTTTTCGGGATCATGCTTCGCTCAGGCGCTTCGCCAGTTCTTCCGGCGCTTCGGCGATCGTCACCATCGTGCCGTCCTCGACATGCAGCACCGACAGGCCCGGATTGTTCGAGGGCGTGATGTTGAGAATCTTGTCGGGGTTCACGAACATGTCGTGCTTGTCGCCGGTGATCACCTTGACGAAGCGGGCCATCGCGCGTCCTCCTGTTGGCGGATATCCCGCGATCATGCCCTGATCGGCGCCGGAAATCTTCCGCCCGTGCGCATCGCGGCCATGCCGATCGATAATGCCGATCGATAATGCCGGTCAGCGATACCGATCGACAATACCGATCGATGACGGCTGTCGGCGACGACGGCCGGCGACGAGAATGCCCGCCACGATCTGGCCCCGGCAGCGCCGGAGCGGACCGGTCAGAAGCGCCCGTTGCCCGGAAGGCTCGATGCCGGGCGGGTGCGTTTCGAGGCTTCGCCCGCCGATGCGGCTGCGATCTCCAGATAATAAGCGGCCTCGCTCATGCCGACGCGACGCGCTGCTGCCGCCAGCTTCTGCGACAGTGCCTCGATGTATTTCGCGTCCTGCACAGCCTCCGGCATCCGCCGCTCCCGATTCGTTTCTTGCCCAACCGGTCGCCCAACGGCGACGGCGCGCGACGATAAGGGGCAAAACGGCGGCGCGCAGTAGGACAAAGTGGCCGACCGACTAAAGATGCATTATAAATATTTGATTATCTGGGCCGCGGGTGCCCGCCAGGGCGGGCCGTATCCGTCGGCCGCGCCCGCGCCGCCTTCGGCACGCGGCCGGGCCAGGTGACGATATGGTCTTCGAGCTGCGCGTCCGAAATGCCGACTTCACTGACGATTTTGCGGTCTCGCAGCGACACGCCGGCCTGATGCACCGTGTCCGGGTCACCCGACACCAGCGGATGCCACCACATCAGGTCCTTGCCTTCCGCCAGCAGCCGATAGGCGCAGGTCGGCGGCAGCCAGTTGTAATTAGCCACCTCCTCCGGCGTCAGCTTGACGCAGTCGGGCACCTTCTTCTGCCGGTTCTTGTAATCGGAGCAGCGGCAGGTGCCGGCATCGAACAGCCGGCAGACGACATCGGTGAAGAAGATTTCGCCGGTGTCTTCCTCCTCCAGCTTGTTGAGGCAACAGCGGCCGCAGCCGTCGCACAGGCTCTCCCACTCGGCCCGGGTCATCTGATCGAGCCGCTTGCGCCGCCAGAAGGGCACGGGCGCGGCGGCCGTTGGCTCGGGCGACCGGCCGGAGGGGAGTTGCGATCTGCGAAGCCGGACTGACACGTCGAATTCCTGCCGATTCACCTGGTCGCTTGTAGGACGTCCTGCGGACCGCGTCACCGCCGGCTGCCGACCGGACACCGGATCCGCCTCGTTTTCGCCGGAAAGTTCCCCTTGATCCCGGCATCGGCGCGTTATGGTCCACCGCCCGTGAATAGGCTACAACGGCAGCTTATTAGACCAGAAATTCAGGGCCTTAGGTCGGACCTTGCGCAACCTCATACCCGAAAAGTGGCTGAAGGCGCTGCAGCGGGGTCTGCTCGATGTCGATTCGCGCATCGATTCCTCGATGTTCAAGAGCGGGGCGGCCACGCGCGAAGGCTACGAGCGCTATTCCACCTTCATGGACCGCTTCCACACCTCCGGCTGGCGGCGCTGGTTCAACGAGGGCGTGTCGGAATGCGCCAATCTCGGCACCGTCGGGCTGCTGCTGATGCTGGCGCTGGCGGTCCCCGCCTTCCAGGAGACCTCGGAGGGCGACTGGCTGAAGAAGGCCGACCTCGCTGTCACCTTCCTCGACCGCTACGGCAACGAGGTCGGCACCCGCGGCATCAAGCACAACGACGCGATCCCGCTCGCGGAATATCCCGATCACCTGATCAAGGCGACCATCGCCACCGAGGACCGGCGCTTCTACGACCATTTCGGCATCGACATCGCCGGCACCTTCCGCGCCATGGTGTCGAACGCCAAGGCCGGCGGCGTCGTGCAGGGCGGCTCGTCGCTGTCGCAGCAGCTCGCCAAGAACCTGTTCCTGTCGAACGAGCGCACCATCGAGCGCAAGGTCAAGGAAGCCTTCCTCGCCATGTGGCTGGAAGCGCATCTGACCAAGAACGAGATCCTCAAGCTCTATCTCGACCGCGCCTATATGGGCGGCGGCACCTTCGGCGTCGATGCGGCGGCGCAGTTCTATTTCAACAAGTCGGCGCGAGACGTGAACCTCGCGGAAGCCGCGATGCTCGCCGGCCTGTTCAAGGCGCCGACCAAGTTCGCGCCGCACATCAACCTGCCGGCGGCGCGCAGCCGCGCCAATGTCGTGCTCGACAATCTGGTCGAGGCCGGGTTCATGACCGAGGGTCAGGTGTTCGGCGCCCGCCGCAACCCCGCCACCGTCGTCGACCGCCGCGACGAGCGGTCGCCGAACTACTATCTCGATTATGCATTCGACGAGATGAAGAAGCTCGTCGACACCTTCCCGAAATCGATGACAGAGCGCGTCTTCATCGTGCGCACCGGTCTCGACACGAATCTGCAGCGGGTAGCGGAGGACGCGGTGGAGAACTCGCTGCGCCAGTTCGGGCAGGACTATCACGCCCGGCAGGCCGGCGTCGTGGTCGTCGATCTCGACGGTGCGGTGCGGGCGATGGTCGGCGGCCGCGACTACGGCGTCAGCCAGTTCAACCGCGCTACCGACGCCCTGCGGCAGCCGGGCTCCTCGTTCAAGCCCTATGTCTATGCCACCGCACTGGAGAATGGCTTCAAGCCCTCGTCCATCGTGGTGGATGCACCAATCTGCCTGGGCAACTGGTGCCCGCAAAACTACGGCCGTTCCTATGCCGGATCGGTGACCATCCTCACCGCTATCACCAAGTCGATCAATACGATTCCGATTCGGCTGTCGCTCGCACTCGGCAACGGCAACGCCAAGGCCGGGCGCGTCAAGATCGTCAAGACCGCGCGCGACATGGGCATCCGCACGCCGCTGATCGACACGCCGTCGCTGCCGATAGGCGCCGGCGAAGTCACGATCCTCGATCATGTCGGCGCCTATGCCACCTTCCCGCGCGAGGGCAGGATGGTGCCGCCGCACGCGATCCTCGAAGTGCGCACCGGCACCGGCGAAACTGTCTGGCGCTTCGATCGCGACGGCCCGAAGCCGAAGCAGGTGATCCCCGTCTCGGTTGCGCGGGACATGAACATGATGATGAATTCCGTCGTCGAAAACGGCACGGCACGGCGCGCACGCCTCAATGGCGTGCAGGTGGCGGGCAAGACCGGCACGACCAACGGCTATCGCGACGCCTGGTTCGTCGGCTACACCGGCAATTACGTTTGCGGCGTCTGGTTCGGTAACGACGACTACGCGCCGATGAACCGCATGACCGGTGGCTCGCTGCCGGCAATGACCTGGCATGCGATCATGGAATATGCTCATCAGGGCATCGAGATCAAAACCATTCCTGGCGTGCCGCCGCTGCAACGCAGGGAACCGCTGATTGCCGCCAACACCGCGACCAAGAAGAGCGAACCCTTGCCCGAGCGACCTCCGACCCTGACCCGCCGTGCCGCGGATATCCTGGTGCGCGTCGAACGGCTGATGGACGACGCGACACGTGCCCTGCCCCCGCCTGCAGCCGCATCGTCCGGTCCGGCGCTGCGCCGCAGTTCCTCGATCGCGAACCGGGATGCACTCGCTGCCGTCGATCGCAAACCGGACAACGCCAACCAGAACTGACCACCGGCCTGCCGACCCGGCGGCTTCCCATCATCCGCTCCCAGACGGTCCGACCGTGCGATTGTTAACAGGCTCGCTCTTCGTCTTCATCATTGCCGCAATCGTCGGCCTCGGCGCGACCTGGCTGTCGCTGACCGGCGATGTCCGCTTCGGTGCCCTGACCATCGGCAGTTGGACCGCCTACCCACGCGGCGGCACGCTGGATGCGGACCCCTATGCTCGCGCCGCCATCTCCCGCGCCGGGCTGCTGCCGATCGGCCTCGGCGATGGCGTCTCCTTCATCGCCCGTCTCGACGACAATGGCCGCCCTCTCGACGGCCGCTGCACGGTCGCCGTCAGCGGCATCACGCCGGCGGCGCGATTCTGGACGCTGACGCTCTACAATGCGGAGGGTGGCCTCGTCGCCAATTCGCTGAACCGCTACGGCTTCACCAGCCAGGAAGTGCTGCGCCGCGCCGACGGCAGTTTCGCGATCACCATCGCGCCGCGTGCCAGCGCCGGCAACTGGCTGCCGACCGGAGGCGTCGAGCGCTATCTCCTGGCGCTGCGTCTTTACGATACACCCGTCGGTGTTGCCACGCGCGCCGGACACGAAACGCCGATGCCACAGATCGCGACGGGGGAGTGCCCATGATCCGCTGGCTTTTGCTTCTCCTCGGCGGCCTTCTGCTCGGCGGCATCGTCCATTTGGTGACGATGATGATGGCGCCGCGCACCGCGACACAGGATGCCTATTCCCGCCTGGCGCCGCTGGCGCCGGTCAACACCGCAACGCAGATCGCGGCGCCACAGCCCGGAAATGCCGTCCTTACATTCATGGACCCCGCGTTTGCGCTCGCCGTCTGCCACTACGACCTGTCGCAAGGTTCACTGAAATTCAGCGTTCCGGTGAGCCAGGCTTATACCTCCGTCACCTTCTATACGCGCTACGACATCGCCTATTACGCGATCAACGATCGCGCGGCAGGACGGCGCGTCATCGAACTCGACCTGATGACGTCCGAACAGCGAGCGCAACTGCCCGAGGACGAGGATGTCACTGCCGCGGATCGCCTGATCGTTGAATCCCCGACCGAGACCGGTCTGATCGCCGTGCGTGCGCTCGCGCCCGAGCCAAGTCTGATGCCGATGGCGCGCAGCTCGCTTGCCGCGGCGAAGTGCCAGCCTGCCAACTAGGGAATCGTCCGCGGCGCATGCATCGCATCACGCAGTGCGTGTCGCTGTCGATCTATTTGCTGATCGGGAAATAGCGTCGGTGCGCGACTGGCGCTGGACCATATCCGCGCTCATCGATGGCTGCCCGCAGAAGTCGCAAGCTGCGTTCGACCTCGACTGCCATTGGCGACGGCGTCATCACCACCAGGCGCTCCAGTGCGTAGCGATAGGCGGCGAGCCGATCGTTCAAGGACAATTCGACCCACACGATGATATTGGCGTTTTCGCGGATGCGCAGCACCGCGCCGGACCGTTCGTCCTCGCTCGAACGCGTGAAATCGAGCGACCGCTTGCGCTTGGCGTCGATATCGACGACCCGCGCCGACACCTCGAAGAACGGCGAGAGCCGATCGATATCGTTGCGGATATCTTCCAGCAATTTCTGATAGCGCGCGGTCGGCGAGCGGTATCTGCCGCCTAACAGATGCTCGGCATAGGCGTTGTGCGGCAGCCGGTTGTCGCGCGCATAGCCGCGCAGACCGTATTCACCGAGCACGCTGTTCCATTTTTTCCGATCGTAGGACGGCTCGATCAACGGGTAGCCAAGATCCCGCAGCAGCCGTTCGTCGTCCGTATACGGAAACGCCGACACCGGCGCATCAGTGGACAGCCCCGCCGCGCCTCCCATCCAGTCGTGGATATCATCGCGCACCAACGACGAGCGGACCTCGCCGAAGTCGCCTTGCGTGCAAGCGGCAAGCGGCAGCACCAGCAGACCTGCAAGCCAGATCGCACGGCCGGTCAAGGGTCTGCGCGGCTCCATCAGGCGCGAGATTCAGCGCGCCGCACGGCGGCGACGACGGCGCGGCCGGTCATGCGCATCAGGCACCGAACCGTCGGCGGGCGTATCGGCAAAGCGCTCAATCCGGATTACCGGCAGAATGACGACGGTCGCAAGTTCCGTGTCCGCGCCGACCAGCCGGCCACGCCGCGCGCGACCCGTGTCTTCAGGAAATTGAATCACCTCACCCATGATGAGCCCCCATTTCCAAGACTCTGTGTCCAAGACACTATCCAGGACTTCGTGTCCAAGGTTTCGTGCCCAAGGCTTCGTGCACACAAGGCTTCGTACAAGGCTTCCAATTCAAGGCATCGAGTTCGAGATTTGCAATCCACGGCTTCTCGAGCCGGAACCTTCAACCTGATCGGGGCCCGCCGGCATTAAGAAACGTGCAGGGTTAACGGGTTGTTAAAATCAATGCGTCGCCATCGTGTGGATTGGCGGATATTGCAGGCGCCGCCGCAGCACCACGGGCGTTCAGGCGCCATTTAGATTAATCGTTTGCTAACGGGGCGGGATTAATTTGAACGGACGTCTTCCCGGCGGTGACGCAACAGAATGTCCGTTCCCACTCCACCTGGCCTCGAGTGCCTGCTCGATCTGGCATGCCGCGACGGCGTCGACATCCGCCCGACGCTGCTGCGCGTTCTGACCGATCTTTACGTGCAGAAGCTCTCGCACAGCGCCGAGGAAGAGCATCACTATGTCGAACTGGCGCAGCGCCTGCTTCAGACCGTCGATGCGAAGACGCGCACCTCGGTCTCCACGCGCCTGCACGACTATCGGCGGGTTCCGAAACAACTCCTGCCATATCTGACACCGCAAGCCGCATCCCCCGACGCGCAAGGTCAAGACCAAGATATTGCCGCATCGGCGGCGACACCCGTGCAGGCCTTCGAGCCGGGCGTCCCGACGGCGACCGATGCACCCGCCCTGGTACCGGCCGTGCCGACACAACAATCTTCCCGCCGGACGCCCGCCGCTGCCGAACTGTGCGAATTATTCTTTGCCGCACCATCCGCGGACCGGCACCTGATCCTCCTGCATCTCGACGCCGTCGCCGACGACCTTGCGCGGACACCCTCCGTCGGCAATCACGCGGCGACGATCCGCGCGCTGGAGATCGCGGCGCTGCATCGCGACCGGACCGGCTTCGCGCGTGAGATCGTGCGGCTGATGCACGTCGACATCCGCATGGCGACTCGCATCGTCGACGACGAAACCGGCGAACCGCTGCTGATCCCGGCGCGGCTGATCGATATGCCGGAGAGCGTGCTGCAGCGGGTGCTGCTGTTCCTCAATCCGACGGTCGGCCGCTCGGTACAGCGCGTGTTTGAATTATCGGCGCTCTATGAGCGGTTCACGGCGCCGGCTGCCAGGCATATGGCCGCGATCCTGCGGGCCGCCGCCACGACGCCGGCCGGCACGCAACCGACCCGCTATGATGCCGCGCTATGGCCGGAAACCACTGCCCGATTGCGCAACGCGGCGCAGAGCCATTCGTCGCGGCGGCAGGAGACGTCGCCGGATTTCGCCGATCTGCCGCCGCCGTTCCGGATCGGCGAGCGCTAAGGCGCCGCGGGCGGCGCTTATCCCTCGACGACCCGATCTAGGAAATTCCGGCCTGCCCGATCTTCCACCTCGACGATCCAGATGTCCGGATCGAAGCGGATTTCGCGCATCAGCGCCGCTTCCACGTCGGCCTCGCTGACCGGCTCCGGTCGCCGCAACATTGCGACGAAAGCCCGCTCCGAAGGCTGCGCATCATCGAAAGCGGTTTGCGGTGCGGGACCGAACAACATGGCGGTGCCATCCAGCCGCGCGATCTTGATGAAGATCGCGCCGGCCTCTTCCGCACCGCGGCGGCGCAGCACCGCCATCGCACCTTCGCTCTGGCAGCGGCGCAGATAGGCGGCGACCCAGATTCCCGATTTCAATCGCATCGAGAGCGCATGACACGCGGCGGGGCCGCAGGCAATCGCTATCAGTCGATGGTCTGGCCGGTGACGACCGCCAGTTCGCGCAGCAGCCGATCGGAGAGCTGGCCCGTGACCGGAATGCGGCGCGAGCGCTCGAAGCGTTCGATGCCGGCCTGGGTCTCGGGGCCCATCGTACCGGTCAGCCTGATCTGGCCGTAACCGAACTCGGACAAGGCACGCTGCACGGCAAGGATGCGCCTGGTGTTCGGCTGCGCCGGCGTCGCGGCCGCCGGCATCGGAATCTCGCGGGGCGGCGTCAGCATCTCGGCGATCGGATCGTGGCGCGCGCCGCCCGTCGTTTCGCGAGCGCCCGTGGTGGCGCGCGGCGAAGCGGATTTCGTCACCGGCGAAGCGGCAATCAGATTCAGCACGTCCTCGCTGGCCTCCGGCGCAAAGCGCAGACCCGCCGCCTGCGCGAAATCGCGGATTGCCATATCGGTACGCGATCCCCAGATGCCGTCGACCGCGGCATCATAGAATCCCTTGCGCGCCAGTTCGCGCTGGATATCGGTGATGATGTCGCCGCGATTGCGTGGCGACGGCGCAGCAACGGGCGCCGGCTTTGCCACGGGTGCAGGCACACTGGCGGCCGGTACCGATGGCGCCGGCGATATCGCCGGCGGCGCGGCTTCGACAACGCGCGGGCGCGGCGGAGCCGGATCGAGCGCCGCGACCGGCGCTGGCTGACGCTCGAGCGCGAAGATCGGCGCCGGATGCTGGCCCGGCTGCAGAAACAGCGCATTGACGATGATGATGATCGCGGCCGAGACAGCCATGAAAGTGGCAACGGTCTGCCGGGGATACTGCGCGAGCACCGCCAGCGCCAGTTGTCCCATCTTCGGTTGTTCGTTCTGCATCCGTCGGCCCTGTCGGTCGCTTCGTCTACGCACTCTTCCTCACCTGTATCCTTGTCACAGCGCCGGCCTCCGGCACGCGATCTCCTTCATCAGAATCATCAGGCCGCGCAGCATGCGTCGCGCGCTCGCAATCCAGCGGCAGGCGTACGGACACGCGGGTGCCCTCGCCGATCCGGCTGCGGATCTCCAGATCGCCGCCATGCATCTTCACCAGGCTTTTGACGATCGACAGGCCGAGGCCTGCGCCGTCGTGCCGCCGGTCATAGGAAGCGCGCGCCTGAAAGAATGCCTCGCCGACCCGTGGCAGGTCGTCCTCGCCGATGCCGACGCCGGTGTCTTCGACCGCTATCACCAGCGAGGCGCCGTCGGGCAGCGCGCTGACGCAGATGCCGCCGCCGCGATGACTGAACTTCACCGCATTGGAAATGAGATTGATCAGAATCTGGTTGAGCGCACGCTTGTCGGCGACGATGGTCGGCAGCGCCGCCGGCAGCCGCAGGCGGATATCGATGCCGGTCTCGCGCGCCTTCAGGCGAAGAATGTCGCAGCAGCCGGCAATCACCGGCGCGGGCGAGAACGGCTCCGGCTCGATCTCGAAATTGCCGGTCTCCATCTTCGACATATCGAGAATGCCGTTGACGACCGACAGCAGATGCGTGCCCGATTCATTGATCAGCCGCGCATAGTCGCGGCGCTGCGCATCGTCGACGCGCAGATCGTCGGCCTGCAGCAGCATATCGGAGAATCCGATGATGGCGTTGAGCGGGGTGCGCAGTTCATGGCTCATCGTCGCCATGAAGCGATTCTTGCCTGCGGCCGCCTGATCGAGATCACGCTGCATCCGCGCAACCACCTCATCCTGCGCCCGGCGGGCACTAATGTCGCGCAGCACCGCAACGACGTCGCCGCCACGCGCCGCCAGCGGCCGGCAACGCATCTCCGCCCAGACGAAAGCCGGTTCACCGGAACGCTGCTGAATGGGGCCGCGACGCAGGCGCAACTCGATGCAGCGTTCCGAGCCACTTTCCGCCGCATCGGCCAGCGCCGTCAGATAGGCCGGGCGGTCTGCGACCTGTACGCGCTCCAGCAGGCCGTGATCGAAGAGATCGCGCGCGCCGACGCCGAGGAGCCGTTCAATCGCCGGCGAGACGAACACCACCGCGCCGTCGCGCCGATGCTGCACAACCGTGTCGCCGACATGCGCTGCAACCAGCCGGTGACGCTCCGCCTGCGTCGCGCGCAGCGACGCGCCGACATCCGACAGCCACAACATGCCGAAGGCAACCGCGCCGGTATAGAGCGCGGCAGCGACAAG
This sequence comes from Pseudolabrys sp., assembly GCA_035556795.1. GTDB lineage: Bacteria > Pseudomonadota > Alphaproteobacteria > Rhizobiales > Xanthobacteraceae > Pseudolabrys. Next base: position 90,043 of record DATMEV010000002.1, on the reverse strand, counting down.
CATCAGCGTCGCCATGCCACCGTTGACGGCGGTAGCGGACGGCAGCAGGCCGGCAGCACCGAGCGCGAACAACAATCCTGCGGCGGCGAGCGTCGCAACCAAAGCCATGACGAGCGCCATTCGCGACCGCGACAGCGCGGCCTCCAGCGGCACGACGATGAGCCATGCGGCAGCGACGGAGGCGATACCGCCGGTGCAAGCCGCGATGACGCTCACCAGACACGCCAGCGACAGTGACGAAAGAATATGCGCCGCTTCGGAACGACCGGTGCGCGCCACGAAATAGGCGAGCAGAATCGGCACCACCATAAAGCCGAAGACAACGAATTCGAGCGGGCCCGGCACGCCATGAAACGTCAGATAGACCGGCAGGGCCGCGAGGACGGCGACGCCGCCGATCAGCCGGGGCGCAATGAAAGCACGATGATGCGCAGCAACGAGCGCATCTTCACGCGCCGATGGATGAACCAGCGCATCGACATGATTTCGCACCAACGCGACGAGACGCACGACGTTTGCCTGCAGCCGGAGCCCACCGGCCGCGCTCCCCTTGTTTCTGATTACGATCCTAGCGACAGGCGACTTAAGCGAACGCTAAGGCTGACGGGATTCGCAGTGCCGCGGCGCGCGCGATGCAGCGGTTTTGCGCCTTCTCACCGGTGGTTTCGGCCCGCATGGTGAAATTTCGGTTGCGAAATCGCGCATGGTGAACGTTTGGTTTCCATCGCCACGGCCTGCGGAACCGCACGTCCGCGCCGATACCATGCGATTGCGCGACACTGATTCAAATTTGAATCAAATGCCGAAAAATCAAATTTGAGCCGTATTCGATTCGAACTCGCGTCGAATTGTCAGCGCCAATTGAACGCGCACTTCAAGCCTGCCTGTTACGGTCCAAGGCACGGCGAGACAGCACGTCGGAGAGATCCGGCCAAGGGTGCTGCGACCAAGCCGGAGTTGAAGACGCTGAAGACATTGTCCGGGGGCTGGGGCTGGCCCGGGCAAGAGCGGGACGAGGGGTTGTGCGTGTCATGTTCTTCATCATGCGAATGATGTTCTGGCTTGCTGTGATCTGCGTGCTGCTACCGGGAAGCGGCAGCAAGACAGCGGACGAGCAAGGACAGGCACCGACCATCGATACGCTACAGGCAGTGTCGGCGGCGACTGCCACCTATTCCGATATGCGCGGTTTCTGCGAACGGCAGGCGAGCGCCTGCGCGGTCGGCAGCCAGGTCGCGGCGGCGCTCGGCCATCGCGCGCAGGATGGCGCAAAAACACTCGTCGACTTCATCAGCCAGCAGATGAGCGACAGCGGCGCTGGCAAGACCGCCGCCGCGGAGAAAAAGCTGAGGTCGCAGAATACGCTGACGGCCGCCGACATCGCGCCGGCATGGAACGGACCCGTGGCGCAAAGCCCCATACAGGTCCCGCTGCCGCCGGTTCCACCGCGCCGCGACGCCCAGAACCGGCGCCCGACCGCCTAGAAAGCGCTTCGCTCGAAACCACGATTATCGGCAAAATCCGGCGGCCCGCATCGCGGGCTCCGGCGAATCTGCACGCAGCCGACCACCTCCGCCCTCCTGGCCTCCCCGCTGCCGATTGTGGCGCCGATCCGCCTCACGGCATATATACGAAGTTACAGCCGGCCATCGGAGGCTAGGCGGCGGCGAACCATGAATAGCATTGACGACATTCTCGATGATTTTGCGCTGCTCGACGACTGGGACGATCGCTATCGTTACGTCATCGAACTCGGCCGCACGCTCGAACCGCTTCCGGAGAGCGATCACAACGAGACGACCAAGGTGCAGGGCTGCACCAGTCAGGTCTGGCTGACGACGCAGATCGACCCGGACGGCGCAAACGGCCCGCTCCTGCGTTTCAAGGGCGACAGCGACGCGCATATCGTGCGTGGGCTGGTTGCCATCCTGCTGGCGATCTACTCCGGCAAGGCCGCGCGTGACATTCTCGCGACCGACGCACTGCCGATCTTCGACCGCATCGGGCTGCGCGCGCATCTGACACCGCAGCGTTCCAACGGATTGCGCTCGATGGTGGAGCGTATCCGCGCCGATGCGCAATCGGCGCTGGCGATGGCGTAAAGCCGCTAGCGGCGTCGCGCGACTGTACGCTATCCGGGTCGCGCCACCGTCTGCCCCTTACCGTTGTCATCATCGACCCAGGCCCGGATTTCGGCTCGCGCGCGCCCTGTCGCCTGTGTTTCGATGCCGTAGTGACGCGCCAGACGATCAAGCCCAAGCTGCAGGATCACCTTGCCCGAGCGTGCCGGCCAACCTCGCACCCGCTCGATTTCCGTCAGACTGCGCAGGAAACAACAGACATCGATAAGCAGCCCGGCGAATTCCGGGCCCGCCGCATCGAGCGCGTGGCGAACGCGCTGACGTGCGGCAATCATCGTCTCGGTGAATTGGCCGCCGCGCTCGCCTCCGCCGGAGCGGCCGATCGGCGATGACCAGTCGGCCCCCATGCGCGGCATCACATGCGCGCGCGTGAAATCGGCGCGCAGCCGCTCGCCGGCCTGGAGCTGGCGCGGCTCGATCAGCGGGCGGCCATCGCGACCGCTGCGGCGCGCCAGCCAGATCAGCGGGCTTTCCGCCTCGTTGACGGTAACACTGCGGGCACCGCCGGCATCCTGCACAACATGCTGCGACAGGATGAGATGCTGCGCCCGCAACGGATCGATCTGCGGCTGCACGCCAGCCACGTGCCTGACACGGCGGGGATGCGTTTTGCTGGAGCGGGATTTGCCGGGACGGCTCATGGCTGCGCCCTCCGCTCTCGACAAACCTCCTCAAGCGCGTCGAATACTGCATCGAGATGCGGGTCGTCGCGACGATCCTCAACCAGGCGACAGGCATGCACCGCGGTGCTGCGGTCGCGCCCGAAAGCCTGCGCCACGGCTGCGATATTCAGGCCGAGCGTCACATGCGCCAGATAGATCGCGGACTGTCGTGCGAAAGCGACGGCGGCACGGCGCCGGCTCGGTGCGCGCAACTCTGCGGGCCGTACGCCGAATGCAGCCGCGGCGGCCGTCTGTGCCAGCCGGCACAGGCGCCGGGTTTCAGAATCGATCCTTGGCCCGCGGGCGTGATGGAGGCGATGGACGGAGGACATGACGATGCTCCTGTAGGACTATATACCTACATCATCGTATGGAATCCGGCAATCGGGATAAGTTTTGGCGCGATTTCGCAGACGATTGAAATATCGAAGGAAATCGGCCTGGAGACATCCGCCGGCAGCGGGCGCCGGCGTCAGATGCCGCTCATTTGCCGCCGCGTTGCCGCTGCTGCCCCAGCCCCATCTGCTTCGCGAGCTTGGAGCGCGCTGCAGCATAATTGGGCGCCACCATCGGATAGTCCGGGGGCAGGTTCCATTTCTCGCGGTATTGCTCGGGCGTCATATTGTATTGGGTTCGCAAATGGCGCTTGAGCGACTTGAATTTCTTGCCGTCCTCCAGACAAACGATGTGCTCCGGCGTGATCGACTTCTTCACCGGGATCGCGGGCTTCAGCGGCTCCGCGAGAGTGACGCTCTGGTGCGAGGACACCCGGCTCAGCGCATTATGGACCTGGTTGATCAGCGCCGGAATGTCGGCGGGCGGAACGGTATTGTTGCTGACATAGGCCGAAACGATATTCGCCGTCAGCGCGATGAAATCGTCACTCGGGTCGTTTTCGCTCATCGGAGCATGGTTCCCTGCAATTGGGGCAAGCCGTTACTGCCGCCGTTGCCTCGCACGGCGGTACCGGTGTCGAAGCAGATCGTCAATAAAACGATAGATAAACCCGTAAAAGAGTACTGTCCATCAACAGTCCCTGCAAGACGAAGGCAGGATTAAATCTGTATCGTAGCCATCGCCTATTCCGGTTTCAGGAGTTTTTCTCCAGGTGTTCACGCAGTTCCGCGATGGATTCGAAGCGCACTGTTCCCTGCGGCAATTCCGCCTCGATCGAGCCGTCGACATAAAGCGTATAGCCCATACCGTCGATCACGCCGGACTTCAGGATCGCCACTGACCGCGACTCTTCCTGTGCTACCTCTTCCGACGTCGGAAGGGCACGGGCAATATCCGGCGCAAGCTCGTCATTGCGGCTCCCGGTCTCCGCTCCGGCAGCCGTAGACGGCGACTTCGATGGCGCGTTCCACGCTGAATCGAAAGCGCCCGGCGCTGCGCGGCCGGCCGCATCGAGCCACGGCGGCCGACCCGGCGCTTGCGGCAGCGGAACGGATGGACCACCCGCCAGGCTCCCGCGGGGAAGCCCTCCCAGCCCGGCCGGTTCGGAGCGCTCCGATTCTTCCGCCGGTCCGGCGGCCACGTCGGCCAGCGGACGGTTCTCAGGCTCGGGCGCCATCACCGGCTCGACCCGCCGGACGGACTCGAAATCATGGTCGCGGTCGTCGGCCGCAAGCGGTGCCTCGAGCGACGGTCGCATATCGGCAGCCGGTGGAAAGACCGGCGGTACGACAGGCGCCGTGAGGGGCGACTTGGCATCCGTTGCCTCTGCCGGCTCCGGGCGCGTACCCGGCTTCAGCGGGAATGAAATGCGCGCTTTCGTCGCCGGGCGGCGTGCCGTGGGCGCCAGCACACTCGGCAACTCCGGTGCGTGATCCGGATACTCCGCATGGCCAGCATGGTCAGGATGGCCGATGTCGAACGGCCGTATCGCGAGCATCTCGGCGATCCGCCGCAATTGCCGGACAGCAAGCCCCACCCCGATCACGATCAGCCCACCGACGACGGCGGTCGTGCCAGCAAGGATCAAGGTATTGCCGAGGCTGAATTCCTTGACCGGAATCCCGTAAGTGATCATGCCGAGGCCGGCAATCACGCTCAAAACGCCAAGAATGATCAATAAAATAGCCATTGGTCCGACAAGCTCCCCAGCCGCGCCATCGATTCCGGCCGACGAGGCCCAATTCGTTAAGAATACTGGCCTCGGTTTCATGCTACCGCAAGAATTAAAGTTAAGGCGCGCCGGCTGGTAAACGAACTTGATTAACGCGTCACGCCATTAAACCTGCGGTCTTTGGCGTTTTACTGAGAAAAGCTGGAAAACCCGGGAAAAGCGCGACGCCCGATGACGTAGTGGAGAAAATCGCGCTGTCAAACGTTGCCCGTCGGGCCCCCAGGCCCTAACTAGACGGTACCGAGACGGTTCCCGTGCCCGGTGCGCGTCGTTTTATTTTCCTAGCCAAGGAGGCCCTGATGACGTTCCAATTGCCCGATCTGCCCTACGCTCACGATGCGCTCGCACCATATATGTCGCGCGAAACGCTCGAATATCACCACGACAAGCATCACAAGGCCTATGTCGACAACGGCAACAAGCTGCTCGCCGGTAGCGGCCTGGAAGGCAAGTCGCTCGAAGAGATCGTCAAGGGCTCGTTCGGCAAGAATGCCGGCCTCTTCAACAACGCCGGGCAGCATTACAACCACCTGCATTTCTGGAAATGGATGAAGCCGAACGGCGGCGGCGACAAAGTGCCGGGCAATCTGCTGAAGAAGATCGAGAGCGATCTCGGCGGACTTGCCAAGGCGAAAGAAGACTTCATCCAGGCAGGCGCCACGCAGTTCGGCTCCGGCTGGAGCTGGATTGCCGTCAAGGACGGCAAGCTCGCGATCATGAAGACCGCAAACGGCGAGAACCCGCTGGTGCACGGCGCAACGCCGATCCTCGGCTGCGACGTCTGGGAGCACTCCTACTATATCGACTACCGCAACCGCCGGCCGGACTACCTCAAGGCATTCGTCGATCACCTGGTCAACTGGGACTATGTCGCGGAGCTCTACGAAGCCGCCGCAAAATAGACCTCAAATCGCCGATCCGATCTGCAAGACGGGATCACCGGACGGGGCCGCGAGGCCCCGTTTTCTTTGATCCGTTTTCGTCGGTGCCCGTCACGGTGGTGTGTCCGCCGACCTGTATCGCTGATGTCGATCGGCCGCTCGCTTGTCTCGTTCATGAACGGTACATCGGCGTCCACCTAGGGTCGCCGTACCAAATGAGCGCCGCGCGCAGAACTAGCAACGAACAACAACGCGCAACGCCCCGGCCGGCCACGCGATGCGCAAGGCTATGCGACGGTGCTGCCGTCGTCTGTCTGGCCGGACTGCTTGTCGTCGCCGCACTGACCTTCCGGGATTACGGGCTGGGCTGGGACGACTATACCCATTCGCAATATGGCGACCTGCTGCTGTCGCTCTATGGCTCCGGCTTTCGCGACCAGCGCGCGCTGTCGTTCGTCAATCTCTATATGTATGGCGGCGGCTTCGACATGCTCGCCGCCCTCGTCGCCAAAGTGCTGCCGTTCGACCTGTTCGAAACACGGCGCCTCGTCGGCGCGCTCATCGGCATTCTCGGCATCGCCGTCACCTGGCGGCTGGCCCGCCGTCTCGCGAGCCCGGGAAGAAGCGACAGCTGCACCGGCCCCGCCTCCGGTCTTGCCGCGCTGATCCTGTTGGCAACGACGCCGATGTATTTCGGGCACATGTTCATGAACCCGAAGGACGCGCCCTTCGCCGTGGCGATGGTGATTTTCCTGCTGGCGCTGGTGCATGTCATCGAGACCTATCCGAAGCCTCCGCCGGCGATCGTCGCCTGCGCCGGTGCCGCTTTCGGACTGGTGATCGGCACCCGCATTCTCGGCCTCATCGCCGGCCTGTTCGTGCTGCCGGCGCTGATTCTGCTCGTCGCCGCCGACATCCGTGCAACCGCCTGGCGGCCGGCACTCGCGCGTCTCGGCCGCTTCGTGGTGACGGTGCTGCCGGCCTTGCCGATCGCCTATCTGGTGATGGGTCTCCTGTGGCCGTGGTCGGTTCTCGACCTGCTCAATCCGGTCTACGCCGTCGGATATTTCGAACATTTCTTCGAGAAGCCCTGGAAGGAAATGTACGAAGGCGCGCTGATCTCGGTGCCGGACATGCCGGCGAGCTATGTGCCGCGCCTGCTGGCGCTGAAGCTGCCGGAAGTGCTCATCGTCCTGGGCATCGCCGGCATCATCGGCACGCTGGCCGTGTTGCCGCGCCGCCGCTTTTCCGCGCAGCGCCGCGCCAGTCTGCTGTTGGTCGCCTGCGCGGTAGCCGTACCGGTGGTCTATGCGATGATCTCGCGGCCGGCGCTCTATAACGGCCTGCGCCATTTCACCTTCATCCTGCCGCCGCTCGCGGCAATCAGCGGCATCGCCGCGGCGGCAATCTGCATGTGGCTGGGCGAACGCAGCCGCGCCGCGCTCGCGGCCGGATTGACTGTCTTCACGATCGGCGTCTCGGTGGCGGTCGCCGACATGGTGCGGCTGCATCCGTACCAATATGCGCATTTCAACCGGCTGGCCGGCGGCGTGCGCGGCGCCGACCTCAACTACATGCTCGATTACTGGGGACTCGCCTTCAAGCAGGCGACCGGCGATCTGCATGCTTTCCTCAAGGCGCACAACGAAAAGCCGCCAGACGGCCGCCACTCCTGGATTGTCGCCATCTGCGGCCCGCAGCGGGTGGCGCAGGTCGAGCTCGGGCCGAAATTCCAGACCACCGCGGACCCGCGCGGCGCCGACTTCGCGCTGACGCTCGGCGAGTTCTACTGCCGTAAAATCGACGCACCGGTCGTCACGCAAGTGGTGCGCGACGGCGTGGTCTTCGCCACGATCTATGATCTGCGTGGCCGCAACGTCGACGATCTTCTGACCATGCCGCCGCCCTAAGAAACGCCGGGACAACCGAGGTCGGCGACGAAGCGCGGCGCTACGCCGCCAGCGCCGCGAGGATGCGCGCCCAGGAGCGGATGCCCTTGTGGAAACAGGCGAGATCGAACTTCTCGTTCGGCGAATGCACGCGGTCGTCGTCAAGCGCAAAGCCGACGAGCAGCGAATCCATGCCGAGCACGCTCTTGAAATCGCCGACGATCGGGATCGAACCGCCGGCGCCGACCGTCACCGCCTTCTTGCCCCATTCGTCGGCCAGCGCGGTGCGCGCCTTGTTCAGCGCCGGATTGTCGTAGGAAAGCTGGATTGCCGGCGCGAGACCGTGATTGCCGAATTCAACCGAGCAGTCGGCCGGCACGCGCGCCCGCACGAAGGCGCGGAAATTGTCGCGGATCGCCTGCGGGTCCTGATCGCCGACCAGCCGGAACGACACTTTCGCCGACGCCTGCCCGGGAATGACGGTCTTTGCCCCCTCGCCGGTATAGCCGCCGATGATGCCGTTGATCTCCGCCGTCGGCCGTGTCGTCACTTGCTCGATCAGCATGCGGCCTTTCTCGCCGGACGAGTGCTTCAGACCGATCGGGCCGAGAAAGGTCTCCTCGGTCAGGTTCAGCGCCTTCAGGTCAGCCTGGATATCGGGCGGCAGATCTTTCACTCCATCATAAAATCCGGGGATGGTGACGCGGCCGTCCGCGTCGTGGAGATCGGCGAGGATACCGGAGAGCACCTGCAACGGGTTGCGGGCAGCGCCGCCGAACACCCCGGAGTGCAGGTCGCGGTCGGCACAGGTCAGCCTGATATCCTCGTAGACGAGGCCGCGAAGCGAAGTGGTGACGGCCGGTGTCTGCCGGTTCCACATCGCCGTGTCGCAGACCAACGCCAGATCGAGCCTGAACTCCGCGGCATTGTCGCGAACGAAGGCGAACAGATTTTTTGAGCCGCACTCCTCCTCGCCCTCGATCATCGTGGTGACCGACAGCGGCAGCGCGCCGGTGACATGCTTGAACGCCCGGCAGGCTTCGATGAAGGTCATCGCCTGCCCCTTATCGTCGCAGGCGCCGCGCGCGACGATGATCTTGCGTCCATCCGGCAGCGTCTCGATCCGCGGCTCGAACGGCGGCGTTTTCCAGAGCTCCAGCGGGTCGACCGGCTGGACGTCGTAATGCCCGTAAAACAGCACATGCGGGCGGTTTTTTGCGTCCTCGCCATCGGCTTTGGCGACGACCACCGGGTGGCCGGCGGTCGGTCGCACATCGCTCGTAAAGCCGACGCTGCGCAGATCCGCCGCGACATGCTCTGCCGCCGCACGACAGTCGCCGGCATTGGCCGGGTCAGTCGAGATCGAGGCAATCCGCAATAGGGCGAACAGTCGCTCGACACTGTTATCGATATCCTGATCGATCCGTTTCAACACCGCGTCGAGTGTGCTCATGCTCGTCTCCTGATCCTTGCAGCGCACGTTACCAATGCGCCCTTGCGATGGAAAGCACGCGGCATGGAAAACGGGACATCGGCACGGATGCGATGCCGCTTGCTCACCCTATCCCTTGTGCATCCTCTGCTCCTTGCACCTCCGATGCGCGTCCATCGTCATGGTCCGCGCAGTCGGCGCACCGGCATCAGCGCCGCTTGTCATTCGTCGCCGCGCCGGTCAATATCCCCCTCCTTCCGCTGGCCGGCGTTGAACGAGGGCTCCATGGACGAATTGATCGGACGTCTGGTCGATGCTGCCGGCATCGACAAAGCAACCGCTGAGAAAGTCCTCGCCATCATTCTCGACTTCCTCAACAAGGAAGGCCCTGCCGACACGATCAAGCCACTGATCGATGCGATGCCGGGCGCCGCTGCACTGATCGAGGCAGAGCAGGCCAATGCAGGCGGCGGCTTCGCGATGGGCGGTCTGATGGGCGCCGGCTCGCGCATGATGGCGGCCGGCCTCGGCATGGGTCAGATCGAAAGCGTGACGCGCGCCTTCATCGCTTACGCCCGCGAAAAAGCCGGCGACGATGCGGTCGGCGCGGTCGTCGGCGCCATTCCGGGACTTGGCCAGTATATCTGACAGGCATTGCATCGGTTCGGTTGAGTGGGGGCTCTACGGCAATGTCCTATCCGATCAGCGCTATCGACGACATGGATGCCGCCAGCATCGACCTGCTGAAACGGAACGGCATCAGAACCACCGAAAAACTGCTGGAGCGCGCCAAGGACAGCAAAGGGCGCAAAGCGCTCGCCCGCCAGACCGGCATCGACGAACACCGGCTGCTGTTCTTCGCCAATGCCGCCGACCGGATGCGGATCAAGGGGCTCGGCAAGGATTACGCTGCACTGTTGCAGGCCGCCGGCGTCGATACGGTACGGGAACTGCGCTACCGCAACCCGCAACATCTCGCGCAGGCGCTGAGCGAGACCAACGCCAAACGCAAGCTGGTGCGGCAGCTTCCCTCCGACGGTCAGCTCAGCCGCTGGATTGCCGACGCCAGGGCATTGCCGCCGAAAATCAGTTATTAGCGCCGCGGCCGGCGTGGTCGACCGCATCGGCCGCAGAAACAAAGCCGTGCTTGACAGGAAATCCGCAAGCAAGCAAAGCCACCGGCCATGAGCGCCGCGCCCTCTCCGATCAAGGCTGACGCCACCGGCCCCGACCTGCTGACGCGCATGCTTGCCGCTCGCCGTCCGCTGGTGATGGGCATCCTCAACGTCACGCCGGATTCCTTTTCCGACGGCGGACAGTTCTTCGCGCCGGAACCGGCCATCGCTCAGGCCGAACGGATGGTCCGCGAAGCGGCAGACATCCTCGATATCGGCGCCGAGTCGACCCGGCCCTATGGTGGGCAGAAACCGATCTCCGCCGAGGACGAGCAGCACCGTCTGGCACTGGTGCTGCCGACGGTCGTCGCCATCGGCCGCGAACGTGGCATCCCGGTATCCATCGACACGATCAAGGCAACAACGGCGGCCTGGGCACTGAATCAGGGTGCCGCCATCGTCAACGACGTATGGGGCTTGCAACGCGATCCGGATATGGCGCGGGTGGTTGCCGAGCACCGCGTTCCGGTGATCGTGATGCACAATCGCGACGCCGCCGATCCGTCGATCGATATCGTCGCCGACGTCATGGCCTTTTTCGAGCGCTCGCTCGCCATCGCCGCGCGTGCGGGCATCGCCCGGGACAGTATTGTCCTCGATCCCGGCATCGGGTTCGGCAAGACGCCGCAGCAGAGCATGATCTGCATCGCGCGCCTCGCGGCGTTTCGCGCTTTCGGCCTGCCGCTGCTGGTCGGCGCCTCGCGCAAGCGCTTCATCGCCAGCATCGTGCCGAGCGAACCGCGCGAGCGCGTGCCCGGCTCGCTCGCCGCTCACCTTCTCTCGGTTGCAAACGGCGCCGATATCATCCGCGCGCACGACGTCGCGGAAACGGTACAGGCGTTGCGTGTCGACGCTACCCTGCGGAGTCTGCAATGAGTGACCGCATCTTCATCAACGGCCTGTCGATCCATGCCTATCACGGCGTCATGCCGCATGAGGGCAAGGTCGGGCAGACCTTCGGCATCGACCTGGTGCTGACCATCGACCTGCACGCAGCGGTGCGATCCGACAAGGTGAAGGATACCGTCTCTTATGACCGGGTCGTCGCCGTGGCGAGCGATGCTTTCCTCGCCCGGCGGTTCAAGCTGATCGAGGCGGCGGGCGGCGCGGTCGCCGATGCCGTGCTGGCACAGTTCCCCGCGGTGTCGTCGGTGCAGGTAACGATCCACAAGCCGCACGCGCCGATCGCCGCCATCTTCGCCGATGTCGGCATCACCCTGATCCGCTCGCGCCGGTGAGCGGGGCGCCGCGATGAGCGAAGCACTGCTGGCGCTGGGCGGCAATGTCGGCGACAGCCGCGCGATCCTCGACCGCGCCGTCGCCCTGCTCTGCGACGGCAAGACGGTGCATCTCGTCGCGCGCTCGTCCGACTATCGCACGCCCCCTTGGGGAGACACCGACCAGGCGCCGTTCATCAACCTCTGCATAGCCGTCAGCACCACTCTCGCCCCGCCCGATCTGCTGGCACGGGCGCATGGCGTCGAACGGGCGCTGGGACGGGATCGCGCACGCGAGCGTCACTGGGGGCCACGCACCGCCGATATCGACATTCTGGCCTACGATGATGTTACCTGGAGCGATCCCGCCCTGACCCTCCCGCATCCGCGCCTGTTCGAGCGCGCTTTCGTGCTGGTGCCGCTGGCGGAGATCGCCCCGAACCGGATCATCGCCGGCCGCCGCATCGGCGATGCCGCAGCCGCCATTGACCGCAGCGGGATCGAGCGGCTTTCGTCGCGTTGAATCGCCGCAAAAAGCCCGGTAAGCCATTGGAGCATGACCGATCAGCCCGATACGCTGGCGCTGGCCAGCGAGTTTCCCGCCACGTCGGCCGCCCAATGGCGCGCGCTGGTGGACGCCGCGCTGAAGGGCGCCTCGTTCGACAAGCGGCTGGTCAGCCGCAGCTATGACGGCCTCCGGATCGCACCGCTCTACGAACGGGATTCGGGCGCCACGGCCATCGCCGGACGGGCGGCTGGGCCATGGCAGATCCTGCAGCGCGTCGATCACCCGGACCCGGTCGCCGCCAATGCGCAGGCGCTGCACGATCTCGAAAACGGCGCCACCGGCCTGACGCTGGTCACCGTCGGCTCGGTCGGCGCCTATGGCTACGGCCTCGACGGCTCGCAGGCGGCATTGGCGCGCGCGCTCGAGGGCATCTATCTGGACGCCGACATCGCCATCGAGACCGACCTGAGCACCCAGACCAAAGATGCCGGCGTCAATCTCGCCGCGGCGGTCAGGGCGCGCGGCATCGACCCGGCCGCAACCCGGATCCGCTTCGCGCATGACCCGCTCGGCCTGATGGCACGCGCCGGCGCCGCGCCGCGGCCGTGGGCACAGACCGTCGATCTCCTCGGCAGCATGGTCGAGGGTCTTGCCGCTCAGGGCTTCAAGGGGCCGTTCGCGGTTGCCGACGGGCGCGCGGTGCATGCCGCCGGCGGCTCGGAAGCGCAGGAACTCGCCTTCGCCATCGGCAATGCGGTTGCCTATCTGCGCCTGTTCGAGGTGCGCGGCATGCCGCTCGACGCCGCACGGCGGATGATCTTCTTCCGTCTGGCGGCCGACGCCGACGAATTCCTCACCATCGCCAAATTCCGCGCGCTGCGGAAATTGTGGGCGCGCGTCGAAGCGGCCTGCGGGCTGACGCCGGAGCCAGCTTTCGTCTCGGCAGAAACGGCGTGGCGGATGATGACGCAGCGTGACCCCTACGTGAACATGCTGCGCACCACCATCGCCGTCACTGCTGCCGGCCTCGGCGGCGCCGATGCGATCACCGCGCTGCCGTTCACCGCCGCAATCGGCCTGCCCGACGATTTCGCCCGCCGCATCGCCCGCAACACGCAGCTTATCCTGCTGGAGGAATCCAACCTCGCCCGTGTCGCCGATCCAGCCGCCGGCTCCAGCGGTATCGAGGCGCTGACTGCGCAACTCTCCGCCACCGCATGGTCGCTGTTCCAGGAGATCGAAGCGGCTGGCGGCGCGCCGGCGGCGATCGAGCGCGGCCTGCTGCAGGACAAGGTCGCGGCGACGCGCGCCGAACGCGCTGCCGCCGTGGCGCGGCGTAAGGACCCGCTCACCGGCGCCAGCGAATTCCCGCATATCGGCGAGGCGACAGTCCGCGTGCTCGACGTGCCGCGCGCGCACCCCGCCAACACCGCCGCCGCCTTCACCGACCTGCCGGAGGCGCGGCTTGCCGAACCGTTCGAGGCGCTGCGCGATGCATCCGACAGGGTGCTGCAACAGGCCGGCGCGCGGCCGAGGGTGTTCCTCGCCAATCTCGGCCGCCCGGCGGACTTCACCGCCCGCGCCACCTTCGCCAAGAACTTCTACGAAGCCGGTGGCGTCGAAGCGGTTTTTTTTGAACCCTCCCTGACAAACGGAGCGGGAACGGCGCAGGGAGCAGCAACAGATCTCGCCGCGCTCGTCGCCGCCTTCAGAGCCAGCGGCGCAACCCTCGCCTGTTTGTGTTCCTCCGATGAGGTCTATGGCCGCGAGACGGCGCAGGCCGCCGAAATGCTCGCCGCAGCCGGCGCGACCGTCCATCTCGCCGGCCGGCCCGGCGAGCACGATGCCGCATGGCGCGGCGCCGGTGTCGGAACCTTCATCTTCGCCGGCTGCGACGCGCTGGCGACGCTGCGCGCCATCCATGCTAATCTGGGGCTGTCATGACGACGAGCAGGGTTCCGGATTTCTCTACCGTCGGCTTCGAAGAGCCGGCATTCGCCGCGCGCACAACCGGCACCGATGTCTGGACCACGCCGGAGGACATCGACGTCAAGCCGGTCTACGGCCCGGGCGACCTCGCACCGCTGGATTTCCTCGACACCTATCCCGGGGCGCCGCCCTATCTGCGCGGCCCCTATCCGGCGATGTATGCGGCACAGCCGTGGACCATCCGCCAATATGCGGGCTTCTCGACGGCTGAGGATTCCAACGCCTTCTACCGGCGTAACCTCGCCGCCGGGCAGAAGGGCCTCTCCATCGCCTTCGATCTCGCCACGCATCGCGGCTATGACTCGGATCATCCGCGCGTCGCCGGCGACGTCGGCATGGCAGGCGTCGCGATCGATTCCATCTACGATATGCGCACGCTGTTCTCCGGCATCCCGCTCGACCGGATGAGCGTGTCGATGACGATGAACGGCGCGGTGCTGCCGGTGCTGGCGCTTTATGTCGTCGCCGCCGAGGAACAGGGCGTGCCGCCGGAGAAGCTCTCCGGCACGATCCAGAACGACATCCTCAAAGAATTCATGGTGCGCAACACCTATATCTATCCGCCTGCCCCGTCGCTGCGCATCATCTCCGACATCTTCGCCTATACGTCGGCGAACATGCCGAAGTTCAACTCCATCTCGATCTCCGGCTACCATATGCAGGAAGCCGGCGCGACGCAGGATCTCGAGCTCGCCTATACGCTTGCCGACGGCCTCGAATATGTCCGTACCGGCATCAAGGCCGGCATGACCATAGACCGTTTTGCCCCAAGGCTCAGCTTCTTCTGGGCGATCGGCATGAATTACTTCATGGAGATCGCCAAGCTGCGCGTCGCGCGGCTGCTGTGGGCGAAGCTGATGAAGCCGTTCAATCCTCAGGATCCGCGCTCGCTGTCGCTGCGCACGCATTCGCAGACCTCCGGCTGGTCGCTGACCGCGCAGGACGTGTTCAACAACGTGCCGCGCACGATGATCGAAGCGATGGCGGCGACGCAAGGGCACACCCAGTCGCTGCATACCAATGCGCTCGACGAGGCGCTCGCGCTGCCGACCGATTTCTCCGCCCGTATCGCCCGCAACACACAGATCCTGCTGCAGCAGGAAAGCGGCACCACCCGCTTCGCCGACCCATGGGGCGGCTCCTATTACGTCGAGCGGCTGACTTACGAACTGGCGCGCAAGGCCTGGGGCCATATCCAGGAGGTCGAAGATCTCGGCGGTATGACCAGGGCGATCGAGGCCGGCATCCCGAAGCTGAAGATCGAGGAAGCCGCCGCCAAAACGCAGGCCCGCATCGACGCCGGCCAGCAATCGGTCATCGGCGTCAACAAATATCGCCCCGAGCGCGAGGCGCCGCTGGACGTACTGAGGGTCGACAACACCGCAGTGCGTAAGAAGCAGATCGAGAAGCTCCGCAAGCTCAAAGCCGAGCGCGATCCGAAAGTCGTCGAAGAGGCGCTCGCAGCGCTGACGCGCGCCTGCACCGGCAATGGCAATCTGCTGGCGCTCGCCATCGATGCGGCGCGTGCCAAGGCGACCGTCGGCGAGATTTCATCGGCGATGGAAAAGGTGTTCGGTCGCCACCGCGCCGAAATCAAGGCCATTACCGGCGTCTACAAGCGGGAGGTCGGCATGACCAGCGCCGTCGACAAGGTGCGCAGGCTGGTGGAGGCATTCGACGCGGCGGAAGGTCGCCGCCCGCGCATCCTCGTCGCCAAGATCGGCCAGGACGGCCACGACCGCGGTCAGAAGGTGATCGCCTCGGCTTTCGCCGATCTCGGCTTCGACGTCGATATCGGTCCGTTGTTCGCGACACCGTCGGAAGCGGCGCGGCAGGCGGTGGAGAACGACGTGCATGTACTCGGGGTATCGTCGCTCGCCGCTGCGCATCTGACGCTGGTGCCGGAACTGAAGGCAGAACTGGCGAAGCAGGGTCGCGACGATATCATGATCGTCGTCGGTGGCGTCGTGCCGCCGCAGGACTACGAAGCGCTGATGACGGCAGGCGCCGAGGCGATCTTCCCGCCCGGCACAGTGATCGCCGACGCGGCGATCGACCTCCTGACCAAGCTCGGCAAGCATCTCGGTCACGATCCGGGCCATCATCGCGGCGATGGCCGCGAGGCAGCGGAGTGACCCGATGCCACGCAACGCCGGCACGCTCGTCGTTCTGGCGTTGGCATCGAGCCTCGCGCTCGCAACATCGGCAACCGCGCAGGGCGATCTCGATCGCGCATACCGCATCATCGCCGGCAAACGCTACGTCGATCTGACGCACAGTTTCTCGCCGACGACGCCGGTCTGGTCCGGCTTTGGGCAGGCGAAGTTTTCGCCGGCCGCCGATCCGAAGACGAAGAAGCCTTACACCATCGCCGACGACGGCTTCCGCGCCACCTATTACGAGATGGTCGGGCAATATGGCACCCATGTCGATCCGCCGGCGCATTTCGCCGAAGGCGGCGCGACGATGGATGCCATTTCGCTCAAGCAGATGATCCTGCGGCTGGTCGTGCTCGACAACACGCCATACCAGACCAGCGATCCGAACCACGCCTTCTCGCTCGCCGACCTGCGCGCGTGGGAAAAGAAGCATGGTCGCGTGCCGAAGGGATCGTTCGTCGCACTTCGCACCGACATGTCCAGGGACTGGGAGAAAAACCCGGAGCACTTCAAACGCAGCCCGTTCCCTGCCTGGTCGCTGGAAACGATCAAGTTTCTTTACGAGCAGCGCGGGGTCACCGCGACCGGCCATGAATCGCTCGATACCGACACCACCGAGAAGATGGAGTCGGAGACTTATCTGCTGCGCAGGGGCCACTTTCAGATCGAGGTGATGGCCAATCTCGACAAGGTGCCGCCGAAAGGCGCGCTGATCGTCGTCACCTGGCCGAAGGTGAAGGACGGGCTCGGCTTTCCGGCACGCGCCTTCGCCGTTCTGCCGTGAACGCAGCCAGCATCGGATTTGCACAGAGCTTTCCACGTAATTCCACGGAGTTGCAATTCCACGGGCTTGCAAATGAAGAACCCGGTCAACACGCTTGCGGTCGCCGGCCTTGCCTTGGGCGCCCTGTTCGGGGCGGCCGGAACGATGACGACGCAACAGAATATGCAGGCCATGCTGTGGCTGATCGACAGCGCCGGACTGGTGATGGCGGCGGCGCTGCTGACGCTGAAGTTTTTCAGGCAGGGCAGCGAGATCGTCGCTGCCGGATTTCTCACATTCGCCATCGGCGAGGCCATCTTGCTGTCGGGAACGGCCGCCGGCCCCGCGGGAAGCATCCCCTCGTTCGGCGCCGGCGCCGCGCTCTGGGCGACAGCGCTGCTGCTGATCAGCATTCCGCGGGAATTCCCGCGTTGGGTGCGGCTGACGGGCATCATTGCCGCTGTTCTCTTCGCGATCACCGCCATACGGATTTTCTGGGGCGAGCCGCTGACGCCGACCGCGGTACCACTGCCGTTTTTCGCCTATCCGGTGCTCGTGCTCACCTTCATCGGCTGGATCTCGCTCCTGTTGAGGGAGAAAGCCGCCTGACCGCAACACCGGACATCGCATCCTCGCTGGCAAACGGACTTTCGCCGCGCGCCCGAAACCGCCATAACTGAGCAGGTAAAAGCCGCGGACCGGCGCACGTGTCGCCGGATCCTCAATCCGTCACGCCGGAGAGCGTAGAGCTAGGGAAAGCGATGCATCAAACGCGCCCGATCCTTCGCCACTGCCGCTTGCCCGGCATGCTGCTGGCATTGTGTCTACCGCTGCTCGGCTGGCAGGCTGGAGCACGCGTGGTGACACCCGCGCAGTTTGCCGACGTCACCGTCACGCTCGACGCCGCGATCAAGGGGATGCCGGCGCTTGCCGCCGATTGCCGGCGCGAGGGCGACCGCTGGGCGGCGAAATGGCGCAAGGATGCCGCCGAGGCATGGCGGACCGACAAATTCATGCGCGAACGCGGCCTCCGCTGGACGGTGGAGCGCAGCTACGAGACCGCTTCGGTCATCGGACCCTATGTCAGCGTGCTGCGCACCGATTATCTCAACACCGGTGGCGCGCATCCCAATACCCAAATGGAGACCATCCTGTGGGATGGAAAGGCCGGGAAGCGCATCAGCATCCGGCCGTTCTTCACCGAAATGGCCGACGGCGGCCCGACGATGACGGCGCTCGCCGCACTGGTGCGCAAGGCGGTGATCGCCGAGAAGAAAGCTCGCGGCATCCCGGCCGAGATGATTGCCGATCCGGAATGGCTCAAGGGCATCGAGCCGAAGCTCACCGCCATCGGGCCGGTGACGTTGACGCCGTCGACCGAGGCCGACAAGAGCGCCGGGCTCACCATTCATTTCTCCCCCTATGCTGTCGGCCCCTATGCCGAAGGCAGCTACGTCGTTTTCCTTCCGTGGCAGACATTCAAATCTTATCTTTCCGCCACTGGCGCCGCGGTCTTCGCCGGCGCACGGCCGGAAACGGATGTGAAGAAATACGCGCCGTGACCACCCGCGACATTGCTTCGCTTGCCTCGCGTATTCGCACCGGCGACCGCGCGACACTGGCGCGCGCCATCACGCTGATCGAAAGTCGCCGCGCCGACCATCGCCAGGCGGCGCATGAACTGGTGCAAATGCTGTTGCCCGACACCGGCAGAGGTTTGCGCGTCGGCATCACCGGCGTGCCGGGCGTCGGCAAATCGACGACCATCGATGCGCTGGGCATGTTCCTGATCGAACAGGGCCACAAGATCGCGGTGCTGGCGGTCGATCCGTCCTCGACCCGCACCGGCGGCTCGATCCTGGGTGACAAGACACGCATGGCGCGACTTGCCGTCAGCGACGGCGCCTTCATACGGCCCTCGCCGTCGTCGGGCACGCTCGGCGGCGTCGCCGCCAAGACGCGTGAGACCATGCTGCTGTGCGAGGCGGCCGGCTACGACGTAATCCTCGTCGAGACGGTCGGCATCGGCCAGTCGGAGACCACCGTTGCCGACATGACCGATTTTTTCCTCGCCCTGATGCTGCCCGGCGCCGGCGACGAATTGCAGGGCATCAAGAAAGGGCTCGTCGAACTGGCCGACATGATCGCCGTCAACAAGGCCGATGGCGACAACATCAAACGTGCCAAGGCGGCGGCGGCCGAATATCGCGCCGCGCTGCATATCCTCACACCGCGCTCGCCGACCTGGAGCCCGCCGGTCGTCACCTATTCGGCCGTGACCGGCGACGGAATTGCCCCGCTGTGGGAGCATGTCCTGTCGCACCGGCAGAAGACGACGGCGACGAGCGAGTTTTCCGCCCGTCGCCGCGAGCAGCAGGTGAAGTGGATGTGGACGATGCTGGAGGAGCGGCTGCTGGCGCGGCTGCACGGCGACCCGGCGGTGAAAGTCGCGCTCCGGCAGGCCGAGGCTGCCGTCGCGGACGGACGGCTGACGCCGACACTGGCGGTGGAGCAGATCGTGATGCTGCTCAAGACATGAGACTGCGAAGCCGATGCGGTAGACTGCGGGCCCGATGCTCTCGCTTCTGATCACTGGCTTCGGCCCGTTCCCGGGCGCACCGTTCAATCCGAGCGGCGCTCTTGCGCAGCGTCTGGCGCGACAGCGGCGGCCGGCGCTTTCAGGCGTACGGATCGCGACGCATGTGTTCGACGTCAGCTATGCCGCCGTCGACCGCGACCTGCCCCGGCTGATCGAAACGCATCGTCCGGACGTGTTGCTGATGTTCGGCCTTGCCGCACGCAGCCGGCAGGTGCGCATCGAGACCCGGGTACGCAACGCGCGGGCGACATTTCCGGATGCGAGCGGACGGCGGCCGACGCTGCGATCGATCGTCCCCGGCGCGCCAGCGCGCGACCTGATGCTGCCCCGGCAACCGCTGTTCGCGGCCGCGCGGCGCACCGGCATTCCCGTGCGCCTGTCGCGCGATGCCGGCGCTTATCTGTGCAACTATCTCTGCTGGCGGGCACTCGACGCGGCAGGGACGCCCGGCGGCCCGCGATGCGTTACTTTCGTGCATGTCCCGCTGGTGAGCCGCACATCGCGGGTCCCCGCAGCGGCACGCCGGATCGGCTTCCCCGATCTCGTCCGCATCGGCGAGACCATGCTGACGGTGCTGATCGCCAACACGCCGATCACGAATGCGTGGCGGCGCTGACGCGCCATCAGCCTGCCGTTATTCGCAACGACGCTGGCGGTCCACATTCACATCATCATGACGTCACCCTCGCCACCGGTCCTCCTGCCCCATCTGAACAGCCGCTTGTCTCGCCGGTTGCCGCGCAAACTCATCGTGTTGCTGCTGATCGCCATTTTCCTCGTTCCGCTGGCCGCCCGAGCGGCGCTCTTCGCCGCCGACGGCGGCCCGCGAAGCTGGCGCGACGCCGACTGGTCGAGCATCGGTGCTCTGCCTCCGGCTGCGGACGCGCCCGAGGCGCGCGTGCTGATCCTCTCCGGCCGCACCGGCGGCTGGAAGGGCGTCTTCGCCGTGCATAGCTGGCTGGTGGTGAAGCCGGCTCACGCCGACGCCTGGCGGCGCTACGACGTCGTCGGCTGGGGCATACCGGTGCGGATCAATGGCTGGGCACCGGACGGCCGCTGGTTCGGCAACGAGCCGACGGTCGTCGCCGATCTGCGCGGCCCGCTGGCGGAGAAACTGATCCCGACCCTCGAACAGGCGGCGCAGAGCTACCGCTTCGGCCATGCCGGCGATTACCGCATCTGGCCTGGACCGAACAGCAACAGCTTCATCGCCGCGCTGCTGCGCACCGTGCCCGAACTCGGCGCGACGCTGCCGCCGAACGCCATCGGCCGGGATTTCCGCGACGGATTCTACGCCGGCCGGACCGACAGCCACACCGGCGTCGAGGTCAATCTGTGGGGCTACGCCGGCGTCAAGCTCGGCTGGGTCGAGGGCATCGAGATCAACCTGCTCGGGCTCGTCGCCGGCGTCGACATACGACGTCCGGCGCTGAAGCTCCCCGGTTTCGGCCGGATCGGCATCGACGCCGCAACGCCGCTCGCGCTGCCCAGGGCCCAGACGCCCGCCTGAACCGGCCTCCACACCGCGCCGCGATCAGCGCGGCGCTGCTGCCGGCGGCCAGAACTTCGGGCCAGCACGCTCATACTGCGCCGGCAGCGGCACCTGAGCCCCCAGTGCCTGCGCCGCATGCCAGCCCCAATGTGGATCGTCGAGCATGGCGCGGGCAAGCGCCACCATATCGACGCTGCCGTCGGCAACCAGCGCCTCGGCCTGCTGCGGGGTGACGATCCCGCCGACGGTGCGCACGGCGATATCGGCCTCGCGCTTCACCTGCGCCGCGATCGGCGCGTTGTAGCAGGCAACGGTCGGATTGCGGATGTCGGCGCGCACGCCACCCGACGACACGTCGACATAGTCGAGACGCTCTGCCTTCAGCGCGCGTGCGCAGGCGACAGCCTCGTCCGGCGTGATGCCGCCGTCGTGCCAGTCGCTGCCGGTGATACGGGCGCCGAGCGCCACTTCCGCCGGCACGACGTCACGCACGGCGCGCGCCACCTCCAGCGGAAAACGCATGCGGTTTTCCAGCGAACCGCCATAGGCGTCGTCGCGTGTATTGGCGAGCGGCGAGAGGAATTCGTGCAGCAGATAGCCGTGCGCCATATGCAGTTCGATCACCTCGAAGCCGACGCGCACCGTGCGCCGCGCCGCCTCCACGAACGCGTTGCGCACCCGCGCCATGTCGGCCTCGCTGGCGACCTTCGGCGTGTGCCAGTTGTTACCGAAGGCCAGCGCCGAGGGTGCGATGGTCGGCCACGGATCCTCCGCCGGTCCGAGCGCACCACCGCCCTGCCACGGCCGCTGTGCCGAGCCCTTGCGGCCGGCATGCGCGAGTTGCACGCCGAGCCGGGCCGAGCCGATGGCACGACAATGCGCCACCACGCGCGCCAGTGAATATTCGCAGGCATCGGAATAAAGCCCGAGACAGCCATGCGTGATGCGGCCGAGCCGCTCGACATGCGTTGCCTCCAGCACGAGCAGGCCGGCGCCGGAATTGGCCAGCATGCCAAGATGGGTCATGTGCCAGTCGGAGGCGCAGCCGTCATCGGCGCTGTACTGGCACATCGGCGATACGACGATGCGATTGGGCAAGGTCAGGCCCGCCAGTCGCAGCGGGGAAAACAGGTTTGTCATGGGCAAGCTCGCGATCGGACACGGCGGAACACCGCGCCGGGATCATATTGAAGATCGCAGCGACGACAACCTGCGCGCGACGCGATGCCGCCTCATGGCTGCCAGCGCGATCCGGCATGATTCAATATGTTGCAGAACAAAGACCTGCGCGGGAATCCGTGCCGAGCGCCGCCTACGAAAGCACGCGGCTTTCGCATCGCGGCAAACGGTCAGGCGGCACGGCGCAAACGGGCCGCGCGTTCCTCGGCAGCAGCAGCGGACGTATCGCGGCCGCCTGCATCGGTGGCGAGCTTTCGCCAGCGCTCAACCATCTGCGTCAGCTTGCGCAACTCGGCAGTGAACTGACTCTCGGTGTAGTAATGCTGCCAGCGGCCGGTGTCGTAGAGATCGACGAAGTGGGCATGCCGCCGCAGTGCAAGCGCGCACCACCGGCCGACCATCTCGGCAAACTGGGCATCGGGGGAAGATTGAGACATTGTCCGTCCCTCGCGCTGATGATTTTCAACGCCACAACAGAACCGACTCAACCTGTGGATAACTTATCGCTGATTCGCCATTGTTTGAACAGGGCGGACGCTCCACGCCTGCCCATCTGACGCCGGATCGTGCCCACCGAAGCGGACACGTTCCCATCCAGGTCTTGCCCTATAGCCGAATACGGAAGAAGTGGGCGACCTCGCCGACGATGCCCCGCCGGAACAGCAGCACGCAGGCGACAAAGATGGCGCCCTGGATCACCACCACCCATTCGCCGACCGGCGCCAGCTTGTACTGCATCGTCAGAATGACGAGTGCGCCGATGATCGGCCCGAAAATGGTGCCAAGTCCGCCGACCAGCGTCATCAGTACGACATCGCCTGACATCGGCCAGTTGACGTCGGTGAGCGAGGCGATCTGCAACACGATCGCCTTGGTGGAGCCGGCAAGCCCGGCAAGCGTCGCAGACAAGACGAAAGCCAGCATCTTGTAGCGGACCGTCTTGTAGCCGAGCGAGACGGCGCGCGCCTCGTTCTCGCGGATCGCTTTCAGCACCTCGCCGAACGGCGAGTTGACCACCCGATGGATCAGCAGGAAGCCGCCGATGAAGATCACGGCGACGACGACATACATCGTCATCGTCTGCGACAGGTCGAATATGCCGAACAGCTTGCCGCGCGGCACGCCCTGAATGCCGTCCTCGCCGCCGGTGAACTTCGCCTGCAGCGCGAAAAAATACATCATCTGGGCAAGCGCCAGGGTGATCATCGCGAAATAGATGCCCTGCCGGCGGATGGCGATAATGCCGGCAACCACGCCGAGACCGGCCGCCGCCGCCGTGCCGGTCAGGATCGCCAGTTCCGGCGTAACGCCCCACTCCTTCGCCGCATGGGCGCTGAGATAGCTGGCCCAACCGAAATACAGCGCGTGGCCGAACGACAGCAGGCCGACATAGCCGATCAGCAGGTTGAAGGCGCAGGCGAACAGCGCAAAGCACATCACCTGCATCAGGAACAGCGGATAGGTGAAGAAGGGCGCGACGACGATGATCGTCATCATCACCACGAATGCCACGGTTTCGCTCTGCGAGCGCATCGGCACGGCAGTCGGGCGCAGCGTTTCGGCGGTGTTGTCCATTTCAGACGCTCCGTCCGAACAGGCCGCTCGGCCGCACCAGCAGCACGATCGCCATGATGACGAAGATCACCGTGCTCGACGCTTCGGGAAAGAACACCTTGGTCAGTCCTTCGATGATGCCGAGGCCGAAGCCGGTCAGGATCGCTCCGAGGATCGACCCCATGCCGCCGATCACCACCACCGCGAAGACGACGATGATCAGTTCGGAGCCCATCTGCGGCGAGACGTTATAGATCGGCGCTGCCATGACGCCGGCGAGCGCCGCGAGCGCCACGCCGAAGCCGTAGGTCAGGGTGATCATGCGCGGTACGTTGATGCCGAAAGCTCGCACAAGCGTCGGATTCTCGGTGGCGGCCCGCAGATAGGCGCCAAGCCGCGTGCGCTCGATGATGAACCAGGTGCCGAAGCAGACGACGAGCGAGGCCGCGATCACCCAGGCGCGATAGTTCGGCAGGAACATGAAGCCGAGATTCTGCCCGCCCTGCAGCGAATCCGGCACGCGATACGGCAGGCCGGCCGAGCCATAGAAGTTGCGGACCGTGCCCTCGACGATCAGCGCCAGGCCGAAGGTGAGCAGCAGGCCATAGAGGTGATCGAGCTTGTAGAGCCATTGCAGGAACAGCCGCTCGACGATCATGCCGAAAATGCCGATGATGATCGGCGCGATGATCAGCGACGGCCAGTAGCCGATACCCAGCGTCTGCAGCAGGACATAGGCGGTGAACGCCGCCAGCATGTATTGCGCGCCATGCGCGAAGTTGATGATGTTGAGCATCCCGAAGATCACCGCGAGGCCGAGGCTCAGCAGCGCGTAGAACGACCCGTTGATCAGGCCGATCAGAAGCTGTCCGAACAGCGCCTGCGATGGGATGCCGAATATCTCGAACATGCGATCACTCTCGCTCCATCATCCCGGGAGAAGCCCGCGGGACGTGGCCGCCGACGATGGTAGCGCGAAAAGCGCCGCCGGGGCCGGTCGTCCGATGGCGGGATCACGTCCAATGACATGATCCCGCAACATGGACGTCTCAGCCCTTGACCAGCGGGCAGTTGCCTTCGTTCAGCGGCCGGAACGCTTCCGCCGCCGGGATCGTCGAGATCACCTTGTAGTAGTCGCCCGCATGCTTGGATTCGGACGGCTTCTTGACCTCGTAGAGATAGGCGTCGTGGATCTTGCGACCGTCGGCGCGGATCGTGCCCTTGCCGAACAGCGGGTCATCGGTTGGCATCGCCTTCATCTTGGCAACCACCGCCTTGCCGTCGGCGGCGCTGCCGACAGCGGCGACGGCCTTCAGATAGTGCATGAGGCCGGCATAGACGCCCGCCTGCACCATGGTCGGCACCTTGCCGGCGGCGTTGCGCTCAGTCTGCCAGCGCTTGGTCCAGGCGCGGTTGTTGTCGTTCTGGTCCCAATACCATGTCTCGGTGAAGATCAGACCCTGTGCCGTGGGGAGCCCGAGCGAATTCACGTCACTCGCAAACACCAGCAGACCGGCCAGGCTCTGGCCGCCCTTGACGATGCCGAACTCCGCCGCCTGCTTGATCGAGTTGATGGTGTCGCCGCCGGCATTGGCGAGGCCGATGACCTTGGCTTTCGACGCCTGCGCCTGCAGCAGGAACGAGGAGAAGTCGTTGGTATTGACCGGGTGACGGACCTTGCCAAGAACCTTGCCGCCATTCTTCTCGATTACCGCCGAGGTGTCGCGCTCCAGCGCATGACCGAAGGCATAATCGGCGGTGAGGAAGAACCAGGTATTGCCGCCGTTCTTGACGATCGCCTTACCGGTGCCGTTCGCCAGCATCCAGGTATCGTAGGTCCAGTGCACGGTGTTCGGCGAGCATTTCGGTCCGGTCAGATCGGACGATGCGGCACCGGAATTGATAAATACCTTGTTCTTGTTGCGCACCACCTCGTTGACGGCGAGCGCGACGCCGGAATTCGGCGTATCGAGGATCAGGTCCACCTTTTCGACGTCGATCCACTGATTGGCGAGGTTGGTGCCGACGTCCGGCTTGTTCTGATGATCGCCGGAGATGATGTCGACCTTCACATTCGGATGATCCTTGGTGAAGTCGGCGATCGCCATCTTGGCGGCGGCGACGGAGCCCGGTCCGGCAAGATCGGCATAGAGGCTCGACATGTCGGTCAGGACACCGACCTTCACGTTGATCTGCTGGGCGTTGACGGCAGTACTGCAGGCAAGCGCCGCCGCCATCGCGGCAACAAGGCAGGCTTTTTTCATGGTCGTTCCCTCAGTTTTCACACACCAAGATATTCGTGCAGTTTCTCGACATTGGCATCCAGCTCCGTATTCGAGAATTTGTCGATGATGCGGCCGTGCTCCATCACGTAGTAGCGATCAGCGACCGTCGAGGCGAAGCGGAAGTTCTGCTCGACCAGCAGGATCGTAAAACCCTTCTCCTTCAGCGCGCGAATGGTCTTGCCGATCTGCTGGATGATGACCGGCGCCAAGCCCTCGGTCGGCTCGTCGAGCAGCAGCATCCGCGCACCGGTGCGCAGAATGCGTCCGATCGCCAGCATCTGCTGCTCGCCTCCCGACAGCTTGGTACCCTGGCTCGATCCCAGCCGCTCCTGCAGGTTCGGAAACAGTTCGAATATCTGCGGCAGCGACAGCCCGCCGGGCCGGATTTCCGGCGGCAGCATCAGGTTCTCGCGCACATCGAGGCTCGCGAAGATGCCGCGCTCCTCCGGGCAGAAGGCGATGCCCGCCTGCGCGATCCTGTCCGACGGCAGAGCAATCAGTTCCCTGCCCTCGAAGCGGATGGACCCCTTGCGCTGCGAAACGATGCCCATGATCGACTTCAGCGTCGTGGTCTTACCGGCGCCGTTGCGGCCGAGCAGCGTTACCACCTCGCCTTCCTGCACATCGAAGGTGACGCCGTGCAGGACATGCGATTCCCCGTACCACGCCTGCAGATCGTCGATCGCGAGGAACGGCGCCCGCATATCAAGCATCGCCGGTCCCCATATAGGCTTCGCGCACCGCCGGATTGTTCGAGACCGTGTCGTAATCACCTTCCGCCAGCACATGGCCGCGCGTCAGTACCGTGATCGTATCGCACAGATTTTCGACGATGCTGAGATTGTGTTCAACCATCAGCACGGTCCGATCGGCGGCGACGCGTTTGATCAGCGCGGCGATGCGATCGATATCCTCATGCCCCATGCCAGCCGTCGGCTCGTCAAGCAGCAGCATCTCGGGATCGAGCGCCAGCGTCGTGGCGATTTCCAGCGCCCGCTTACGCCCATAGGGCAGTTCCACGGCCTGCCAATGCAAGAACGAAGTCAGTCCGACATCCGCGATCAATTCCTCGGCGCGCGGATTGTATTGCTCGAGGGTCCTCGACGACCGCCAGA
Organism: Pseudolabrys sp.; assembly: GCA_035556795.1. Classification (GTDB taxonomy): domain Bacteria; phylum Pseudomonadota; class Alphaproteobacteria; order Rhizobiales; family Xanthobacteraceae; genus Pseudolabrys. The sequence goes on along the minus strand of DATMEV010000002.1, from coordinate 62,875 downwards.
AATCGAACGACGTGCCGCGCTTGCGCTGCAGCGCGATGCGCACGTTTTCGAGGACGGTCATATGCGGGAACACCGCCGAAATCTGGAAAGAGCGCACCAAGCCAAGCCGTGCCACATCTGCCGGCGAGAGCGCGGTGATGTCGCGCCCCTTGAACAGGATGCGCCCGCGTGTCGGTGCCAGGAACTTGGTCAGCAAATTAAAGCAGGTGGTCTTTCCCGCTCCGTTAGGACCGATCAGCGCATGGATGGTCCCACGCCTGACTTTCAGATCGACTCCGCTGACAGCAACAAATCCGGCAAATTCCTTCGTGAGATCCTCAGTTTGCAGGATGGTCTCATCACTCATTTTTTTTACAGGCGTTTCCCCTCGCGCCCAAGTGTCGCATAGCAGCTATGCTCACCTCAACAACTACTGCATCGACCGGCGGAAATTTATCGAAAGTCTAATCTGGCTGGCCGGCTCCGCCGGGCCGTGCGGAGCGACGTCGGTCGAACGGGTCACCGCTGCATTGCAGCGCCCTGATTCACCAAAAGAATCGGATTGCCTGCAGGTCACGGCCGCGGGTTGCAGGTCATTTTTCCCGACAACTGATCCGGCCTGAACCGCGCCGGGTGATCATCGCCGCGGCTTGCCGACTGAGAGCGTCTTCCATCCGGTGATGTCGGGAGACGGGCGGGGTACGTCAGGAGGCAGATATCTCCCGTGGCGGAGCGCGGCGAGGCACAATGCCCCCTCGCCAGGGGACGCACCCGCAGCACAGCGCGCGAGCCCTTGCCAGGTCCGCCTGTCGATGTGTCGCCAGCATCGGGGCGCCTCCCCGCGTTCCATCCTCTCAGGACGGACAGCAGGTACCGGCGCCCCCGTGCGATTCAAACAACAGGGGCGACGGTGCGTATCTGGGCGGCCGCAATCAGTGCTTGAGCTGCGGGCTGACGGTGAAGGTCGCTTCGGTCTTCCGCTTGATCTCGTCGAGCGTCACGTCGGGCGCCAGTTCGATCAGTGTCATACCGCCACCCTTGCGGTCGATGGCGAAGACGCCGAGATCGGTGATCACCATGTCTACGACACCGGCGCCGGTCAGCGGCAGGGTGCATTTGTGCAAGAGCTTCGGCGAATCCTTGGCGGTGTGTTCCATGATCACCACCACCTTCTTGACACCGGCGACGAGATCCATCGCACCGCCCATGCCTTTCACCATCTTGCCGGGGATCATCCAGTTGGCGAGATCGCCGTTCTCCGCCACCTGCATCGCGCCGAGCAAGGCAAGGTCGATATGACCGCCGCGGATCATCGCGAAGGAATCCGCGCTGGAGAAAAACGACGTGGTCGGCAGTTCGGTTACCGTCTGCTTTCCGGCATTGATGAGATCGGCGTCTTCCTCGCCTTCGTAAGGGAACGGGCCGAAGCCGAGCATGCCGTTCTCGCTCTGCAACTGCACGCTCATGCCGGTCGGGATGTAGTTCGACACCAGCGTCGGAATGCCGATGCCGAGATTGACGTAGAAGCCATCGCGCAATTCCTTGGCAGCGCGCTCAGCCATCTGTTCGCGGGTCCAGGCCATGATGCGTGTCTCCCTTAAGCCATCACGCGCTTGCGCACGGTACGTTGTTCGATGTGCTTCACCGCGTCGGGGACGTGGATCATGCGCTTGATATAGACGCCGGGCGTCACGATGTGGTCCGGATCGATCTGCCCCGGTTCGACCAGATGCTCGACCTCGGCGACGGTGGTCTTGCCGGCAGTAGCGACCATCGGATTGAAGTTCCGCGCGGTCTTCCGATAGACGAGATTGCCTTCGGTATCGCCCTTCCAGGCATGCACGATCGACAGGTCGGCGACGATGCCGCGCTCCATGATGTATTTCTCGCCGTCGAATTCGCGCTCTTCCTTGCCTTTGGCGATGTCGGTGCCGACGCCGGTGCGGGTGTAGAAAGCCGGAATGCCGGCGCCGCCGGCGCGCAGCCGTTCGGCGAGCGTGCCCTGCGGATTGAATTCGATCTCCAGTTCGCCGGCGAGGTATTGTTCTGCGAACAGCTTATTCTCGCCAACGTAAGACGAGATCATCTTCTTGACCTGCTTGGTGTCGAGCAGCAGTCCGAGGCCGGCGCCATCGACGCCGGCGTTGTTAGAGACCACAGTCAGGTTCTTCACGCCGGATTCCCGGATTGCCCTGATGAGAACCTCGGGAATACCGCACAGGCCGAATCCGCCAGCCGCGATCAGCATTCCATCCTTGAGCAGGCCGGCGAGCGCCGCCTGTGCGTCCGGATATACTTTCTTCATGCCTCACCACCCAATGCAAAACGCCATCCCGGACGCAAGCCGGGACCGCTACGCAACGATTAGCGCAGCCGCGTCGGCAGGGGAAGGCCGTGCGGATAATAGCTCCACGCGACGAACAGCGCCGCGAAAAGGATCGCTGTCAGCAATGCGGCAACGCCGCGCCGCTTCAACGACAGCAGATTGCCGATGAAAGCGGCGACGAAGACCAGGACAGCCAGCACAACGACATAGGGCCAGTCGATCGCAGACCAGTCGATCGCCGCTGCACTTGCTGTCGCCGGGTCGGCAGGCATTGCATGATCCTCCGGACAACACGCCCACAGAAGGGCCGTCCAATCGGGCAAGATCCCACGCAGAATCGCACGAAACGGCGGCGCCGTATACAGGCGCTTGACCGGCACGCCGAAGAACGCAAGGCTGCTGAAAAAACCATAACCGCTCGGAGGAAACCAATGTCGAAGATGCTGACCGTTCCGAAAACGCTCGCCGCCGCCTCGCTGGCGGCGCTTCTGACTCTCACCGGACAAGCCGGCGCGCAGGGCTTTCCCACTCATCCGCTGACCATGGTGATTCCGTTCGCCGCCGGTGGCCCAACCGACGTGCTCGGCCGCGTGGTGGCGCAGCGGATGGGCGAACTCCTCGGCCAGCAAGTCGTCGTCGAGAATGTCGGCGGCGCCGGTGGCATGACCGGCTCGAACCGCGTCAAGAGCGCGGTGTCGGACGGCTATACGATGGTGCTCGGCACGGTCGGCACACATGCGCAAAACCAGACGCTCTACAAGAAGCCGGCATACAACTCCGTCACCGACTTCACGCCGGTCGGCCTGATCGCGGAAGTGCCGATCATGCTCATCACCCGCAAGGACCTGCCGGTGAACAACCTCAAGGAGTTCATCGCCTATGCCAAGGCCAACCAGGGCAAGATGCAGTTCGGCTCGGCCGGCGCCGGTTCGGCGACACATCTGGGCTGCGTGGTGCTCAATACCGCGCTCGGCGTGAACGTCACCCACGTTCCCTATCGCGGCACCGGTCCGGCGATGCAGGACCTGCAGGCGGGCCGCATCGACTATCTGTGCGAAATCGTTTCAACCGCCAAGCCGCAGGTCGATGGCGGCACGGTGAAACCGATCGCCATGCTGACCAAGGAGCGATCGCCGGTCCTCAAGGACGTGCCGACCGCGCGCGAACAAGGCCAGGATGTTCAGGCCTATACCTGGAACGCCCTCTTCCTGCCGAAAGGCGTGCCGGCCGAGGCGGTGAAGAAGCTTAACGTCGCCATGCGCGAAACGATGAAAACGCAGACGGTACGCGACCGCCTGCAGGGCCTCGGCGCCAACATCGCACCCGACAATCAGGCGACGCCCGATTATCTCGCAAAGTTCCTCAAGAGCGAGATCGAAAAATGGGCCGCGCCGATCAAGGCGAGCGGCGTCAGCGCCGATTGATCGACGATGTGACACGAGCACGCCGCGGCGGGCCCACGCGCTCGCCGCGGCGTTTCGTTTCATGATCGCTGGCGCGCGTCGCGGACCTCGATGACCACGGCCATCGCCGTGTCGCCGGCGGCGCAGCCGTGGAACAGGCCCACGCCGCCGCCCTTCATCACCAGTTCCTCGATCAGTTCGATCACCAGCCGCAGGCCGGTCGGGCCCTGTGGGTGGCCGAACACCAGCGAGCAGCCGAAATTGTTCATCCTGTGCGGATCGACGCCGGTCTCCCGCGCGAAGACGATATCGTTGACGATGAACGGATTGTGCGACTTGATCGCGTCGATCCTGTCGATGGCGACGCCGGCGCGCTCCAGCGCCCGCCGTGCCGCCTTCACCGGTGCCGCCGGCATATAACCGATGCGCTCGCGCGCCTGCCCGAAGCCCCGCAGCGTGATCGCGATCTCCGGCTGCAGCGAGAATTCGGCGACGCGCGCGGCGGTGGTGACGACGATGCCGGCATTGCCGTCGGCCGGATGGGTCTGGCTGCCATAGGTGACGGTGCCACCCTGCACCACCGGTTTCAGCCTGGCCAATCCCTCAGCGGTGGTCGGATGGATGCCCTCGTCCGTCGCCAGCGTGCCGACCTCTTTGGCAAATTTCTGATCGGGTATCGACAGCGGCAGCGGCATGTAGCGGCGCTGGAACGCATAATCGTCGGCGAGCGCATCCCGGTATTGCGCATAGCGCAGCGCCACCAGGTCATGCTGCTCTGCGGTCGAGATCTGCCAGTCGCGCGCGCAGTTCTCGGCCGTGTCGATCATTGCGCAGCGGGCGTTGGGATCCTGGCGGAAATTGTCGAGCACCCAGTTCTCGACCGTCGGCGCACCGCTCGGCGCCCGCGGGTCGGGGTGCAGCATCACCGGCGAGTTCGATGTGCGATCGCAGGTCACCACCAGCGAAGCCTGTGCATCGCCGTCCGCGACCTCCGCCGCCGATATCGCCAGGGCGCGCGCGCCGGTGGCACAGGCCTGCGACACAGTCGGGCCGCTGACGGCATGCGTGCCGATCAGCGACATCATCCACGGCACGCCCCAGAAACTTTTCTCCTGCGGAACGGTCAGGCCGAGCACGGCATGGTCGAAGGCCTCGACCGGCACCGATTTTGCCGCCAGCACCTTCTTCGCTGTATCGGCAGCGAACCGGATGCTGTGCAGATGCGACAGACTCATCTGCCAACGGGAAAACGGCGTCGACCAGTAGGCGCCATAGGGAATCCTGACATCCGCCCATCCCGCCATTGCCGCGCTCCGTTGATCCAGGCGAAATCCGCTCAACCGCAAATCATTGTATATGACAACGATTCCGAATCCAGCCGCCGGCTGGCGCCAGAACGCCAAGTCGGAGATAGTCCGCGACATGAGGGCGAGGGCTACAAGCCGCGATGGTTACCGCTGGTCCGGCACGGCGTCGCGGCTGCTGCTGGCGACGATGGGCGTCGCTCTCGCCGCCTCGCTCTGCCGGGCGCAGGACGCGCCACCGCCGCCCGCCCTGCCTGCTGCCAAATCAGCGAGCAAACCGGAGACAAAGCCCGAGACGAAACCAGCCTGCAACCGCCCGGCCTTCCGGGTGGTGCTGGATATCGGCCACACCACCGACGATCCCGGCGCGATCAGCGCGCGCGGCACCGGCGAATTCGTCTTTAACCAGGTGCTGGCGCTGGACATCGAGCATCGACTGGCCGATGCGGGCTTCTCGCAGGTGACGATGCTGCTCGAAGCCGGCCCCGGCAAGCGCAGCCTCTACAGGCGCATGGCCCGCGCCAACCGCCTCGCCGGCGACATCTTCCTGTCGATCCATCACGATGCTGTGCCCGATTCATTTTTGAAGGACTGGGAATACGAGGGCAAGACGCGGCATTTCAGCGACCGCTTCAAGGGCCATTCGATCTTCGTGTCCTACGCCAACCGCCACGCCCGGCAGAGCCTGCAGCTCGCCCGGCTGATCGGCCGTCAGATGAAGGCACGCGAACTGCGCTACACGCCGCATTATGCGGAAACATTCATGGGCCGCTACCGGCGGCAATTGCTCGACGCCGATGTCGGCGTCTACCGCTACGACAGGCTGCATGTGCTCAAGACGTCGCGCGCACCGGCCGTTCTGCTCGAAGCCGGGTCGATCCTCAACCGCGAGGAGGAACTGGCGCTTGCCACGCCCGAACGTCGTGCCCTGATCGCCGATGCCGTTGCTGCCGCGATCGAGGACTATTGTGCGCTGACATCCCCGACAAACCGCATCGCGACGCGGCACAAAGGCCGAGCCAAACATTCCCGCGCAGCCGTGAACCGATAGGTCAGCGCGGCGCGACGCGAACCGGATAGTGCAGGAAGCCCCGGAAGCGTGCACGCCCACCGCGTACCGGTTCACCGTCCGGCTCGATACGGGCAAACCGCGCGACGAACTTTCCGATCGCCACTTGCGCCTCCATCCGCGCCAGCGAATTACCGGCGCAGGTGTGGATGCCGCTGCCGAAAGCGAGATGCCTGTTCGGACTGCGGCGGATATCGAGACGGTCGGGATCGGGGAAATGCGCCGGATCGCGATTGGCGGCGCCGATGCCGAGATGCACATAGGTCCCGGCCAGCATGTCGATATCGCCGACCCGGATATCGACAGCCGCGCGCCGGTTGCCGAGCTGGTTGGAGCTCTCCATCCGCAGGAATTCCTCGACTGCAGGGGCGATACATTCCGGATTTGCGGCGAGATCGGCCAGCGCACCGGGATGCCTCAGCAGGAGGTCGATGCCGTTGCCGATGAGATTGGTGGTCGTCTCATGGCCGGCATTGAGCAGGAAGATGCAGTTGTGCAGCAGCTCCAGTTCCGACAACCGGTCGCCGCCGTCGCCGGCCAGATCGCTGGCGGCAACCAGCTTCGACAGGATCTCCGCATCGTCGCCGCCGCCGTCGCGCTGCCGCCGGAAGACGAGGTCGCGGAGATAGACCTTAAAGTCGCCAACCGCTCCCACGCCCGCATTGAATTTATCGCGCGCCAAGACCGGCTCCAGCGCGCCGAGAATATCGAGGGACCATTGCCGTAGCGGCGCACGCTCGTTCTGTGGCACGCCGAGCAGATCGCCGATCAGCTGCACGGGGATGGCTGTGGCAAAATCCTCGATCAGATCGATGCTGCCTTGCTCCTGCGCATGATCAAGCAGGCGGTCGACCAGCAGCTCGATGCGCGGCTGCAATGCTGCCAACGCCCGTGGCGTGAAGGTCGGGGCCAGCAGTTTGCGAACCCGCGTATGGATCGGCGGATCGTTGAACACCAGGCTGGTGGTGTGATGTTCGTACAGGAGGCTGTCGCCGAAATTCGGCTTGAAGTCGATTTTCTTGTCCGAGCTCCACGTCCTTGCATCGCGATAGACGGTAACCAGATCGTCGTAGCGGCTCAGGAAATAGGATCCGTCCGGCAGCCGATGCACCGGCGCTGTTTCGCGCAGCGCTCGATAGGTCGGATAGGGATCGTCGAGGAAGGCGCGCGTCAGATGCCGCAGATCGAATGCGCCGACGAGAGACTTCCCGGATACAGACGGTTCGGTATCCATGGTCGATGAGTGAGCCATGCCGGCCTCATTCAAAACCAATGCGGGCGCGCGGCGCGCAGCCGATGTGTCCCCGACGATAGCGGCCGAACCATTCAACTGTAAACATTCCAGATTCATCTCCATCGCCGGTGTCTGAAGCCCCTGGCAAAACATGAAACGACATGAATTTGTCGCCGCACAAAGAGCGCTCGCCCGCATTGCGGAATAGTGCGGTCATGCCGAAGCAAATCGGCACAAGTGAATGGAGACCATGATGTTGAACCGCCGGAACTTACTGCTTGGTGCAGCGCTGACAGCGGTATTGGCCGCCTCTCCGGCCCTCTCCCCGGTCCTCGCGCAGGATCTTCCCTCGCTGGAACGCGTGAAGGTCGACCTCGTCGCGCCGCCCTTCGTGCATGCGCACGAGCAGGCGACAAAGAAGGCGCCGCGCGTTGTCCAGTTCAAGATGGACATCATCGAAAAGGAGATGGTCATCGACAACGATGGCACCAAGATCCATGCGATGACGTTCAATGGCTCGATGCCGGGGCCAATGATGGTGGTTCATGAAGGCGATTACGTCGAATTGACCCTGCGCAATCCCGACACCAACACGATGGCGCACAATATCGACTTCCACTCTGCGACCGGTGCGCTCGGCGGCGGCGAACTGACGCTGATCAACCCCGGCGAACAGGTGGTGTTGCGCTGGAAGGCAACGCGGCCCGGCGTGTTCGTATATCACTGCGCACCGGGCGGCCCGATGACCTCCTGGCACGTCGTCTCCGGCATGAGCGGTGCGGTGATGGTGCTGCCGCGCGACGGACTGAAGAACGAAGCCGGCAAGTCTCTACGTTACGACCGCATCTACTATGTCGGCGAGAACGACTTCTATGTGCCGCGCGATGAGAACGGCAAGTTCAAGAGCTACGCGTCTGCGGGTGAATCCTATCCGGAGACGCAGGAGGTGATGCGCAAGCTGATCCCGACCCACGTCGTGTTCAACGGCCGCGTTGACTCGCTGACCGGCAAGAACGCGATGACAGCCAAGGTCGGCGAGCGCGTGATGATCATTCACTCTCAGGCCAATCGCGATACCCGCCCGCATATCATCGGCGGCCACGGCGACTATGTCTGGGAGACGGGCAAGTTCGCGAACCCGCCGCAGAAGGATCTGGAGACCTGGTTCGTCCGCGGCGGATCTGCCGGTGCTGCGCTCTACACGTTCCTGCAGCCGGGCATCTACGCCTACGTGAACCACAACCTGATCGAGGCCGTGGATCTCGGCGCGACTGCCCACTTCAAGGTCGACGGAACCTGGGACAACGACCTGATGAAGCAGGTCCGCCCGCCGGAGCCGATCGGCAGCGGCGACAAGGTCGGTGCGCTGGCGGGTGCTCCCCGCCGGTGACCACAGCAAAGACCGGCCCCGCAAATCCTTGCGGGGCCGTTGCCGACGGGTGATGTCCTTGAGGTGATGTTATGGCGATGCCGATCCTGGAAATGAAATTCATCCTGGCGGCCGGCCTGATTGCCTTGTTGCCTGCAACATCGCAGTTCCCGCTCGCCAAGCGTCCAGGCAATACGCACCCTGCTCCCGAGACAGTGACCATCGCGCCGCGCGATTTTTCCTATCGCATTGCCGGCGACTACGTGAAGAACGGCATCCCCACCGACGGTCCGTTAGTCCACACGCGGCTGACGGCACCGCTGATCATCATGAAGGCACAGGTCAGCGCCGCCGACTTTGCGCTTTGCGTCAGCGAGCGCGCCTGTCGCCCACTCCCCGACCGCACCGCGGCGGCGGACCTGCCGGCCGTCGGCGTCAGTTGGGAAGACGCCAGTGCCTACGCCAAATGGCTGTCCGCAAAGACCGGACAGGTCTGGCGATTGCCGACCGATACCGAATGGGCCTTCGCCGCCGGTTCGCGGTTCGCAGACGACGCCATCGACACGACGGATGTCGACGACTTCAGCAAGCGCTGGATCGCCAAATACGAGAAGGAAGCAGCGCGCGGCCGCTCCGCCGACCGCACACCGCAGCCGATCGGCACATTCGGCGAGAATGAGAACGGCCTCGTCGATCTCTCCGGCAATGTCTGGGAATGGACCGATACCTGCTTCACCCGTCAGACGCTCGACGCCAGCGGCGCCGCGGGAGGCGAATTAGCCGGTGAACCTGTCGTCAATTGCGGTGTGCGTGTCGTCGAGGGACAGCATCGCGCCTATGTCAGCAACTTCATCCGCGATGCACGCGCCGGCGGCTGCGCGGTCGGCGCGCCGCCGACCAATCTGGGCTTCCGGCTGGTGCGTGAGGTGAAGCCCGCCGATCTCATTGCCAGCCTGCTGCGCCGGATCGGCATGCGTGCATAAGACTCCATCGGCTTCACGCTCGGGGTTTGTCACAGCACAAAGAAGCAAGCCATCGGCGCCGCTACGGTCTCCCCGTCGCAAGACATCGAATCTCCCGGCCTTGAACCGGGCGAGAACAAGTGGAGCAGAACGATGATGGTTTTCCGGAAACTGGCATTAGGCGCAATCGGCGCGGTGCTGCTGGCTGTCCCCGCAATGGCGGCGGACTATGAAGTCAAGATGCTGAACAAGGGCGCAGACAACCAGCCGATGGTATTCGAGCCGGCGTTTCTGAAGGTCAAGCCCGGCGACACCGTCCGCTTCGTGCCGACTGACAAGGGACATGACGCCGAGACCATTCCCGGCATGCTTCCCGAAGGGGCAAAGCCGTTCAAGGGCAAGATGTCCCAGGAGATCAGCGTCACATTCGAGGCACCCGGCGTCTACGGCATCCGCTGCACGCCGCATTTCGGTATGGGCATGGTCGGCCTGATCGAGGTCGGCGACAATCCGGCCAATATCGATGCCGCGCGTCAGGTGAAGCTGCCGCCCATCGCGACCAAACGGATGGCGGTGCTGTTCGACCAGGCAGCCAAGAACAAGACCGCGCAGGCCGGCGCAGTAAAATAAGACTTCGCCCTGAACGTGCCCCGGAGGCGCCGGCCCCGGGGCATGACGGCGTTCCGTCGGTGCGGCGGCTCGCTGAACTGAATCAAGCCAGCAGCGGTCCAAGCGAGTTCCTTAGCCCCACCGACAGCGGCAGGCGGACGCCTCGAAAGCGCACCGCGCAACCCCCCGCGTTCAATACCGGTTCCATCCGGAACCTTGCCAGCGGCAGCCACGGGCGATGTTCCCTTGGTGCCTGATAAGCGGCACAGCCCTCACGACAGCCTATTGCATCCGGCGGGCCGGGGATCATATTGTCGCCGCCGCCATGCGTATCCCGGTTCTTGTTTGAGTCCCGGTCTTTTTAAGTCCCGGCGTTCCCCGTTTCGACGTCGAACAAACCGGCCGGAGAGCGGCCGGTATCAACAGTTATCATGCCTTTTGCCCGCACGATCGCCCGTACTGTCGTCACCCACCCGGCGCTGGGCCGGCTGCGCGTGCTTGAGACATTGCGACGCAACCGGCCGATTTCCGGCGGTTTACCGCCGCTCGTAATCTCGACCTTGCGGCGGCGCACGACACGCTATGTCGCCGACGATCCACATCCGGCCGGCGAGATGCGCATCGCCTCCTACAACATCCATAAATGTACCGGTCGCGACGGACATTTCGACCCGCGGCGCACGCTTGCCGTCATCAAGGAGCTCGGCGCCGATGTCGTCGCCTTGCAGGAGGTCGACCGACGATTCGGCGCGCGCACCGGACTTCTCGATCTGGAAGCTCTGCAGCATGAAACCGGCCTCGTGCCGGTGCTGGCCAAGCGGCAGCGGCGCAGCCATGGCTGGCACGGCAATCTGGTGCTGGTGCGCGAGGGACTGACAGCATCGATTGCGACGCTCAAACTCCCCGGCGCGGAACCGCGCGGCGGGTTGGTCGTCGACCTTGATCTTCCCGGTCAGCCGCTGCGGATCATCGCGGTACATCTCGGGCTGTTGCGGCGCTCACGCGCCCGGCAGATCGATGCCATTCTGGCCTCAGCCGAAACCGCCGACCAGCGACCGGTCGTTCTGCTCGGCGACTTCAATGAATGGCGCGTCGGCCGGCGTTCGTCATTGCGGCGTCTCGAACCGGATTTCGGGCCGTTGCAGGCTCACGTCGCGAGCTTTCCGGCCCAGTTCCCGATCTGGCCGCTCGACCGCATCATCGCCAATCCACGGCAGATCGTGTCGCACATCACGATCCATGATTCACCACTCGCACGCATTGCTTCCGATCATCTGCCGGTGACTGCGCGATTGCGGGTTGACCTTGGAGTTGCCGCCGCCGGCGCGCTGGCCGACCTGTCGCCTGCCGCATAGCGTGCACGATCAGCCGTCGTCCGGCATCCTCATGCCCAAAGCGCGGATACGGTTGCGCACCGTCTCGTCCGCCAACGCATCGAGAAACGCAGCGACGGCAGCGCGTGCGCTGCGACTCTCCGGCAGCAGAAAATCGTAGTGCTCCGGCGTCACCGGCAGGAAGCCGAGGCCGTAAAGACTCGCCACCGGCATGATCGCCACACCCCAGTCGGCACGCTCCTGCGCAACCGCTGCAGCGACAGCGTTGTGCGACTTCGGCTGGTTGGCATAGCCAGGCGGGCGCACCCCCTTCAGCAAGCCATCGACCAAGACGCGCGTGCCGGATCCGGCATTGCGGTTGACCAGCAGACAGGCGGGGTCGGCGAGCGCCGTCGCCACAGCATCCGCGGCGTCGCGTCCCTCGAACCGCGCATCGCCCGGCCGGAACACGATGCCCTGCATGCGCCGCCAGCCGGGCACGAGCGTAAAACCCGGCGCAACCAGATGCATGTTGTAGACACCCGTTTCCGGATCGACGAGGTGGATCGGCGCCAGATCGCATTGCCCCTGCCGCACGGCTGCGACGCCGCCCTGGCTGCCGACCGCCAACACCCGCGCCGAAAGGCCGCGCTCCGCCAGCGCGCCGACGACAACATCGAGCGCCACGTCGTGGCTGCCCATGATGACCAGATCGGGCGCACGGGTCGCCGCGCCGATCAGCGTGACGCGTTCGATGCTGCCGGCGGCGCGCACCGTGGTGAGCGCGTCGATCTCGATGAAGCCGTCGGCCTGGGAGAAGCTCGTCACCGCGCCGGATCCCTTGCCGATCGGAAAGACGACGGGGCCGCTGTCTGTCTGCGTCAAAGCGACGAGCAGGAATTCCTTGCGGCCGAGTTCGGATGCGACACGTACCGGCAACCGTGCCTCGATCGTCTGCGCCGTCTCCGGCGGCAGCCCGGCGAAGGCACGGATCACCGGCGCAACGAAAGCATGGAAGGTGAAAATCGCCGAGGTCGGAAAGCCCGGCAGCACCACCACCGGCTTGCCGCCGATCACCGCCAGGCACAGTGGTTTGCCCGGCTTCAGCGCGACGCCGTGTACAACGATGCCCGGCTTGCCGAGACGCGACAGAATCCGGTGCGACAGGTCGCCCGCGCCTTTTGACGTGCCGCCCGACAGGATGACCACGTCGCAGTCGGCGAGCGCAGCCCGTACCGCCGCTTCAAGCGCCGCTTCGTCGTCCGGAAATGCCCCGAATGGCACCGGCAGGCCACCCGCCTCTGCGGTTGCGGCAGCGATGATAGCGCCATTGCTGTCATAGACACCGGCTGGCCGCAGCGGCTCGCCCGGCGGTACCAATTCGTCGCCGGTCGACAGCACCGCGACGCGCGGCTGGCGAACGACATCGACAACGGCCAGCCCGCATGCCGCCAGCATGCCGATTTCGCGCGAACCAAGCTGTACACCTCGGCGCAGCAGCGTCTCGCCGCGCGCGATATCGGAGCCGGCATAGGCGATGAATTGTCCCGGCTGTGCCGGCCGGCGCAGCTCGATCATCAGCCGGTCGTTCTCCGCGCGCTCGCCGTCGAGCAGCTCGGTGTGCTCGACCATCACGACGGCGTCGGCACCGCGCGGGATGACGCCGCCGGTCGCTATCGCCGTCGCCGTACCCGACGTCACCTCGACCTGCGGCCGATGGCCCGATGCGATCACCTCGGCATTGAGCCCCAGGCGCTTCGGCGCCAGATCGCTCGCGCCGACCGTGTCGCTGGCGCGGACAGCAAATCCGTCGACACCCGACCGGTCGAACGGCGGCGCATCGACCAGCGCGGCGATATCATGCGCCAGAACACGCCCGAGCAGATCGCCGAGCGCGAGTCGCTCAGGCGACAGCGGACGCAGATCGAGATGCGCCGAGAATCGCTCCCGCGCCTCCTCCGCCGAGACGACGTCGAGAAATTGCTCCTGCCGGGCTGCCTGACGCACGGCATCGAGCAGCAACCGTTTTGGCGTCTGGGTCCGACTCATGGCCAGCTATTCACTGTCACCGTGGTGCCAGCAGGATAACCCTCGCTCTCCGGCGGCACCAATATCCAGCCGTCGGCGCGTGCCAACGCCGACAGCGGCAGATAGCGCGCCGCCAGCGGTTCAGCCCTGCCGTCTGCGAGGCTGACCGGGATCACGTCGCTGATGCCGATGGTCGACGCGACCTTCCGCGACAGCACGGCCGGCGCCGTTCTGTCCTCTCCAGCCCCCCCGGCAAGGTGCGCCGCCAGCACGCGGCCGATCGTCAGCCATGTCGCCAGCGCCGCATCGATTCGGCCGGGTACCATCAGAACCGGACGGCTGCCGATCCAGCCCAGCGCCGCCGTCTCGCCGGGCGACAGCGCGATACCGTGCGCGGCAACACGCCCGAGTCGCCGCAAAGTGAGGACCGCATCATCGCCCTGCCCGGTACCGGTTGCGCCGACCGTGACCACAGCATCCGTATCGGTGGCTGCCAGTGACGCCGTCAGGTCACCGGGCGCCGCAATGGCAGCGGTGGCGCCGAGCGCAGCCAGATCGCGCGCGATGACAGCCGCCACCGCGTCGGCGACGGCATCGCGCTTTACCGCAGCAATGGTAACTCGCGGCTTGCGAACCTGCAGCGGGCCGAAGCCAGCGGCCGTCAGAACGGCGACATCGGATATCCGCAGCCGTTCCCCGGTCCTGCGCAGGACACCGCCGGGCCAATCCGCGCCGGTGGGCACACAGCCATCGCCGGCCGTCACCGCCGCCAGCGCTTCGGCCCCGGAGGCATCGATGCGGACAGCATCAGCCGGCGCCACGGCATCGGCAGCGACTGGCATCGGATCGCCGACGGCAACGCGAACCGGCGGCGACGACAATTTCGCCGGCGCATAGCCGCCGGCATCCTGCGTCTCCTCGGCGCGCACGGCGTATCCGTCGGACAGCGCCACCGGCTGCGTCGGCAGCGGACCGACGGCCAGATCGGCCGCCAGCACGGCACCCACAGCGTCAATAACGGGAAGGGTTTGCGCGGCAACCGGCGGAAGTGTGTTCAACGCTGCGATTGCATCGCGCAACGGCGTCAACTGCGAGATCATCTGGTTCGTTGTGCCGGGCGCGAGGTCCGCAGGCCCCGCGAGGCCGCTTTCGGTCGACGGCATCATCGCGGCAGCTTGACGTGACCCGTCACGGATTGTCCAGCCCGACGTGCCGCGCGCAAACCGCCCGGCCCGGCTACCGACGGATCCGGTGCGATGCAGTCAGCGCCGGCGCCGGGGCTTGCTGGCAACGATCTCGCCGGAGGCGATGTCGCCTTCGTTCAAGATCACCTCATAGGCGGATGCCGCAGCGATCTCGAGATAGTCTGCCGCCTCCCGCATTCCGACCTGATAAGCGAGTTCGGCAAGCTTCTGTGACGTCGAGAAAATCCGATGCGCCACTTCTATTCTTGTATGCATAGCTTCCCCGCGTCGCTCGCTGGCGGTCGCGTTACGCAACGTACCGACCGCTGCCCCTCAGTCGGACATTGTTTCGGAACAGAACGACAAGGCGTCTGCGCCGATCGACATCCAGGATATTGACCCGCCAGCCCTTCCAGACAGGCTCGGAAGAAACGTGCTTTATACAGTCGTCGACAATCTTGACCGCATGAAGATGTGCGGCTGCCAGATCACGAAGCGGTATTCCGTCCGGATCGTCGATCAGATCGTCATCCGACTGAACATCAAAATAGAAGTGCTGCATGCCCGGAAACTAGCAACCAAAAGCGGCATTCAACAATTTTCCTGAGGCCGATCCACACACAAGATGGGGTGTAACCCTAATCCGGGGCCTTTGAGATAAAATTCGCTGCCGGCGGAGTCATTTGTTCGCAGGCGGCAGTCTGTCGTCGGGACGATTTCCCTATGCCGACGACAGATGCGACGCGGCTCGTTAACTCCGCTGAATCAATATGTTAATATTTAGCGTGTGCCGCCGGGACTGCCAGCGGATCGGTGGCAGGCCGATGCCGGGCACGATCCAATCGTGCCCGGATATCTTGGTTGTGGCGCAACCTCCCGGACGGGAGGTTCTACCTTGACGAGAGAGCCCACAGTTCTCGCCGCGATAGGCACTCTACCAGCCTTGGCGGACCCGCCAGTGATTCGGCTTCACGACCTCGCCGGAAGAGGGATCGAATCGGATCTCGATCTCGGCACCGTTACGATCGTAGCCTTCGACTTTCCAGCAACCCTTGCTGCGCTTGGTCTCGTGAACCGAATAACCGAGCGCTTCTGCCCGCTCGATGACCTTCTCGATCGGCATCCACTGCTGCGCAGCAACCGCGGGGCACCGCACGCTATCCGCCAGCGCAGCACCCGTTGCACCGGCGCCAGTAGCCACGATCAATGCAGCAGCAGCAATGGTTGTCATCGGTCGCATGAATGATTCTCCTTCTTTGACGGTTTTCCGAGGAGCCCCGTTCAACGGCCCTGCCCGGTTCGCCAGTCATGCCAGACCCGTGGCTGACAATCCCTGACAGGCGCTGTCAGGGAATTATCAGGCAGCTTGCAATAGTCTCCCGACAAATTCTCAAGGCTACGGAGGAGTTGATGTCAACCGCGTCAGCCCTGCTCTTCGCAGCGGTTCCGATCATCGCGGCGTTATCGCTGAACATGGATACATTCGTGCCGTTTTTCATTCTGTTCTGCGTGAGTGCAGGCTTGACCATCTCGAGCAACGAACGACAGAGCCGCACAGGCAGCGATGCTTCACTGCATGGAAACAATGCAGGCAGCAAAACCGGATCGCGATCTCCGAACCGGCCGCAGGCCGCAGGGTTTGCCCGCTTCTGACGAAAGACGCGTTCCTTTGGCTTTTCAACACCCGGACTCGACGACCATGCTCGGTAGGCTGCGCATTGGAACTCTTGGTATCCTGATCGGCGTCGCAGCCATTCTTCCGGCCAGCCTGCCGGCGCAGGACCGCGCGACAGATTGCAAGCACGAGCAGGATTGCGCGCTTGGCGCGGTCAAGGGAGGCGAGATCCGCTCGCTGCCGGACGTACTCGCTGTTGCGCGGGAAAAAATGCCGGGCGAGGTTGTCAAGATCGAGCTGGAACGTGAAAAAGGAGTCTGGGTCTACGAAATCAAGATACTGACCCGCTCAGGCCAGCGTCGCGAGATCGAGATCAATGCGCAGACCCTCGACGTCATCAAGATCAAATAAGTCAGGCGGGGTTCGGCATGCGTGTTCTGGTGGTTGAAGACGAACCGCGGATCGCCGCCGACATCCGCTCCGGCCTGGAAGAGGCGAACTACGCCGTCGATACGGCCTGCGACGGCGACGACGCCTGGTTCAAGGGTGATACCGAAGACTATGACGCCATCGTCCTCGATCTCGGCCTGCCGCGACTGGATGGCCTGTCGGTCCTCAAGCGGCTGCGCAGCGCCGGTGTGGCGACGCCAGTGCTCATCCTCACCGCCCGCGACGGCTGGCGTGAGAAGGTCGAAGGCATCGACGCCGGTGCCGACGACTATCTGACCAAGCCGTTCCAGATGGAAGAACTGCTGGCGCGGCTGCGGGCGATCACCCGGCGCGCGGCCGGCCAGGCGTCATCGCTGATCAAGGCGGGGCGGCTGGAGCTCGACACACGCGCACGCGCCGCAACAGTCGACGGCAAGGCGCTGGCATTGTCGATCATGGAGTATCGGCTGCTATCCTATCTGCTGCTGCATCGCGGACGCACGATGTCCCAAGGAGAACTGCTCGAACATATCCACGGCGGCGACAGCGACCGCGATATCAATGCGGTCGAAGCGCTGGTCGCGCGCTTGCGCAAGAAGATCGGCCTGCCGCTGATCGAGACCCGGCGCGGCCACGGCTATTGCATCCCGAACGATCCGGCATGAAGATCCGCTCGCTGCTGTTTCGTCTCAGTCTCGCCGCGACGATCCTGATCGCCCTGGCGCTGTCGCTGGCCGCATTCGGCCTGACGGCGATCTTCAATCAGGAGATCGAACGGCGCGCCGCCGCCGAACTGACCCAGATCGTCAGAGCCATTGCCGCGCAGGTCCGCCTCGACCCGGACGGAACGCCGGCTCTCGATACGCCGCTGCCTGACCCGCGTTTCGATACCCCATATGGCGGACTCTACTGGCAGGTCAGCACGATGGAGGGGAAGCGCAGCCGCTCACGCTCGCTGTGGGACGTTGATCTCGCCGTGCCGGAAGACCACCCGGACGGCAAGCGCTGGGTAACCGATCTCGATGGCCCCAACCGCTCACGCCTGCTCTCCGTCGTTCAGGATATCTCCGTATCCTCGCCGGCAGGCGACACGGCATTGCAGATCGTGGCGGCGCTCGACCGCAGCGATCTCGCCGTATCGGAACGATCGCTGCTGCGGCTCCTGATCCCTTCACTGGCCGCCCTCGGTCTCATTCTGGCGATCGCCATGTCGGTTTTCATCCGGCTGGCGCTGCGACCATTCGACGAGCTCCGTCGCGGGTTACACACGATCCACACCGGCACCAGCCGTTCGCTCGCCGGGACGTTTCCCGACGAAGTGCAGCCGGTGGTCGACGACCTCAACCGGCTCATCGCCTTCCAGGATGCGGCGGTGGAGCGCGCCAGAACGCAGGCGGGCGACCTCGCCCATGCGCTGAAGACGCCGCTCGCCGTACTCGGCGCCGTTGCGCGGCAAGCCGCCGGCGATGGCCGCGGCGATCTGTCGGACCCGATCAAAGAGCAGGTACTGCTGATGCAACGGCAGGTCGACCGGGTGCTCGCGCGCGCCCGCGCCGGCATCGCCGCAACGCTGATCCGCAAGAGCATCGCGGTCGCGCCCGTGGCGCAGAAAGTGGTGCGCGCGCTCGAACGCCTGCCGGACAATCGCGACCGACCGGGTCTGCACTGGGAGTGCAATGCCGCCGCCGGCACCCGCTTCCCGGGCGAGGAAGGCGACCTCACCGAAATGCTTGGCAACCTTCTCGATAATGCGCGCAAATGGGCGAAAAGCCGGACTCGTCTGACGGCGACTGGCAGCAGCGGCGTGCTGCGCATCGCTATCGAAGACGACGGCCCCGGCCTGCCGGCAGACCTCGTGCCACATATCGTGCGCGGGCAGCGATGGGACGAGACACAGCCCGGCACCGGCTTTGGTCTCGCCATCACCCAGGATATCGCCGAAGGCTATCGCGGGCGTCTTGACCTCGATCGATCGGAACTGGGTGGCCTGTGCGCCACAGTGACCATCCCGCTGCCGCAGTCTGCCTGATATCCATGCATGGTGGCAGCGCTGCGTCGAAAACCAAACGGTCTCAGGACGGACTAGCGGCCGGATCCGCAAGCGGAAAGGCCATCGAGAATTTCGCCCCTCCCTCCGGCCTGTTCTCGATGCTGATCGTTCCGCCATGCACCTCCACGATGCGCTTGGCGATGGAGAGTCCGAGACCGGCGCCGCCGGATCCACGCCGGTTTCGCCGCCAGAAGCGCCGGAAGATCAGTTCTCGATCCTCGGGATCGATCCCTTCACCCTGATCCAGGACGGTCACCACGCCCCCGGCGCTGACCACAACCTCGATCATCGAGCGCTCCGGCGTATGATTGAGCGCGTTCTCCGCAAGGTTGCGGATCGCACGCAGCAGCATCTCGCTGTTGCCCCGGATCAGAACCGGCCGATCAGTGCCGTTCAGCTCGATCGTCTTGCCCTGCTTGAGCGCCAGCGGTGCGATGAGCTCGACCACCTCGACACATACATCATGCAGGTCGGCCCGTTCGTTGCCGTCGATAACGATGGTTTCAAGCTCCGCCGCGTCGAGAAGCTGGCTGACGACACGGCTCATGCTCTCGATATCGCGGCGCAGGACGCGCGCCGTATCGCTTTCCGGCAAAGTTTCAATCCGCGTCCGGAGAATGGCAAGCGGCGTGCGCAGTTCGTGCGCGGCATCGGCGGCGAATTCGCGCTGCGCCCGAAATCCGCGCTCGAGCCGATCGAGCGCCTGATTGACGGCAGTGACAAGCGGCAGAATCTCCCGCGGAATATCGGCGACCGGTAACCGGACGTCGATTCGCGTCGGACTGATATGGCTGGCGAGATCAGATGCCCGATGCAACGGCCTCACTGCCAGACGGAAGATGACGATATCGGCCAACAGCAGCAAAAGCAGAACCGGAACGATGACCCAGGCCACCTGGTGGAAGAAGTTCGTCGCCACGTCATCGACGAGCACGTCGCGATGCGAAACATCTTCCGCCACCTGGATCCAGATGGGTTTTCCGTCGAACTCCATTGGCAGGCTCGCGCCGGAGATGGTCAGCCCGCCGCCCGGCGTCGGCGCCTTGAAATAGGAAATCTCCCGGACTTCCCGATCGACGGAATAGAGCGGCCTGTGCGCACGATGCGATGAAAAGATCGTCGCGCCCTGGGCGTCGAGGATTGCATACTCATAGCGGCCGTACGCCTCGGAATACTGGTCGCGAATGCCCGGCGGCAGATCGAGCGACCATGTCCCGTCCGACAGTTTCGTCAAATGACGGGCAAAAATATCCGCCTGCGCCCGCATGGCGCTCTGCTGCAATTTCCCGACATCGGATTCCAGCGACCAGTAAAGAACGAACCGGAGCAGGACAGCAGCAGCAATGACAGCCGCGATGTGCATGAACACGATCCGCGACATGATCGACTTGAGCGGCCACATGTCACGGCTCCTCGGTCATGACATAGCCGACACCACGGATGGTGCTGATCTTCACCTTCGCGCCGATATCGGCAAGTTGCCGCCGGAGGCGATGGACGTAAACCTCGACGGCGTTCGATGCGACCTCGCCGGCCAACCCGAAAATCTGGTCTTCGATAAGCTTCTTCGAAACGACGCTGCCCTTGCGGCGCATCAGCAACTCCAGCACGGCGATCTCGCGTGCTGACAGCGACTGCGGCTTCATGTCGACGAAGGCCTGCCGCGCTTCCGTATCGAATACGACGTTGGCGAACCTCAGCGAACTGCCGAGCAACTGCCCCGGGCGTCTGAGCAGCGCCTCGAGGCGTGCAAGCAATTCGTCGAACGCAAATGGTTTGACCAGATAGTCGTCGGCGCCGGTCCGCAGTCCGCTCACGCGATCGTTGACGCCGCCGCGCGCGGTCAGCACCAGGACCGGGATCGGATCCTTGCGCAAGCGCAGCTCGCGCACGACCGATAATCCGTCCCCATCAGGCAGGCCGAGATCAAGGATCATTGCCGCGTAGCGCGTCGTTTCCAGCGCGCTGCGCGCATCCGCGACGGTCGCCAGCAGATCGACGGCATAACCGGCGCTCTCCAGCCCCTTCGCGAGAAGCTGTGCCAGTTCCTCGTTATCCTCGACGATCAGAAGTCTCATCGCATCGGTGCCTCTGATTCCCGCTGCCTCATGCTTTCGTCCATATCGCAGTAGCTCAAAGACGCGGCGTGCAACAGCACCGCGAACAACAGTGCGGGCGAGGCTGTTTCCGGCCTCGTGTCATCCGCTCGCAGGCACCCCTTGTAATCTCCCCGTAAGAAAACACACAGCGCCGGAACACGACTTGTAAGGCTGTCGTAATTGGCTTCGCCTATAGCAGACTTCAGACTTTTCTCTGCCATCGTGTGAGGCTGGAGGAATCCCGGCCGGACCACGAAGCGAGCAATAAAACAAGAAAATTCACGAGGTTACTGCGCGAGCGCAAGGGCCGGACCGGCCGGCCGCTCGGGGCGAGGCAAGAGGCAGCTGTGCGATGAAGCGACTGCAGGATATCCAGCCCGATCAAATGTCGGGGCAAGGCACAGTGCTCAGGCAGGACACGCAATCCGCCGGGGATGCAGCTTCGGTAATCACCAAGTCGGACAATCCGCGCCGATCACGCCGCGCCTCCGTGGCACTGAAGTCGCTGGTCGTTGCCGCCGCCGTGGCTGGCGCGAGCAGCGCCGTCATCATGTTCAAGGCCGAGCGCGGGCGCGCCGCCGCCGATCCAGCCCTGAAAGCGGCCGCTCAGATTCAGGACGGGCGGTTCCGCCTCGGTGAAGCGCAATGGGCCACCGTCGCCGTACAGACGGTTGAGCCGCATCTCTTCCGTTCCGAATTCCGGACCGAGGGAAAGATTTCGATCGACGAAGACCGCTCCACCCGCATCTATCCGCCCTATGCGGGCCGTGTGAAAACACTGCTGGTCGCGCCGGGAGACCGGGTTCAACAGGGGCAGGTTCTGTTCGTGATTGAGGCCGCCGATTCCGTCGAGGCGCAGAAGGATTTCGTCAGCGCGTTGACGGCACGCAACAAGGCAGCCTCTCAGGTCGGCCTGGCGCAGGTCGTCGAACGACGGATGACCTCGCTGGTCAGGGACAAGGCCGCCCCGCTCAAGGAACTGCAGGAAGCGCAAGCCAACCTGACCGCGGCGGAAAACGACTTGCGCTCCGCCGTCGTCGCACTGCAGGCCGCACGCAACCGGCTGCGGCTGGTCGGCAAGACCGACGGGGAAATCGACGCATTCGAGCAGACCGGCGTGCTGACGCCCGACGCACCCGTTTACGCGCCGCTCGCCGGCGTGGTTCTGCAGCGCAAGGTCGGCCCCGGGCAATACGTCAATGCCGGGGCCAGCGACAGCGATCCGGTATTTTCGATCGGCGACACATCGAAGGTCTGGCTCGCCGCCTATGTCCGCGAGTCCGATGCGGCAAAGGTCCGCCTCGGCAATCATGTGGCCTTCAAGGTGTTGACCTATCCCGATCGCGTTTTCACGGCGACGGTCAACTATATCGCGCCGGCGATCGAGGCGGACAGCCGCCGGCTTCTCGTTCGCGCCACCGTCGACAATGCCGATGGGCTGCTGCGGCCCGAAATGTTCGCCAGCGTCATGATCACCTTCGACGAAGGTCGGCCGATGCCAGGCGTGCCGATCGAATCGGTGATCTATGAAGGCAGCAGCGCGCGTGTCTGGGTCGTGCGCGACGACCGCTCCCTCGAACTGCGACAGATCAAGCTCGGCCTTTCCGATGGTCGGCTGATCCAGGTACTCGACGGATTACACGCCGGCGAAAAGGTTATCACACGGGGCAGCCTGTTCATCGACCGCATGACGGTCGCCAATCGAAGCTGATGGCCCTCGGGCACTCTTGCAATGATCACATCCGTTATCGCCTTCGCCCTGAGACAGCGCGTGCTGATGCTGGCGCTGTTCGTGATGATGCTGGTCGGCGGGGTGGCATTGTTCCGCGCCCTGAACATCGAGGCCTACCCCGATCCCGTCCCACCGATGGTGAACGTCATCACGCAGAGCTCAGGACTCTCGGCCGAGGAGATCGAGCGCTACATCACCATCCCGATCGAGACGCAGCTCTCCGGCGTTCCGAACCTGCGGGTGATGCGGACGCTTTCGCTTTATGGCCTGTCGGACGTCAAGCTGCAGTTCACCTACGCCTACACTTATGACGAGGCGCTGCAGCAGGTCCTGAACCGGCTGTCGCAACTCTCGGGACTGCCGGACGGCGCACAGCCGGAAATCAGCCCGGTCAGCCCCATCGGCGAGATCTATCGCTACCGGCTGGTCGGTCCACCGGGCTACAGCGTCCTCGATCTGCGGACGTTGCAGGACTGGGTGCTGCAGCGGCGGTTTCGCGCCGTCCCCGGCATCGTCGATGTCGTCGGCTGGGGCGGCAAGACCAAGACCTTTGAATTGCAGGTCGACCTTAACAAGCTCGTCGCCTACGGCCTGACGCTGCCGCAGCTCCTGCAGTCGCTGAAGGGCAGCAATATCAATGTCGGCGGCAATATGGTCAATCTCGGGACGCAGTCGGCGGTGGTGCGCGGCGTCGGCCTGATCCGTTCCATCGACGACATCAACAACACGATGCTGAGCCAGGTCGGCGGCAACCCGGTCCTGGTGCGCGACGTCGCGACGGTCATCGTCGGGCATCAGCCCCGCCTCGGCATCGCCGGGCAGGACAACGACGACGATATCGTGCAGGGCATCGTACTGATGCGCCGCGGGCAGCAGAGCACGCCGACTATCGAGCGGGTGCAGGCGGAGGTCGAGCGCATCAACACCTCCGGCATCCTGCCGCCCGGCGTGCGGATCGAGCGCATCTACGACCGGCAGGACCTGATCAACATCACGACGCATACGGTCCTGCACAATATGGCGGTCGGGATCATCCTGATCTTCATCCTGCAATGGCTGTTCCTGGGAAATCTCCGCAGCGCGCTGATCGTCGGCGCAACCATCCCCTTCGCGCTGTTCTTCGCCATCGGCATCATGGTTCTGCGCGGGGAATCCGCCAATCTCCTGTCGGTCGGCGCCATCGATTTCGGCCTCATCGTCGACGCAACGGTCATCATGATCGAGCGGATATTCTGGCAGCTTGGGCATGCCGACAGCACCAAGCTGTCCGAGGAGGACGAGGCTACCGGGCTAAGCGGCAAGCTGCTCGCCATCTACACCGCCTGCGCCAGCGTCAATCGCCCGATTCTGTTCGCGACCGGCATCATCATCGCGGGCTTCATCCCGCTGTTTACGATGAGTGGCGTGGAAGGGCATATTTTCGGGCCGATGGCGAAGACCTATGCTTATGCGATCGCCGGCGGGTTGATCGCGACTTTCACCATTACGCCAGCGCTCAGCGCCATCCTGCTCCCCGACCATGTCCGCGAAACCGAGACCTGGCTGGTGCGCATGCTGCATCGTATCTACCGACCGACATTGCGCTTCGCCGTCGCCAAAAAGCACCTCACGGTCGGCGCGATGGTAGCGCTGTTCCTGCTCGCCGGACTCGCCGGCCGGTTCCTCGGCCTGGAGTTTCTGCCCAAACTCGAGGAAGGCAATCTGTGGATCCGCGCCACGATGCCGGCGACGATCTCGCTCGAAGAAGGAAACGGCTACGCCAATGGCATGCGCAGACTGATCCGGAGCTTTCCGGAAGTCGAAACCGTCGTCACCCAGCACGGTCGCCCCGACGACGGCACCGACGCCGCCGGCTTTTTCAACGTCGAGTTCTTCACGCCGCTCAAGCCCACAGACCGCTGGCGTCCCGGCATGACCAAGGACAAGCTGACGGACGAAATCCAGGCTCGGCTGGAACGCGCTTTTCCCGGCATCGAGTTCAATTTCTCGCAGTATCTGCAGGACAATGTCGCCGAGCAGGTATCCGGCGTGAAGGGTGAGAACTCGATCAAGGTTTTCGGCAACGATCTGCAGACGCTGACGGATACCGCCGAGGACATCAAGGCGGTGTTAGGCACGGTGCCCGGCATCACCGACATCGGCGTGTTTACCTCGCTCGGCCAGCCGACGATCCAGATCGATGTCGACCGCGCCCGCGCGGCACGCTACGGGCTGTCGCCCGGCGACATCAATGCGACGATCCACGTCGCCATCGGCGGCGAAACCGCAGGCGACGTCTACGAGCCGGGAAGCGACCGGCATTTTCCCATCGTCGTACGGTTGGCGCCGGAGCACCGCCAGAATACCGAGGCGATCAGCAAGCTCACCATCGGCGCGCAGGGTGCCAAAGGCATCACCCAGATTCCGCTTAGCGAGGTCGCCGACATCCGGCTGATCACCGGGCCGTCCTATATCTATAGGGAGCAACAACAGCGCTATCTGCCGATCAAGTTCAGCGTCCGCGACCGCGATCTCGGCGGTGCCATCGCGGAGGCGAAACAGCGCATTGCCGAGCGCGTGACGCTGCCACCGGGCACCCGCCTCGAATGGGTGGGCGAATTCCGAAACCTGCAGGAAGCAATCGAACGGCTGCAGGTTGTCGTGCCGCTCAGCCTGGCGCTGATCGCGCTGCTCCTGTGGATCAATTTCTCCTCGCTGCGCGATACGCTTCTGGCGATGAGCGTCATCCCGATGGCGACCATCGGTGGCATCCTCGCTCTGTTCATCATGCAGATTCCGTTCAGCGTATCGGCGGCCATCGGTTTCGTCGCGCTGTTCGGTATTTCCGTGATGAACGGAATCCTGATCCTGACGCAGTACAATCACTGTCTCGCATCGGGCCTGACGCCGACCGAAGCAATCGTGCGTGCCTGCGATATCCAGATGCGGCCGGTGCTGATGACCTGTGTCATCGCCGGCGTCGGGCTGCTGCCCGCCGCAATCTCGACCGGGATCGGATCGCAGGTGCAAAAGCCGCTTGCCGTCGTGGTGACCGGCGGCATGACGCTCGCGCCGATCGTCATCCTGATCGGCTTGCCGGCACTCGCCGCGCTGCTTTCAGGACGGCAGGCTTCAACACACCGGACACCGGCGCAGGACGGCGGCTCCGCGCCGCAGCCTGCCGAATGAGCCCGGGATACACGCAGCGCATTGCATGATCGACGAGCGGATTTGAGATTTGATATGTCTTGTAGGATGCCTGCCGAACCGCCGCCCAATTGCGATTGCACTGTTCCGCTGCGGCGCGCCGGTCGGCCCGCGCTGGCGCTGGCGGTCGGCATGCTGCTGGCGGGCTGCGCAGTGGGGCCTGATTTCCAGCCACCGCCCCTCCCCGCTGCCGAACGATATCTTCCCGACTCGCAAGGCAGCCGCGCGGCTGGACAAGCGCTATCACGCAACGCCGCGGTCCCGACGCAATGGTGGAGCCTGTTCCGCTCGCCGGCGCTGAATCGGCTGGTCGAGCAGGGACTGGTCCGCAACGCCGATCTCGCGGCGGCGGAGGCGGCGCTCCGGGTAGCCCAAGCCAACGCCATGGCGCAACGCGGCGCGCTGTTTCCGAGCATTTCTGGAAATTTCGACGCAACGCGGCAGAAGGTTCCGACGGAACTGTCGTCGCCACTCGAATCCGGCGCCAACATTTTCAACCTGCATACCGGGCAGGTGACGATAACCTATGTCGCGGATATCTGGGGCGGTACACGACGCGCTGTCGAGTCGGCGGATGCGCAGACCGAGCTGCAAGCCTTCCGCCGCGAGGGCGTCTATCTCACGCTCGTCTCGAACATCGCACTGGCAGCCGTCGAGGAAGCGCGACTGCGCGGACAGATCGCCGCGACACGGCGCATCCTCGGCTTGCAAAACGAAGTGTTGCGGCTGCTGCGACGCCAGCAGGATCAGGGCCAGATCGCGCTCACCGACGTCCTGGCACAGGAAACCGCGGCGGCGCAGACGCGGCTGCTGCTGCCGCCGCTGGAAAAACATCTGGCGCAGCAGCGCCACCTCCTCTCCTTCCTGACCGGTCGGCCACCGAGCGACGATCCTGGCGCCGCCTTTGAACTCGGCAGCCTGCACATGCCTCGGCGGCTGCCGCTGAGCCTGCCGGCCGACCTCGTCCGGCAGCGCCCCGACATCCGTGCCGCGGAGGCCGAGCTGCACTCCGCCAATGCGCTGATCGGCGTCGCCATCGCCAATCGCCTGCCGCAGATCACGCTGACCGGCAATGCCGGGCGCGCTGCCGATACGTTCTCGCAATTGGCGTCGCCGGCATCGGGGCTGTGGACGCTGGCTGGGGGCGTCGCGCAATCGATCTTCGATGCCGGGACGCTCGCCAACAAGCAACGCGCAGCGGAGGAAGAAACCAATCGCGCCCTCGCGCAATATCGCAGCACCGTACTCGCCGCATTTCAGAATGTCGCCGACGTACTGCGCGCATTGCAGGCGGATGAACGCGCAATCGCCGCGGCGACGGCGGCCGAACGCTCCGCATCGCAGAGCATCGCCCTGATCCGCCGGCAAGTCGACGAGGGTCAGGTCAGCGTACCGCTGCTGCTTACCGCGCAGGAAGCCTATCTGCAGACATCGCTGGCACGCGTCGACGCACAGGCCTCGCGGCTGGCGAATACGGTCGCGCTGTTTCAGGCGCTGGGCGGCGGCTGGTGGAACCGCGAAGAAGCAGAAAAGTCTCGCGAACAAACGCTCTGACCGCAGCCCGTCGATCGGTCCGTCACCGATACAGGAGCTGCGTTATGGCAATCTCCGTGCCGGTCGTCTCATGCCTTCGCCGGCTTGCGTGCAATCAGGTCGATCACCGCCGACATGCCGCGATGGCCGCTGCCCTCCTCGATCACCACGTCGCGTTCCTCCAAATGCTCGATGTCGAAATCCGCAAAAGCCATCGTCAGCATGTCGCGATCATAGAGATGCTCCGGCTGCGAAGGGCCGCCGGTGCCGTAAGCGATCTGCTCGGGGCGATAGCCTTCGAGGATCAGCCGTCCGCCCGGCTCCAGCACATCGCGAATGCCGGTAAAGATCAGCTTGCGCAGCGGTGGCGTCGCGAACTGGATGAAGATGGCGACGACGAGATCGAAACGCTCCGCCGACCAGTCGAAGCCCACGGCATCGCTCACGCGAGCGTGCATAGTGACGCCGCGCTTTGCCGCCAGCTTGCGCGCCTTGTCGACAGCCACTGGCGACGCATCGAAAGAGGTCACGTCGAGGCCCTGCTCGGCCAGCCAGACGCCATTGCGGCCTTCGCCGTCGGCGATGGCGAGTGCCCGACGGTGCTGCCGAACCACGTCCCGACAACTGCCCAGAAAGGCGTTTGGCTCTTCGCCAAAGAGATAATCCTCGCGCGCATAGCGCTCGTCCCAGCGTCGATTCGCTCCGCTGTCCATTCCGACCACCTTTGCAGCAACACCATGCGAGAGCGGCGAGGTTAGGCCGTTATCGCCGCGCCGGCAATGCAGTTCGGGGCGGCGTGCCGCCATGCGACGCAATCTGAAAGGAGCGCTACCTTTGACCGTCATTCGCGACAGCAGTAACGTTCGACATTATAGGCGCGCAGGAGTGCCGGCTCCGCACCATCCTGATTCGAAGCGGCTGCCGCGAACCCGCGTCCCTGTCGGGAGAATTCGCAATGAACAGCAAGGCTCCGGCCAAAACGCCAGGCAAGGTCCCGGACAAGAACATCAAGCTCAAACGCGCCTATGATCCGCCCGCATCGGCGGACGGCACCCGCGTCCTGGTCGACCGGCTGTGGCCGCGCGGCGTAAAGAAGGATGCGGCGGCGATCGATCAATGGGTCAAGGACATTGCGCCGAGCACCGAGTTGCGGAAGTGGTTCGGACACGATCCGGAGCGCTGGACTGAATTCAAGCGCCGCTACACCGCCGAATTGCGCCGCCATACCGGCGAACTCGACGAACTGCGCACGCTGGCGCGGCACGGCAAGCTGACGCTGGTCTATGGCGCTCGCGACGAAGAGCATAACCAGGCAGTGGTCATCCGCGGCCTGCTGGTCGGTTGAAGAAAACGCGACAAATCGAAAAACCGGATTCTCTCACCGTTTGAATGAAACGGTGAAAGATACCGGCATTATTGCCGCGTCCCCGTATCCGGGATCCGACGGGCGACGACCAGCCGGTTCCAGATGAACAGCACGATCACCGCACCGATTGTCGCGGCGATGAAGCCTGCCCCCTGGTCCGGCCGGTACCAGCCGATCGCCTGACCGATCCAGGTGGAAAGAAACGCACCGGCGATGCCGAGCACCGTCGTCAGGATGAACCCGGATGGATTGTTCGGCCCCGGCGACAGCATGCGCGCGATGATGCCGGCGATAAAACCGACAAGAACGATCCAGAGAATCCCCGTCATGACTTTCCTCGGCAGAACGACAGTTATGGTTTGAACGGAACGCGCACTGCTACCACAGGCGCGTAGCTTCTTCTTCAGTTGGCAGCCGGCCATGCGGCGTCATTTGATCGACCATCGTCGGAAGCTGGCGGCTGAGTCCATCGAGCAGATCGATCTTCGACAGCCCCGCTTGCTCGGCAAGCGAATTCACGGTCTCCGTGCCGAGCGTATGCTCGATATCCGCCGGCGATATCTGCCGGTTCTCGCCGGTGCCGACCCAGGAGCGCGTCGCCTCGCCATGGCCGCTCTGCTCGAACTGACGCAGCAGATCGTTGAGCCCGGCGGTGAGTACGCTGCCGGCTGCACCACCGGCAAGCAGACCGCCAAGCCCCCCACCCAGAGCTCCACCCGCGCCGCCCTGCAACAGGCCGCCCAGGCCGCCCAGGCCGCCGAGGCCGCCACCGGCCGTTTGCCCGGCGGGCGTCGAACCGGCGCCGCGAAGCAGGTCGCCGAGGCCGCCAAGCAAGCCGCCACTGTCAGGTTGTGCCTGGTCAGGTTGCCCTCGGTTAAGCTGACCCTGCGGGTTGGCTGGCGAGCCGGGCGAGGCTGTCTGCGTCGCGCTCTGGCCGCTCAGATGCTTCACCGCCTTGTAGGCAAGCAGACCCAGCAGCGCCATGGTGATCGGCGACATGCCGCCGGAGCCCGGTTCCTTCTCGCCGCGCGGACCATTCTGCATGCCGTTGAGGATGTCGAGCAAACCCATTTCCGCCTCCTGTGTAACCCCGCTGCCGCATCCCTAGAATGCGGTGACGCTACAGTGGTTCCCGATCATGACCGCAGCGCGACGCGGATGCCGCCGCTCAGGCGAGTGCCGCGTCCGCCTCGGTCACGCTGGAGGCGCCGTCGATGACGATACGCTCCAGCCCCCCGGCCTCAACCGCGATATTTTCGGCATAGAACCGGGCGAGCGCCACGCGGCCGGCGGCATCCATCATTGCCCCGCCATCGCCGCGGGCCGCAACGAGAGCATCCTGCGCCAGCATGCAGCCGCCGGCGGTTCCTGCGAACAATCGCAGGAACGGCGTCGCGCCCGCCAGGGCCATGTCCTTGTCTGTCTGGGCGGCCAGCCAGCCGACAGCACGCTCGACGCTGCCGAGAGCCTGCGCAAGGCAGGCGCCGGTCGCACCGAGAGCCGGGTCGTTTGCCGCATCGACCGCGGTCACGATGTCGCGCAGTTCTACGAGATAGCTTTTCACAGCTTCGCCGCCGGCAAGCGGCAGCTTGCGTGTCAGAAGGTCGATCGCCTGGATGCCGTTGGTGCCCTCGTAGATCGCGGCGATGCGCGCGTCGCGGTAATGCTGGGCCGCGCCGGTTTCCTCGATGAAGCCCATACCGCCATGCACCTGCACATCGAGCGAGGCGACCGCAATGCCGATATCGGTGGAGAAAGCCTTGGCCATCGGTGTCAGCAGCGAGGCGCGGTCGTTGGCGCGCCGACGCTCGTCGTCACTGCGCCCGCGATGGGAGCGATCGATCGCCACCGCCGTCGCGTAGCAGAGGCGGCGCGCAGCGGCGGTGAGCGCGCGCATCGTCAACAGCATACGGCGCACGTCGGGATAATTAAAAATGACACTCGACCCCTGCTTGCGCTCCTTCGCATAGGCGTAAGCCTGCTGCGTTGCGCGCTCGGCAATGGCAACGCCCTGCAGGCCGACGGCGAGACGGGCGCGGTTCATCATCGTGAACATCGCCTGCATGCCCTTATGCTCTTCGCCGACCAGGAAACCGACGGCGCCGCCGTGGTCGCCATAGATCATCGTGCAGGTCGGCGAGCCGTGAATGCCCATTTTGTGTTCGACCGAATGCGCCCGCAGATCGTTGCGCTTGCCTGGCGCAGGCTCCGTCCCGGGCAGAAACTTGGGTACCAGAAACAGAGAGATACCCTTGGTGCCGGCCGGCGCATCCGGCAAGCGGGCGAGGACGAAATGGATGATGTTATCCGTGAGGTCGTGCTCGCCGTAGGTGATGAAAATTTTCTGCCCGGTGATCCGGTAAGTCCCATCGGCGGCGCGCTCGGCGCGGCTGCGCAGCGCGCCGACATCGGAACCGGCCTGTGGCTCGGTCAGTTCCATGGTACCCATCCATTTGCCGCTGACCAGCTTGCCGAGATAGCGTGTCTTGAGGTCCTCGTTGCCGTAAGCGGCGAGCGCGTCGACCGCCGCCATGGTCAGCACCGGACCGACGCCGAAGGCCATCGACGCGGCGTTCCACATCTCGACGCAGGCGGCGTTCACGGCCTGCGGCAAGTCCTGACCGCCCCATTGCGCCGGCGCCGCCAATCCATTCCAGCCGGCTGCCGCCCAGGCGGTATAGGCGTCCTTCCAGCCTGGCGGCGTCGTCACCGTCCCGTCCTTGAACGGAGTTCCCGTGATATCCGCCGTACGGTTGAGCGGGGCGATCTTGTCGTCGGCAAAGCGCGCCGCTTCCTCCAGGATGGCGGTGACGTCGTCGAAACCAAGATCGCCATAGAGCCCATCACGTAGCGCGGCACCGAAGCCGGCGGAATGGGCGAGTGCGAAAGCAATATCGGATATCGGGGCACGATAGGTCATCGCCGCACTGTAACGGCCACCGTTGCGGCGTCAAAACCGGGAACCGGACACCAAGAGCCTAATCACCTCCGCTGCGTCGGACAGTCGAGGAAAACCTCGCCTTCCGACGTTGATCCGGCAGCCGCCTGCGGCTAGGTTCCGCCCGCTGCGGAAACCCGCCGCAGCCGTTGGGGCATAGCCAAGTGGTAAGGCAGCGGATTTTGATTCCGCCATTCCCTGGTTCGAATCCAGGTGCCCCAGCCAAAACTCACTAAGCGACTGATATTCCAAGGGATTTTTCTGCGGCCGGGTGTTCACCCAGGGCTGTGACACAGCACTGCATCACGCGGGCCGCAATCGTCCACGGGCTTCAGGCTTGCTGCGTCGAGGTGCAATCGATCATTGGCGACGGCGGCCGCCGCGCGGCGGCCGAGTTGAATCTCATCGCTGAATCCCTGTCGCAACATTTGCAACGCCGGCTGCCGACCAAATCAAACAGACGTTCCGCGACATGCCGGTGCAGGCAACCACTCCAATCATGAAGTCTGGTGTTGCCGATCACGGATGTCTTCAAGATCCTTCTCAAGGAAATAATTGAGCAGCGTCCGGACAATCGCGATCACCGCCAGTCGCCCCACATCATCCCATGTCGGCGCGATCGACGTTTCGATGATATCGGCGGCCAATTGGAATGTCAGTGCAGCCACCAGCCAACGAGCATAGTTCAGCCAGACGTCACGCCTCTGATGGCCAGATGAATTCTTGAACATCAAACGCAATCCGCCGATTGCGGCCTCAACCGTGCCGACAATCACGATCATCAAAGCAATGAAATCGATCGCTACCGACGCGACGCCGGTCGCAAATACAAGCCAGTCCTTGAGTGTGCCAAGCATCGTCGGTATTCCCCTCTCAAATGCGTTGCCGCTTGAGGTCTCCGCGCTATAGCAACAGGCTCTTGATGTGATCCCAGATCACATCCATCGGAAATGTCAGCAGCACCACAGGTACGAAGGGCAGAAGCATTGCGCAGGCCAGCGCGATCAGGTCTTTGATATCAACCGGAATAAAGCGCATCGCATGAACGTTCGCCGCGACAGAGTACAGATCGGCAACGGCGGAGAAGTCAGGCTTCTCGAGTACTTCGGAGCCAGATTTCTCCGTATTGAGCCACTTTCGCTCGAAGATGCCTCCTATTTCCCCGGCGAGCCTGCCGTATTCCAGCGCACCACGACGCCAGGTTTCCAGAAGAGCCGGAACGAAAACGAGCAGCGGCCCAACGAACAACACCGCTATCGAGATCAGAAGGCCAACGTTGAATACCAGATGTTGAGTAGGCAACCCTCCACCCTGCAAGACAATATTCGCCGATCGACCGGCCACGATAATCGCGAAGGCCATTGCAACAACGGTAAAGGCGCGCACCGATTCGCCGAGAAATGCCAGACCCGCGCAATGGTCAGGGTGTGAAGCGATAAGATGGAGCTTGAGTCGAGAGACTCGCCACAACAGCCATGTCCAGGCGAACAAACGCCAGACCCATCCCAGGATCAACATCAGAAGGAGCGGCACGCTCACCAGGGTGTGCCACCACCCTGCCAGCGAGAAGCGCGGCATGCCGCCTGCCGGCCGCGCCCAAACGGGCAATTGATCGGGTGAATGGGATAGCGCGGCCGCGATTGCCACAAGATAGGCCAGGATCAATACCAATGCTTCGATAGCCGCAGAACCAAGCATCTTCCGAACCAAGGCAACAGATGCCTGCAGACGGGGCTTCGCCAGCTCATCTACAATCCTCCGGCCTGCCAAGTGTTTTGCGATGAAATTGAGTTGTGGTGCACACAAGCTCTCGGCAACAATGAGCAGCGGCGCCGCAACGAGGTAGCGCGCATGTACGCCAACCTCCCAAAGCAGCGAGGTGTACTCGTCTGAGCCAATCCAGATGCTTTGCAGGATTGCAAGCACCACAAGCGGCAGCCAGCCGATCAAGGCAACCAACAGTGCCCGACGCTCGATATTCAGGTTATGTGGGGTGACGAGCCCGATACGCTCCTGCAACGCCATCGGCGGGGCTCGCTCGAACAAACCGTCTGCCTCAGCCATGTCTGCACCGTGCGCATTGGGAATGGAGAGCGGCTGCCGCAGATCACCGTGTTTCCGCTTTACCGACTGTAGAACTGCCTGCTTTGTCTCTCTCAGCGAAAGGGTCCAGCCTGATAGACCATGCTTGAAACGGCAAAGACCCCGATCAGCAACAGAACCACCGCAATAATCAGGGTGAGAGAAGGCGGAAATTTGCTTTCGCCGTAAATCAGCCCTCCGGAAGCCATCTCGCTTCGGAGCTCGCGCAGCCCGTACATGAATTGAAGGTGGTAGATGATACCGACCACCAACATCAGAATCCCAAGAGAAACCAGCGCAATGCCGAAATTACGAGGCGCCGCGGCATGCGCGAGGACGCCGACGTCGCGAAGCTTCTGAAAGAATTGAAAGATGGTGAAGCCAAACCCGATCAGAGACAGCGACGTACGCAGCACAGACATCAGCGTACGATCGGCACTCATACGTGTACGCTGGAATGATAAACCAGTCCGCTGCATCGACATATCGGTGCGCTCGCCGGACAGATCCGTCCGATATTCGGAGAGCCGGGTTCGGTGCTCCGAAAGACCCGTACGGCGACCGGAAAGTCCGGTGCGATAGCGTGAATACGTCGTCGATGCCACATCAGACTTCGACTCGTCGACGACAGGAAGCGGCGGGACAGATTGTTCTGGCAGTTTCTTCGGCCGCTCCAGCTTTGCTCGAACATTGTTTGCCATCGCTGTCCTCGCTTCACGAAGGTCGATTGCGCATCAACCAGCGCCGCGCGACCCGCGCGATAGGGCCCCGCAAAAGCAGATACGGAATGAAGGCAAGCAGGAGCGCTACCAGCGCAGCCTCGCCTGGATAGAAGGTGTCAAGGACCCTGTACTGGTAGATCGCATCCATCCCGAGCCCGAGCAGAATGATGCGCGCCGTCGAAAGAAATCCCTCACGCAAGCGCCCCACACGCTCGGCGGGGTCACTCAAAACGGTCCAGAAATATGGAGGGCGATCGAGCTTCGCATCCTTGATTCCGTCGCGCAACGCGGCGAGAAGCGCCATCGCAGGCTGCAGAATGAATCGGAACGTCATCGGACCGCCAGGGCGGTCCACGATATCGCGCCAGATGCGGCCTTGAACCTCGGCGGAAAACCCGTACCAAACCGCCCCGAGCGCGATGAAGGCGCACACGGCAACGACAGCCGCCCAGGCGACCGCTCGCGCCGTCACGGATGGTGCTTCGGATCTCATTGGCTGTCCCCGGTCGGACCACACGCCGGAATCCAACACGGCTTGTTGCGATATCGATCGGCTCGGTATGGCCGACGGCTGACAGCCGCCGGCCACCATGTGCGAGATCAGTCGACCGCGAAGGCCGCCGCAGCAAGCCTCTCAAGATCGAGATATTGATCCTTCTCGACGGTGACAGCGACGCCCTTGATCGTGCCGCCCTTGAACGTTCCGGGCGACTTGTACCCCTCGCTCACGGCATCACCGCTATCTCGGCCGACGCAAAGACCATCGCCCGACAGGGTGAATTTTCCTAACTGAGTCTTCATATCGCCCTGAGCAACGATCTTCTCGTTGACGTAAAGCGTGGTCTTGCCGAGCGATTCACCGTGCGACCCGGCCTTGTCACGAATAAACTCCATACCGAACGTGTACTTGCCGGGCCTGAGGACATCGGAAACGAACTTCTGCTCCGGCTTTATGCCGAGGAAGTTGTAGACGTAGTGCAGCTTCATATCCTTGATATACAGGGCATGACCACCGAAACGAGAACCATGCGCGAAGATAACGCCTTCACACTTGGCATCGGTGATCTCAACATCAGCAAGTATCTTGTACGACCGGCCACGGACATTGGCGGCGACACCTTCCGGCACCGGAGAGGTGCCGGGATAGTAGATATAGCGTTCGCGCGGTGCCTCCTCGCTCGGCCGTTCGACGCCGAGCAGTTCGGCTGCGCTGCGGTCGTCCAGTGGCAAGACCTTGTTATTCTCCGCTTCCTCGTTCCAGGCCTTGATCAGCGCCTTGAGCTTTTCGGGATACTCCTTGGCCAGGTTCCTGGATTCGGAACGGTCCACATCGGTGTGGTAAAGCTCCCATTCGTCCTTGTCGAAATGGCCCTTGCCTGTAAGCGGCGCATGCAGGGCGGCAGCTTTCCAGCCGCCCTCCCACATCCCCCGCGTACCGAGCATCGCATAATACTGGCGCTTCTTCTTCGTCGGCGCATCGGGCTTGGCTTCGAAGGAATAGCGCATAGAGACACCGGAAAGCGGCCATTGTTCAACGCCACGATAGGTCTTCGGCATCTCCACCCCGCAGACGTCGAGGATCGTCGGCACGATATCGGTGCTGTGATGATACTGGTTACGCACCTCGCCCTTGGCCTTAATGCCCCTCGGCCAGGAGACGACCAGAGGGCAGCACGTGCCGCCGGCATATTCCGAATAGCGCTTGAACATCTGATACGGTGTCGAGAAGGCGACCGCCCAACCCGTCGGATAATGGTTGTAGGTTTCGACGCCTCCAAGGACATCCAGATACTTCATGTTCTCCGACAACTCGTCCGGATAGTTGTTGAAGAACTTGTTCTCGTTGACCGATCCGTTCGGGCTTCCTTCTCCGGAAGCGCCATTATCTGAGCAATAGAACACGATCGTATTGTCGAGCTGGCCACTTTTCTCGAGATAGTCGATCAGGCGACCTATCTGAACATCAGTGTATTCGGAGAATCCGGCATAGACTTCCGCCATGCGCGCGAACAGCTTCTTTTCGTCCGCGGCAAGCGAACCCCACGGCCGAACAGCATCGCCGGGATTGGCGACGTCTTCCGGAACCGGGTTCAGCGGAGTGAGAACCGTCTCCTTAGGCAAAATGCCCTTTCCGATCATTCGCGGCAACACCCATTCGCGATAGGCCTCGTAGCCTTTGTCGAATTTTCCCTTGTATTTTTCGATATACTCCTTGGGCGCATGATGCGGCGCGTGATTGGCACCGGGACAAAGCCACATGAACCACGGTTTCGACGGGTTGCTTGCCTTCTGGTCGCGGATCATCTGCATCGCCTGATCAACCAGGTCTTTAGACAGGTGATACCCCTCCTCGGGACCGTAAGGCTGATCGATAAATTTATTATCCTCGATCAGGTCGGGATACCATTGGTTGGTCTCCCCGCCGATGAATCCATAGAAGCGGTCGAAACCTTTCTGCAACGGCCATTCGGACTTCGTTCCGCCGGAGCAAATGTCTTGTTCCGGAACGTTGTGCTCCTTGCCAAGCCAATACGTGCTCCAGCCGGAGTTCTGCAATACCTGCCCGATCGTCATACATTCTTCCGGCGTGCGTCCACTCCAACCGGGAAAGCCCTGTGCTCCCTCGGTGATGCACGACATCCCGTTCAAATGATGGTTGCGGCCAGTCAAGAAGGTGGAACGTGTCGGCGAGCAAAGTGCCGTGGTGTGCCACTGCGAATAAATCAGCCCATTATCCGCAAGTCTCTGCAATGTCGGCATATTGATAGCGCCGCCATAGGGTGACCACGCAGCCTGCCCTGTATCATCGAATAAAATGATCAGGACGTTCGGCGCTCCCTTCGGAGCACGCGGAGGAAGGTACGGATTCCAGTCAGGTTTGGAATCGCGAACGTCGAGCTTGATGACGCCTTTGAAGGGCTTCTTCGCCATATTCATCTCCCTGCGTAAGCGTAGCGGACGAATCAGGCTAACAACTCAAATTGCCGGCAATCGATTGGACCTTGGTCCAGCCCTGCTGAAGGCAGGAAGAACGCAACCTTGCGTGTCTGCACCCCCCATCAAGAAAGTCGATTTCCCCCGCTTTCATCACTTTACTTTCGCGACGAGTCTCAAAGGAACCTCGTCATCAGATAATCGGATGAACGCCAACCGGCTCAGAAAGCCGAGCAAGAAGTACGAGCCCATCGCATCCGGCCTATGGAAATCGGCTGCGATGCAGGCTGAAGGGTCCGACCCGCACATTCAAAGTGCTCGGCTGCGCTATGGAGGACCTCCCAGGAACGCGATCGCGACAACAAGGCCGCCCCTGGCTGCTGCTCAATCTCGAGGGCTGGCCGCCTGTCGCCGCCACCCGGAACATCTTGTGACGAACGGAAAACTGGATGAACTGCACCTTGTGATTGCACCAGCCGGGCACCTCTGATCTCGGCATGGCAACCTGACCGGTCCGGATGCAGGTCGCTGGCTAGCCCCTTCGTCCTCCACGATCCGCGTCACATCATGGACCTTGGTCCAGTCGATTGGGACTACACAATCAGATTAGGCTCCATTTGCAGAATGCGTGCAGCGCCCGCTCGTGCCTTACGGAGGGAAGCTTATGCTCACAAATCCGAAGACGCTTTTTGCTGCCCTGATGTTTACAGGCGCCCTGCTGACCTTCGCCCGGGAAGCGAACGCACAGGCACAGCCAGCCCCTGCGCCGGCGCAACAGGAAGTGCTCAAGCCTGAGCAACTCGATGCGCTGGTCGCGCCGATAGCACTCTATTCGGATTCTCTTCTCGCGGAGGTGTTGATGGCCTCTACGTATCCGCTCGAAGTTGTCGAGGCGGATCGCTGGCGCAAGAAAAACAAATCGCTCGATGGACAGCAACTGAAGTCAGCAGCCGACAAGCAAGGCTGGGACGATAGCGTGAAAGCGCTGACCGCAACGCCATCGGTGCTCGATATGATGGAAAGTCAACTTGACTGGACGCAGAAACTCGGCGACGCGGTTCTGGCGCAGCAACCCGACGTCATGGATGCCGTGCAGCGTTTGCGCGCCAGGGCGGAAGCGCAGAACAAGTTGCAAAGCACCAAGGAGCAGAAGGTCAGCACCCACACCGAACAAGGCAAGAAGATCATCGTCATCGAGCCGGCCCAGCCCGATACAATCTATGTGCCATACTACGATCCCGCGACAGTATACGGCGCGTGGCCATATCCGGACTATCCACCGGCCTATTGGCCGCCGCCTGCGGGCTATTACTCCGGCGCAGCGCTTGCCGCCGGGCTCGTCTTTACCACGGGCTTTGCCGTGGGCGCATGGGCCGCCAACAACAGTTTCTGGGGTGGCGGCATGAACTGGGCTAACAACAACATCAACGTGAATCGAAACGTCAACGTCAGAAACGCCAATAATAACTGGGTGCACAATCCCGATCATCGTCACGGTGTTCGCTACAACAATCAGAACGTCGCCAACCGCTTCAACCGCGGCAATGATGTCCGCAACAATGCAGGGAACCGTATGGATTTCCGCGGGCGGAACGGCGAACAAGTCCTCAATCCAGGCAGTCGGCCTGGCGCGAGCGCCGCTGGCCAGCGTCGCGATGCCGGCAATCGCGCAGCCAATCGCGGGGGTGATCGCGCCCGCCCTTCGTCGGCTAATCGCCCCGGCGCAAGAGGCGCAGGCGAGCGACGGCAAGCAGGGAGTCGCCCCGGTAACGTCGTACGCGGCAGGGGCGGCCACGGCTCAGCGTTTTCAGGGGTCCGGGACGGCGGGCGTACCGCGATGGCGCAGAGCGCGCGTGGCCGAGCCAGCATGGGCGCTCGCGGTGGCGGTGGTGGAGGATTCCGTGGCGGCGGCCATGGCGGGCGGCGATCGGACATCCGACTGAAGCACGACATCGCGCGGCTCGGTACGCTCGACAACGGTCTGGGTTTCTACCGCTTTTCCTACATCGGCAGCAGCAAGGCTTACGTCGGCGTTATAGCGCAGGAGGTGCTGTTGGTTCAGCCGAATGCCGTAACACGCGGTTCGGATGGCTATCTGCGCGTGCGCTATGACAGGATATTCCTGAAATTCCAGACATACCAAGACTGGATCAGCTCGGGTCGACACATCCCCGCCGCCGGTCAAGTCCACCAGACACCCAGACACTAAGATAGCAATCGAGGATGTCATGAACATCATTCGAGCTGTGACAAATTCACGAGAGCTTTATCGTCTCGGCTACCTTGCGCTGGCCGTAGCGGCGATTGGTTTCGCATCGATCGCTACAGCGACCGCGCAGCAATCCTTCAAGACCCCGGAAGCAGCAGCGGATGCGCTCGTCGCCGCTGCACGTTCGGGCGATCGCCAATCTGTGAAGGCCGTCCTTGGACCAGGCGGCATGGGCGTCGTCTCGTCCGGCGATGCCGTCGAAGACAATGAGATGCGCAAAGCTTTCGTTGCAGCCTATGATGCCAAGCACGCCATCACTCTCGACGGTGACAAATCGGCGACACTGGTCGTTGGACAGAACGACTATCCGTTGCCAATTCCACTTGTTCAGAACGCAGGAACGTGGAAGTTCGATACCGCCGCCGGGCGGGAGGAAATCCTGGCGCGACGTATCGGCCGCGACGAACTTGCCGCCATCCAAGTCTGCCTCGCCTATTACGATGCGCAGAACGAATATGCCGACATGACCGCCAAGGCCGACGGCCTGGCCACATATGCACAGCGCATCATGAGCCAACCAGGCAAGAAGAATGGCCTCTACTGGCCGGCGACGGCGGGCGCTCCCCAGAGCCCGATCGGCGAAGCGGTTGCGGAGGCAAGCCAGAGGGGATATCTCGTCGGCAATGGTGAGCCGTTCCACGGGTATCGTTACAAGATCCTCACCCGGCAAGGGCCGAATAGTCCCGGCGGCGCGCACAATTACATCGTCAACGGCAAGATGATCGGCGGCTTTGCCCTCATCGCCTATCCTGCCGAATACGGCAACTCAGGTATTGCAACGTTCCTGATCAATCACACCGGCGATATCTGGGAAAAGGATCTCGGTGCCGACACCAATAGGATTGCATCACGCATGACCTCGTTCAACCCAGACCATACATGGAGAAAGGTCGTCGACACCGAAGAGCAGAAATAGAATCTCACTATATAGATTGGGTTTTCATCAGGCATTGGCGCAGGCGTGCCCGTATAGATTACTCAAACTGGCGCCTAGACACTTTTCTCAGCACGAAAAAGATGATCACTGAAGCAACACCGAGAAGAGCGGACAGCGTCAATGCTCGCGGATATTCTCCGTTAAATACTGCGTTATAAATTTCCAGCGACATCGTATTGGTCTTGCCAATGATATTTCCGCCGAGCATCAACGTGATGCCGACTTCTCCGAGCGACCGCGCCGTGCCAAGGACAAGCCCGGCTATCACCGCACCACGGATATTCGGGAGGATCACATATATAAACGTCTCCCATTCATTGCGGCCGAGAGTCCGCGACGCCTCCCCCAGGCTGCGTGACGCATCGGCGATCGCCGCTTCGATCGGCTTCACAACAAGAGGGAGGCCGGCGACAACCGAAGCCAACACGACACCCTCGATCGAGAAAACGAAGGAAAAACCGAACGTCTCTTCCAGCCACGCGCCGACCGGACTTCGTCGCCCTAACACCAACAGCATCAGGAAACCGAGCGCGAGCGGTGGAAACACCAGCGGGAGCGTGACAATAATGTCCAGCAGCGTGCGGCCGGGCCAGCGCGGCTGCGCCAGCGCCCAACCGAGCGATGCGCCCAGCACGAAGTGCAGGAGCAGCGTCGTCAAGGTAACACGCACGGTCAACCAGGCCGGATAGAGCAGCGCCGGGTCAGCCAGCGCCGCAAACATCTGGTCGAGCGTACCGCTCACAGACCGTAGCGCACCAGGATCTCCCGGGCTTGCGGGGTCGCCAGGAAGGACATGAAACCGTCAGCCGCTTTCGAGGCGTTGCCTGCGACTGCGCCGCAGCTTACTTCCACAGGATCGTAGAGGTGCGGCTTCACCTCGACGAAACCGCCGATATTGGTGCCGGCGCCGATCGCATCGGTGGCATTGATGAAACCTGCGTCAACCTCACCACTGATCACATAGCTCGTAACCTGAGGCACGGTGCTGACCTTCACCAATTTCGGCGCGATCTTCTCCGTCAGCTTGGTGCGCTCCATAAACTGCTGGCCGGCCTTTCCATAAATCGCGTTGGCCTGATCCGGCGTGCCGACCCGCTTGACGCCCTCGGCGGTGATATCTTCGGCTTTCGCGAGGGTTACGCCTTTGCGATAAGCGACAACCAGCTTGCCAAGACCGAGCCGAGCGAAACGCTCAAAGGTTACCCCTTTAGCATCCTTGAGAACCGACTGGTCGCCGCACACCAGCGCGATCTGTCTACTTTCCCGCGCTTGCGCGATCACCTGCCCCATGTGGCCATAGATCTGCAGAATCCTGTTACCGCTGGCTTTCTCATAAGCCGTGGCCACGTCAGCGAGCGGGCGACGAAAGCCCGCGCCGGCAGCCAGCGTGGCCTCATCCGCCGACGCAACTCCTACGGATGCGACCAGCGCTGCGGCAAGCGTCGCACCGCGCAATGAAAGGGCATGTCTCATGAAACACCGTGCTTGAATTTTCGCGCCGGATCGTATGGCATGGCTGTATATAACGATAAGAAGTCTCCCATGGCAATCGCATCGACTGCGCTCTCCCGTGATCCGGCCCCGGAGCCAACCCGCTTTTCCATGCGCATTCCGCTCGATGGTCCGACTGGCCCGTTCGAGCTCGATATTTCCAGCGAGATCGCGCCAGGCGCCTTTGTCGCAATCACCGGTCCTTCCGGCGCCGGCAAGTCAACGCTGCTGAGGATGATCGCCGGCCTGACCAACCCGGCGGATGGATATTTGCAGGTCGCCGGCGAAACCTGGATCGAGACGTCCGCCGGCATTCATCGCTCGACACGGAAGCGACAGATCGGCTTCGTATTTCAGGACTACGCACTGTTCCCCAATATGTCGGTTCGCGGCCACATCGAATACGCTATCGGCAGGAACGCCATACGCAACCATGTTGATGAATTGCTTCAACTGGCACGGCTCGAACAACTCGCTTCCGCTTATCCTGCTCGTTTATCCGGAGGGCAAAAGCAGCGCTTGGCCCTCATTCGTGCGCTTGCACGAAAACCGTTGCTACTGATGCTGGACGAGCCATTTTCGGCGCTCGATCCCGCACTGCGCATGGACCTACAGAATGAGGTCAAGCGCCTCCATCATCAATTCGGCACCACGACTATTCTCGTCAGCCACGATATTCCGGAAATCCTGCGCATGGCGGATCGCGTCATCCGGCTGGAGCAAGGCAAAGTGGTGCGCGACGGAACACCAGCCGAAGCTCTTGGCCTTGGCGGCGATGCTGACGGCCTTTACAGGCAGGCCATTCACCTGGAAGGTCCCGACGCCGAGGGCTGGTCAAGGGTGCTGATCGATGGCACGAGCCAGCGCATCCTCTATCGCAATCCGCCAAACTCGCTATCTTCCGGCACGGAGGTGACGTTGCACCTGGTCGAAGCTGAGCTCTGCATAACGCCTCAGGCTCTTGCGAACGTCACTTTGACATCACGGGGTGGCGCGTAATACGGCGCCGATGTCACGAGAATATCGGCACCGGATCTGGCATAAGCTTCGGCATTCGATGCATTGACGCCGCCGGCCGCGGCGAGAACGATCCCGGACGTGACCTTCGATAATTTACCGTGAAGCTCTGCGACCTGCTCGGGCGATAGCTTGTCGACCTGCAACACGTCTGCGCCGGCTTCCGCCAGCAACAGCGCATCTTCCACCGTATGTGCCTCCGCAGTCAGACGCCGCTCCGGAGTGCTGTGTTTGAGCTTAGACAGATGCTCCGCCAAGGAGACACTGCTCTCCAGCAGTACGCGGTGTTCGTCGAAGACCAGCACATAGTCCGACAGACCAAGGCGATGTGGCGCCGCGCCACCGGTCTCGATGGCGTAGATTGCTGCGCGCTTCATGCCGGGCATATGCTTGCGGGTACAGGCAACGCGGCAGTGCGGATTTCCACGGCGAGCGGCTGTCACGATGGCACGGGTCGCCGTCGCGATGCCGGATAGAGTTTCCATCAGCGTTTGCGCCATCTTGTAGGTGCGATGCAAGGCCCGCCCCGCTCCACGAGCCTCCAGGATCAGTCCCCCGGACGATACCTCGGCACCGGAGGCTATGGCTGCCTTGGCAGACGCGCCCGCGAGAACGAACATGCGCGCCGCCTCCTCCACACCACACAAGACCATGTCCTGTCGCGCGGTCATCCGCAGCGATGCGGAAACATCGCCGATTCCCAATCCCTCGGTGGTGATGTCCGAATAGGGACAGT
Source organism: Pseudolabrys sp. (assembly GCA_035556795.1). Classification (GTDB taxonomy): domain Bacteria; phylum Pseudomonadota; class Alphaproteobacteria; order Rhizobiales; family Xanthobacteraceae; genus Pseudolabrys. The sequence goes on along the minus strand of DATMEV010000002.1, from coordinate 18,959 downwards.
CGTCGCGGAGAATAGCGAGCAGTTCGTCGTCGTGAAATATCGTCATGTGGGTCGCGCCTCGGTCCTCTCCTGACAAAGACAAATTCTCTGCCTGTCACTTGACTTGGCAGTCATTGGCTGCGCCTTCTAAGACCTTCTGCATCAGTTCGATGACCTCCGTCGGCAATCATGACCGGTACACGCCTCAGCATTCGCCTGGATCTTCCCAACGAGGACCGGATTGGTCCGGGAAAGATTGCGCTGCTTGAAGCCATTCGCAGCACAGGGTCGATCTCCGCGAGCGCCCGGCTCACGGGCATGTCCTATCGCCGCGCCTGGAACTTGGTCGACGAAATCAATTCCTCGCTGACGGAGCCGGCCGTCGCAGCCGCGACCGGAGGAAAACATGGCGGCGGCGCCGTGCTGACGCCAGTCGGGGAAAAAATCATCGAAATCTACCGCTCTATCGAGCACATCGCCCACGATTCCGTAAAGGACGAAACGCGAGCGCTCGGTCGCCTGATGCGGAAGGGCAGGAAGGCAAGCCGACCGCATATCCGCCGTCAGTAAGGCTCGCTGCAATCGAACCGCAGCACCTCAACGGTTTTCCCCATCTCGATTGGCGGCGCAAACGCGGGGCGGCGAATAAGTCCGGTTGCCCGTGCCAGGGTCATCAGCATGGCGCTGTCCTGCTTCGGAAACGGCATCGCCGTCAGCAAACCATCCGTACCGACACTGATTTCCGCGCGCACATAATCCTCGCGACTGTCATTGCGCGCCATCGGCATGCGCAGCACAGCCTGCTCGAACTTTGGAAAAGGCACCGGATCAGCTTGCATCCGGCGCACCGCGGGGCGCAGGAATAGCAAAGCGCAAACAAGCGCCGACACCGGATTACCCGGCAATCCCAGCACCGGCAGACTATCGATGTAACCGAACATCAGCGGCTTGCCGGGCCGCATCGCAATCCGCCAGAAATCCGGCATGAACTTACGGCGCGCCAATCCCTTTTGCACGACATCATGGTCTCCGACCGAGACGCCGCCAGACGTAACCAGCATGTCGAGGCCATCGAGTCGATCGACGATGTCCGCGATTGCCTGAATGCGATCCGGCGCAATGCCGAGATCGACCGGCGCGCCGCCCCAGCTCAGCACCGCTGCCGATAACGCAACGCTGTTAGCGTTGACAATCTGCCCCTCGCCAGGCGTTTGCCCCGGCGCGACCAGTTCATCACCCGTCGCCAGGATGCCGATTTTCGGCTGTCGACGGATGGCAACAGTGCTGTGACCTGCGACCGCGAGGACGCCAATGTCGCGCGCCGAAATCCGCTGCCCTGCCCGGAGACAAACCTGCTCCGTCTTCACGTCGAGGCCGGCTTGGCGGATATATTGGCTGACCTTTGGCACATCTCGGATCTCGACCATCTGATCGTCAAGCACTGTGACGTCTTCCTGGAGAGCAATCAGGTCGGCGCCTTCCGGGATCACGCCTCCGGTGAAAATCCGCACACAGGTACCGGGGCGCAAGACACCATGAAATGGAACGCCGGCCCGCGAAACACCGGTTTTTCTGATCCGTACAGGAAGTTCGCGGGCATCCCGCGACAGCATCGCATAACCGTCCATGGCCGAGACGGGCGCCGGCGGATGATTGAGCTTTGCCCTCACATCGCTAGCCGCAACACGGCCGACAGCCTGGATCAGCGGCACTGTTTCTGTTGCGGTGACCGGAAGCGCGAGCAGAATCTCCCTTGCTGCCTCTTCGACAGTCAGAGGCTGCTCCGATAAGCTATCTGCTTGAACACTCATGACAACACCACGTCAAATCTTCCGTAGGCCGCGATATGGAGAATGGGGGCTGTTTCCTGCTTGTAGCGATATATACCATTGGGAATAACGAATGGAAATTGCAATTTGAGAGAATTAAAGACGCCCTATAGCTCGCCTAGAATCGCGCTGGCAGCGGACGGCAATGACGCAGCCGCTGGCGACGGCGCCAGGGGCTACTTCATGCGCAGGATCCTCGGAGGGTCAATCGACGGCGATCATGACGTCGCCTGCCTTGATGACAGAGCAAGCCATTTGCCTCTCGGCAAGCTTCGATTGATCGACTGCCTCATGTCGTTACTGCCTTTTCAACCTCGATGAGCTTTCCTTTCAGGCAATTTTCGTGCGCTGATTCTCATGCACATTTCCCACGGCCTTCACGTTTCAGGAGAGAGCTTCGTCATTGCGAGGCTCGCTGCGTCCGGTACAACGATGGCCTCTCTTCGCCGCGCCCGTTTTTGACAAAGCCGCTCTTCCCGCAACGCAGGACATGCCTGCGTCTACCTCCTGGGCGGCCAGACAGGGATTTCTCCACGACCGGAGGGAAACCTGACATTTTTCGAACGCACAAACTCATACAAGGTTTCGACAGCATTTTCCCTGCCAAAACCGCTGCCCTTGATGCCGCCGAACGGAGAGCCAAGAAAGGTACGCCGCATATAGTTGTTGACGAAGATCATGCCCGCCTCGAGCCTGGCAGCGAGCGCCCATGCGAGACCCATGTCCCGTGTGCAGATCGCCGCCGTCAGGCCGTATTTGGTGCCGTTCGCAATCGCGACTGCCTCATCGATATCAGAGAATCGGATGATGGAGGCGACGGGCCCGAAAATCTCCTCCTGCGCGACGGTCATCTGCGGGGTAACGTCGGCAAGCACCGTCGGAGGCACCCAGAAGCCATTCTTGAACCGCTCGTCTGCCGGCAACTGTCCCTGAGTGACGATACGCGCTCCCTCGCGCCGCGCGATATCGATAAATCCGAGCACGCGGTCCCGCTGGCGGGCGTCGACCATCGGGCCAATATCGGTACGGGAATCGAGAACATCGCCGACGACGAGCTTTTCGGTCGCGCGCGCGAAGCGCTCAAGAAATTCGTCGTGAATGGAGGCGTGCACGAGGATCCGCGAGGTCGAGGTGCAAGCTTCCCCCTGATTGTAGAACATCCCCTCGATCGCGACATTCAGGGCAACATCGAGATCGGCGTCTTCAAGAATCAGCAGCGCATTCTTGCCGCCAAGCTCCATCGTCGCAAAGGTGAGATTCTCCGCCGCGGTTTTAAGCACACGCTGACCGGTCGTGGTTGCGCCGGTGAAGCTGATCCGCTCGACCTGCGGATGCCCGGCAAGCGCCGGACCGGCCTCAAGGCCGGAGACTGCATTGATCACGCCCGGCGGCAATATCTCGTTGGCGATCTCGACCATCCGGAGCACGGCCAGCGGGGCCTGTTCGCCCGGCTTGATAACGACGGTGTTGCCCGCCGCAAGCGCCGGGGCGCATTTCTTGGCAAAATGGAGCGGCGGCCAGTTGAACGGAAGGATCGCTGCGACTACGCCATAGGGCTCGTAGACAATCCGCGCCTCGATCGGCCCCTGATCGAGAATTTCGCCATGCAGCGTATCGGCAAGACCGGCGAAATAATCGAAGCAGGCGTGACCGAACGCCACGTCGTGCCGCGCTACGCTGTGTCGCGGCTTTCCGACCTCGCGCGCTTCGAGTTCCTCCAGTTCGTCTGCCCGCGACCGGATCGATTCGGCGACCTGTCGCAGCAAATATGCGCGCTCTCTCGGCGAGCGGTAGCGCCAGTCCTGCTCGAAGGCGCGCCGCGCATCCTTCACCGCCCGGTCCACGAGAGCCACGTCACCCGCCGTCACCCGCGCCAGTTCAAGCCCCGTCGTCGGCTCGTGAACCGGGAAAGTCGAAAGATCGGGACTCTCGACAAAACCGCCGGCGATAAATGCGCCCCACATTTTACGATCGCGGCCAGCAGCCGGTTTCGATACGTTGGATGTCATGATTGCTACTCCCACTCCGGTTGGCCGAACGGCAAAGGCATCGCGTATGCGTAGCGGAGACGCGGAATGGAGGGTTAGGCGTGGATTCCAAGAGTCTTGCCTGATCGTCCACGGAGAGCGGGCCGCGGCTTCCAGATAGCCGGATCTGTTCCTATGATGGCTGCAGTGGAACGGACACGATGACGAACAATTCCCATCTCCTGGATCTGGTCACCTCGAAAGCACCAGCCGAGGGGCTTCAGTCGACGGCCATCGACGAGTTGACGCTGGTTCGGCATTCACGTCCTACCAATCCAGCTCACTCGCTCCAGCGCCCGGCGCTTTGCATCGTCGTGCAAGGGCGTAAGCAGGTCGCATTGGGCGACAGCACTTACATCTATACGCCGTCACATTACCTGATCGCTTCGGTTGCCGTTCCCGTATTGGCCCGCGTCACGCAGGCAAGCACCTCCCAACCCTATCTCTGCCTGCGCCTGGCGCTCGATCCGGTTGTCCTGGCCGAGATGCGGATGGACAGCGGGCCGCCAGCCGACACATCTGATGAACCTCCGGCATCAGGCCTCAACATCGGAGCCATGACGCCGGAGCTTATCGATGCCGCGGCGCGAATGATGCGCTTGCTCGATACGCCTCGCGACATTCCAGCCCTCGCCCCTCTGGCGATCAAAGAGATCTACTATCGCCTGCTAACCGGAACGCTCGCTAACACCCTGCGGCAGGTCGCGACTGCCGGCAGCCGACTGCATCAGGTTAGCCGGGCAGCAGCCTGGATCCGCAACCACTACACCCAGCCGGTAAAGATTGAAAAACTCGCGCACATCGCCGGCATGAGCCGCTCGGCGCTGCACAAGCATTTCAAATCCGTCACCGAGATGAGCCCGCTGCAATATCAGAAACAGATGCGGCTACAGGAAGCGCGCAAGCTGCTCATCGCGGATGGCATTAACGCCTCCGAGGCGGGATATCGTGTGGGCTATACCAGCGCCACGCAGTTCACGCGGGAATATAGCCGGATGTATGGCCTGCCGCCGGCGCGGGACGCAGAACGGCTCAGGTCGCTCCAGACGGCCGGCATCGGCAATGCCGGACTCGCGGGCGTCGCCGACGGGTGACGCTTAATAGCGTACCCGTCGCGCAAAGAGGCCGGGTACGACCATGATGGCGGCAATGGCTAATCCAGATTTTCGACCGGAAACGTTACCCCAGATAATTGCCGGCCCGATCGCGGCAAAACAGTCACAGGCTCGCGCGCAGGATCGTCCGTTGTCGGCCTATCCGCACGCGACGTGAGGAGACACTGCACTCAGAACCGCGCCTTGATCCCGGCATAGAACGCCCGGCCGTCGCCCGGCAGGAACGCCGCCTGATCCGGCCGTGCCTGATCGACGATCAGGGTCGACGACGCATAGGTCTTGTCGAACAGATTGGTGATCTCGCCAAACACCGTGAACGTCTCGTTGATCCGATATTCGGCGCGCAGATCGACCACGGCGTAGGGATCGGCGAACAAAGTGTTCATATTGTCGACCGGCGTACGTTGCGGGCTCCAGCGCAGCGCGCCCTGCACGCGCCAGTCGCTGTTCGGCTGCCATTGCAGCATTGCGTGGATCAGATGACGCGGCGCTCCGGCGAGGCGGTTGTTGCCGCGCAGCGGATCATCCTCGAAGTGAAAGTCCTGGAAAGTGTAAACGATGCGGCCGGTGAACTGTTCGCTCAACCGGGCGCCGAGGCCCAGTTCGAGACCGGCATGAACGGTCTTGTCGGCGTTGATGGCGCCGAGCGAGACGCCGGTCACGTCGCGCAGGCTGAGCAGCTCGTTGCGCACCCACGAATAATAAGCCACGGCATCCCATGACAGGTCGCCTCGCCGGCCGCGCCAGCCGGCTTCCACTGTGGTCGCGGTCTGCGCATCGAGCGCCGGGGTGCGGAACGCCGAAGCGGCAAGCGTCGGCATCGGCGGCGTTGGCCGGCCCGGGCTGCTGTTCGGCGTGCCGTTGATGGTGGCGAGCAGATCATCGTGGGTCGGCGGTTCGAAACTGCGGCTGACCGCGGCAAACAGCGTCTGATCGGCCGTCGGCCGATAGCTCAGGCCGAGACTCGGGCTCCAGCCGCTATAGCTGCGCGAATAGCTGGTGCTTTCGGTCGGCACCGCGCCATTGGGCAGCAGCATCGTTGGATTGGCCGGATTGTACGACATCGTCGGCCGCTGCGACGCCCGCCAGTTGTCGCTGTTGTCGCGTGTGGCATAAGAATACGAGATGGCTGGCGACAAGGTGACGTCATGCCAGAGCGGAATGTTGAACCCGGCATTGAGCGACAGCGTCGTGGCATCGAGCGTGTTGTCGCCAAACGCCGCGCCTTTGACGCCGCTCTGATTGAAATAATAGCCGCGATCGGCCGAGCCGACGGTGTATTGCGCCGTCGTCTCGAATAGCGGGAGGGCGCTCGCCACGTTCGGTTTGTACGCATAGCGAACGAGCCCGGTGAAGTCGCCGCCATGCGTCGTGCGCACGCCGGCTGAGACCGGGAAGCGGAACATATCGTCGGTGTAAGTGTAGCCGAGCGCGACGTCGATCAGATGCGCGTCGTAAGTCGCCGTGGTGCGAGAACCAACCAGAAACTGACTGGCCTCGCGGCGCGGACGGTCGCGCACGACGTTCGGACCGGGATTGATGGCGCCCGATGGCGTCACCGTCGGGCCGATATGCACCTGGCGTGGATTTGCATAAAGACCATCCTTGGTCAAAGGCCCCGCCACATCGAAACCGAGATCGGTATAGCCGGCAAAGATACGGGTGCTGATGTAGTCGTTGATGCGGGCGCCAGCATTGGCGTTGACACCGACCCGTTGCGACTGGTTGTAGACGCGGAACCCGTCGCGGCGCGTCGCATCGATCTGCAGCAGCGCATCGTAGTTCTCGCCGCGATAGCCGGTCTGCGCGGCGACGCCGCCCTGTCCGAAGCTGCCGCCGGACACCGTGATCTGCGAGCCCGGAGCGCTCGATCCGGTCGGCGACACGAAGTTAAGCGCCCCGCCGAGCACAGTGGCGCCGAGACGGTTGGCCATATAGCCGCGATAGACCTCGATCGATTGCGCCTGACGCGGATTGGCAAGGCCGACGATATAGGAACCATCGGCGCGATTGATCGGCAGACCGTCCTGCAATACCAGTACGCCGCGCTCGACTGGATTCTGCTGCAGGCCCGAGCCGCGGATCTGGATGCGCGGCTGATCGTTGCCGCCGAAGAAATCCTGCACTACCACACCGGGGACGCTGCTGAGCGCGCGCGACACGGTCAGGTTCGCCGTGTCGGGAAATTCCGAACTGTTGACCAGCGCAACGCCGCCCGGCATCGCATCGAAACGCTCGCGGATCGTATTGACTGGAGCGCCGTCGGGCGCGACGCCTCGCCCGCTGTCGCCCTGCACGTTGATGGTGTCGAGCACAATGCTCGATCCTGGCGTCGCCGACTGGGCGAGCGCCGCACCGCTCACCCCGCTGAGCAGCAGCGCCGTCGCACAACACAAGATCGTCTCGCGCCGGCCAGTGAACCGCAAGCATGGTTTCGTCGCAGCGTTGCCACGCGCCAGTGCCGTCATCATGTCGCCCCCGATGTGTCCCTCGCGACGCCGGCCTGCCGTGCGCGCGTTGTCCTCATACGGCCGACAGCGACCACAGGCGTCGGCGGCCGTTTTGTATCTGGCTGGCTTTGCTGGCTGACTGGCTTGCTTGCTTGCTGGCTTGCTGGCTGGCTGGCTGACTGGCTGACTGGCTTGCTGACTTTCTTACTTGCCGACCTGCCAGATCGACGCGACCGAGCCTTTTGGCGCAGCCACCAGCAGCAATTCGACCGGCCCGTTGCCGGTGCGCGCGAAATGCTTCGGATCGTTGTCGCGGAACACGATGACGCCGCCCGGCGCCACGGTCTTCAGACCGGCCTCGTCGAACTTGTCGCCGAGCCCGACCTTGAAGTCGCCCGACACCACGGTGACAATGGCGACCTTGTCCGCCGGATGCGGATGCGGCGCGATCTCTGTATTGGCCGGCAACGATACCCGCGCCGCGACAACATCGCCGCCGGGCTGCAGGAACGACCGCACCGTGATTTTTTCCGGTGTGGTCTTCGCTGGCAGCGCATCGACCGCAGCTTCATCAAGCGTTATCAGGCTTTGTGCGTCGGCCCCTTGTATCCCCGGCACCGCGAGCAGAACCGCAAAGCCGATCACGGCGATCGTCGATTTCATCATGTCTGAGTCCTTCGATTGTCCATCCTGATCGACGACTCCCACGCTTGTCGCCGTTCAATTTTGAGGCATTCTAAAAGATGTATTGTAAATACATCTTATCACCTCCGTGTATAGCAACAAGTCATCCATGACGGCAGCGACAGCACGCCGCACCGAACACGAACAGAACTTTCCCCTTGCTGGTTTAGATCGACAATTTCGGTGCCGGCTTGACCACAGCGAACCGTGCGCAACTGTTTGCACGACAAAGCAGATCGATCTCGACACGGCTTCTGTCGACGCGCCTCTCTGCAATTGCGCCCGAAGCGCTTCAGCAATTGCAGATTGGAATCATAAAAATTCTGGTTCGCACAACCCAGTGTCCGATCGCCGCTCTCGCCGCTGCATTTTCTGTAATCACATCGGTAAATGTCGGTTGTGACGAAATCCGCCCTTTGCCGAGCGAGCAGCAGCTGTTGGCGACGCCTAGCCCCCCATTGTCATGCTTGGCTCAATCACCTCACATAGCTGATCGGACGGCGGCGCTCGGGATGCGGCATGACGCCCATTCGAATCTGAACGCAAGCGTCATTCAACGAACAGAACCACGAGTCTGAATCGCTCAGCACAAATCGAGAATCGTGGAGCACGATCTTCAGTTACTTGAATAACCAGAGATTGGAAGCGCACGCGAATCATTATCGCGCAACGGCGCAGCGTCGCGGAGCCAGGCTATGTTGCCGGCCATGCAACCCGGACAACTTCGTCACTGGGCTTCGAACGCGGTTTGATCTCAGTCCAGGTCAGGTCGGATTGCCCTCGACGTGTCTTGCTGGAGGAATCGAGGAATTCCTTTTCGAGTGCGCGCTTCGAAAGTCTTTTCCCATTCCGTCACAGAAAGTGGTGCAGCAGATCGAGCGTGCGATACGGCATGTCGATCATGCCGCGCTACCGCGTCTCGAGATGGTGGCCGTAAGGTCACCTCATGACCTCCTGTCGAGCGCTCTCCTGAAGGCATCCGCCCATCACTCATACGACCGGAAACGACATCGGGCACATCTGGTCAGCGGTTCTGCCAAGCGTGTCCCAGTTCTGCCAGTTCGCCCACGTTCGTTCGCCGACCTCCTGTCCAGTACTCAGGAGATCATCGATATTTATGCCGTCGATGCTGCGGTCTTGCATGCAGATCTTTCCGCCAACGATGACAGTCGTCACATCGTCGCCTATACCGCATTCGACCAGGCTCTTAATCGGGTCGCGCACGGGACCAAATCGCATATTCTGAATATCGACCGTGATGATGTCGGCCTTTGCTCCGGCCGCCAGGCGGCCAATATCGCTTCGACCGAGGGAGTTCGCCCCATTGAGCGTGGCTGCTTCGAACACCTCGGCAGCGCTCGCGGCGCTCAGGTCGTGCTCCAGCACCTTGCCGAAGTAGGAGGCGGTACGCATCTGCATGATCATGTCACGCGGATAAGTATCGCTGCCGAGCGAGATATTCACTCCTGCCTGGCGGTACTTGCTCCAGGTGTCCAGGAAGCGCGCCCGGCGGACGAGATTGCAGGAGCAATGTGAAATCGTAGCTCCATGTTGTCCCATCAGTTCGATATCTTTTCCGCCGCTATAGGCGAGTCGCCGGTGATTGGAGACGAAGTTCCCATGTCCGATATTGAGCTTGGGGCCAAGATCCAGCAATCCGACATCGTCGAGAAGCTCGATCGGCGTTCTTTGATGCTCTCGAAGAACATCATAGAATTCATGAACATTGTAAGCCGCGTGGATGCACACCGGAAAGCCGAGATCACGCGATAGTTTCGCGGTTTCAGCAAGCTGTTCCAGCGAGCACGTTTCTACGCGCCGGGGCGCCAGAATTGCCTTGACGCGCCCATCGGATGTTCCATCAATTTTCTTTGAAAACGAGACGGCGTTTCTGAAAGCTTCCGCTCCGGCTTCCACGTCGATCGCGCGTGTCAGGCGGCCACCCGGGCCACCTACCCAGCCACCAAGATCATAACCGGCGCCAAGATAGGCTCTCGTGCCGACACGCGTCACGGCGGCAGCCAGCGCCTCCTGCATATGAACGGGGGCGCCCATTTCCACGAAGGTCGTCACACCGTTACGGAGCAACTCTACAGCGGTGAACATCGCCCATGGATCATTCTTGTGACGAAGCTTGTCCTCCTCCGAGAAAAAACGCGGGTCGCCACCGACGACGGTTCCCGCGCGTCCGACATCGAATTCAAGAAATGGCTGCCCGAAATAATCCGGACGACCGACATCCGCGATCAGTCGTTTCTGCGCCTGATAACCGGCATGGACATGCGTGTCGATAAAGCCAGGGCAAACCAGCGTTCCGGTTGCGTCGATATCGGTATGAACGTCACCCTCGAAGCCGCGCCCGACGAACAGAATCGTGTCGCCCTCATAGACGATCTCGCCATCTTTTATCAGGCAATGCGATCCATTGTCGTTTCCGACGACCCAACTTCCACGAATGCGCGTTCTCATGTTCCATCAGCCCGCATCGCTTGCGGCCTTCCTGTGCACTGAATAGGCAATGTTGTCTCAGATTGGATTCAGCCCGGCTGCCGCAACAATCTTCTTGTTAGCGGCAATCTCGTCCTTGATGAGCTTCCCGAACGCATCCTTCGTCATCGGCATGACTTCCGCGCCGAGCAACTTCAGCTTTTCCTGAATCTGGGGCATCGCAAGCACTTTTGTTATTTCGCGGTTCAATGTGTCCGTGATTGCGGGCGGTGTTTTCTGCGGCGCCATCATGCCGATCCAGAACTCGTAATCCGAGTTCGGGAACCCGGCCTCCAATGTGGTCGGGACATTCGGCAGCGTCGCGGAACGGGATGCCGAGCTAGTCGCAAGCGCCACGATCTTCCCGTCTTGAAGCAAGGACAGAGCCGGCAACAATGCGCTGAACGAGAAATCGATCCGTCCCGCCAGAACCTCCGTCAACGCCTCGGGAGATCCCTTGAACGGAACATGGACTGCCTTGAAGCCTGCGCTTTGCAAGAAACGTTCGGCGTTCAGATGGGTGGCGTTCCCAACCCCTCCGGATCCATAACTCAGATTTCCTTTTTTACCGGCGTCCACGAAATCGGAAATCGATTTGTATCCCTTTGCGCTGGACACAAACAGAATGGTCGGCTGTTTTGCCAACATCGCCACAGGAACGAAATCGTCAGCCGCCGAATATGTCAGCTTTGCGTATAACGCGGGCGCAACCGTGTGGGACGATGAATGTACCAGAAAGGTGTATCCGTCGGGATCCGATTTCGCGACGACCGCTGCTCCGATCGTCCCGCCGGCACCCACGCGCGTTTCGATGACGAATGGCTGCTTCAGTTGCTTGGAAACCTGGTCCAGAACGGCACGTGCAATGACGTCGACCGCACCGCCAGGGCTGAATGGAACGACGACCCTCACCGGACGAGACGGCCAGTCCTGAGCGAGAGCAAAGCCAGCGGATGCCATAAGAGAAACGACAACGAGAAAAACCAGCTTTTTCAGCATCGACATTCTGAATTCCCTCCTGCCCCATGTTAATTGCGCGATAGCGCGCATTTTTATTTCCTCGAGACCGTTTCTTCAGCCACAGGTACTTATGGTTGTTGTGGCCGGCGTCTCGTTTTTTTTGCGGCTCAGTTTGTCGCTTCCGCCCTCGAATAACGATGAGGGTGCCTATCGGGATCATCCCGCACGATCTGGCGGCAATCGCGCAGTCGCCACGCGTCGCCGGCTTCGATACTGCGCTTCAGCAGGAGAAACCGGACGTTCCGGTCGGAAAGAACGCGCGTGAAATCGCGGGCGTCGTAACCACCCTCCGTCCTACCGGCCGTATGGAAGCGATCGCTCGCGATATCCCCTTCAAGATCCGACACACCGGATACCGGCCTGATTTCGATCTCAACAGCATCGATCATCATGGGCATCCTGCTTTACGATTCAGGCCCATCGTTGCACGTCATTGACGTGAAACGATCCCGATGCTGATCCTCGGGAGATGCTCTGTCGCTGTCCAACAATGTTTGCTTATTCGCAAATCGGAAAAACCGATTATCGAATTGTGCGACGCAGCGGCGCGAGTTCTGCGGTCTTCTGCATTTACTCGTATCTTTGATCGAGAAATTTGCAGAATTTCTTGGTGGTTAGCACCACTGCCTGGTCGACCGCAGAAATGTACGACTGACGGGATATGTTTTCCTGATCCCGGTGCCGCACATAATCGATCGTCTGCGACAGCGCGCGCTCCGCTCCGAGCGGCAATCGATTGCTCCGCATCGATCGTTCGGAGAGCCGCTCACCGATGCCGCCGTCAACCGGGCGGCTGACCTATAGGAAGACTCGGCTCTGGACAACGCGCCGCAGCGCATCGCACGCGCCTAGAGCATCTAACAATACCAAATCTTGCAGGAACTGCCGCCCCCCCGTGCGAGAGCATCCGGTGCGCCGCCCCCTTACAGAGCGCTCGGCTATCACGGCCTATCGAGAAGCAAGCGACACACCATCGAGCTTTATCTTCAATCCGGCCGAGACGATCGTAACATTCAGATCCGACGTCGCAGAGAACGGAAGACCGAGATAGCGAGGATCCCCAGGCCCTATCGTGACGGGCCCGCTACCGAGGCCAAGCGATTGCGTAACCGCAAGGTCAAACGTCATGCGCTCTGTATAACGATAGGAAAGTCCTGCCGACAGGATCAGCTGGTTCGGCTCCGGAAGCCGGACATCACGGCTCAGATCGTTGACAGGTGCGATTTCATATCCGATTCCAGCCCGCGCGGTTAGCTGTTTGTCGATGTCGAACTCGCCGCCGACAGAGAATAACCATCCGTCACGGTAGCGAAGCGGCAGCGTTGTCAACTGCGCGCCCGTCCCCACACCGTAGATCGGCACAATGTTGATGCTGCTCCAATTCGTCCATTCGACCGTTCCCATCAGACGAAAACGATCGGTCATCTCCTGCCGAACACCAAAGCTTACGAGCTGTGGCGTCTTCAATGTGGCTTTAGCAGGCATGCTCATCCCGAACATGCTCAGATCGCCGCCCAAATCCTCGCTGATCGCGGAGCGATATCCAATGCCGACCGTGCCGCCGGCCCACGGCTTCAGCTGCACGCCAAGATTGAAGCCAACGCCCAAACCATCGGCTTTCAGCGTAGCGCTGGGCGCGTCCGGAAAGATGCCGGTCGCCTGCGAGAGTTTGGCCTTGAAGTACTGGACCTGCACGCCGGCGCCGACCGAGACCATATCGTTGATGCGATAGGAGAGCATCGGATTGACGTTCACCGAGAAGATCTCGGAGTCACGTCCATAAACCTGCCCAGCCCAATTCGTCGGTGTTTTGGTCGCCAACCCGAACGGACTCGTGATCGAAAGACCAAACGTCATCCGGTCGTTGACTGGCAGCGCAATGTAGGATGCCGGAACCAATGCATTCTTGCCAATGCCGACAGACCCGCCGGCACCGGGGTCAAGATGGATCGAGGGAAAGACACCGTTCGCGACGCCTTCGATCTGGATGCCGTCGATGTTCGAAAGCGCGGCCGGATTCCAGTAACTGAACGACAGGGCGCTACCCGCAGCGACCCCCGCAATAGCTGTTCCAAATCCTTCGGCACTTTGCGTCCGAACCTGGAATGCCCCCGCATGCGCTGGAGATGCGAGCGCCAGACTGGAAAGGAACAACGTTCCTCCGCACACGCGCACTATCGTCAGTTTGAGATTCAAGGTTCGCCCCCCACTCGCTCCCCTGAATCCTAATCAGCCTGCCCACTCCTAGACAGTCAAAATGAATAACTAAGTGAAGATTTGACTAAATAAGATCAGGGTATGGTTGCCCATGCCCCGACAAGGCGGGGGTAGAATACGCAGTGATCACCCAGGGCGGATTCCTGCAAGAGCCGCTGGCGGAGCGTATCGATACCGACGGTTTCCTCTGTAGCGATCCCCAGCTTTATGATCGCAGGCAGGAGGCTGCGTATGGATTCCACGAGGAAATCGATCCCCGCCTCGTCATCGGACGAAGTAATACGGGTGAGCCCGACCATCTGGGGGCGTAACCCCGCGGCTCGGAAAGTGCTGTACAAGGCCACGCCCATATCGAGTTGGCGCCCCATCCGACGATAGACCTCACCGACCCAGCCAATGCACTGCTGGAGAAGCGGGAGCGGCGGATAAGCAGCCGCCGTACTCAAATCGAACTCGATGAAGGACATGACCGCACCCGGTCGCAGCCGGTCACGTAACCCACTCAATGCTTCGGCCGGATCCGCCAGATGAATAAGAATGAAGCGGCCGATCGCAGCATCGAATTGAGAGCAATCTTCGGAGGTCTCAAGCGTACCTTGAGAAAAACGCACCCAGGTCTTGCCGTATGCGTCAAGCCGCGCCCGCGCAATCGCAAGCGCCTCCACCGCAGGATCAATGCCGGTCACGGCACCATCCCGGGAAACAAGCTCTGCGGCAATCAGCGAAACGTCACCGACTCCGCAACCGATATCGAGAATCCGCATCCCGCTCTTGAGACCGGCGCGGAGCAGAAGATCACGCGTCAGATCGGAGAACAACGCGCCCTGTCGGCTGAGCCGTTCAAGTTCCCGATCGGAATGACCTAAAACATAATCTGCATGAATCTCGCCACCCTGCTCTCCGAATGCGGAATTGCCGGTGCCGGAAGAATTCGCCGAATGATCCACAAATATCTCCCAGGTTCTTAACGGGCCTTACATCTTATTCTGGCTACAAAAATCAGCTTGCAGCCGGAGAAAGCGATGCTTTCGCGAAAAGTCGACACGGCCTTAGGACAGGTAGCTCTCCGGGAAACCTCCGGAAGCGGGATGCCGGTTCTTTTCATACATGGCAATTCGAGTTCCTGCGAAGTTTTTCAGCAACAATATGGAACACATTTCGCGAAGACCCATCGTGTCATTGCCATTGATCTGCCGGGGCACGGGCGGTCGGACGATGCATCAGAGCCACGACAGGCTTATACAATCCCGGGCTATGCCACCACTCTGATCGAGGTGCTGCGCTCGTTGAACATTTCACGCGCCGCTCTGCTGGGCTGGTCGCTGGGAGGCCATATCGGCCTTGAAATGATAGGTCAGGGCTTCGATGCTGCCGGCATCATGATCGTCGGCACGCCGCCAGTCAGGCGCGGCATTTTTGGAATGGTGCGGGGTTTCCAGACGCAACTCGATCTCCTGCTTGCGACCAAAGCCGTCCTGAGACCGCAGGAAATCGAACGTTTTGCACGCATCTGTGTCGGGGAGAAGCATGCAGCGCAATTCCACGATACAATCGCCCGCACCGACCGCCGCGCCCGCCCGATCCTGGGCCGGGGAATGATGAGCGGGATTGGCTGCGACCAGCGCTGGATCGTCGAGAACCTGCCGACCCCGGTGGCCGTCGTGAATGGCTCCCATGAGCCTTTCGCACGGCTCGACTACGTTACGAGTCTTTCCTATCAGGCGCTCTGGGACAACCGCTGCCATATCATCGAGGGAGCGGGCCATGCTCCGTTCCTGGAAGCACCCGAGCAGTTCAATCCACTGCTGTCGCAATTCCTCGAAGACATAAGCTTGAACGGCAGCTTGAACGGCGCGAGCAGCTCGAACCAGTCTCGCCTCCGCGTCGTTGCCTGACCATCCGCCCTGCCGAGCGACCCGCCACGTTACTGACCGACGTGGAGTTCCTTCGGCTTGAGCGGAAAAGGAATGACAGGGATATCCGGAATCTTGTCGCGACGTCCGTACAGATCCTCCAGTTCCGCAGCAGTGCTCTGCATGAACGGATAGCGCTGGGTGATCTGCGTTTTTACTGATGGATAGTTGACCCCCATCAGACTGAAGAGCGGTGCGAGGTTGGGAAACCGGCGCGGCTCGCAGAGGGGACTCATCAGAAACAGACGTTTGTAGAATGCCTGGTGCTCGACCCGGACCGAAGCCAGGCCGAGATCCGCCCGAAAAAACTCCGAAGCGAGAAAGCCCAGTCTCACGGTGATGTAGGGCAGTTCGGGATAGCCGCGCGCGATAACCGGATGCGACACGAAGCGGGTCGGATCAACGATCGTGCGTCCCTTTTCGATCTCCGGTCCCAACACATCGGGAAAGACGTCGACGCTGGGAGACACCGGATACTCCGGGCTCGCGACATGCACGCGGATGGAGCTCGCAAGCTCGCCATCGATGTAGGCGCCGAAGATCGAGACATTCGGCATCTCGTCGTACTTGTCAGCAAAACGTTTTTCGAAGCTGATCGGGATCGTCCCTTCCCGAACATAGGCCTCGTAACGAAGGCGGAACACCGCCTCCAGGTCTGCTTCAGAGACGATCCTTCGATACTGAACAGTATCCGCGAAATCTTCCAGACGTCTGGAGAATGCCCTGCCTGCCCGGGCCGCGACCGAGGCCATTGAAAACACTCCAAAAAAACAAAAGCTGTTCTATTATTTTAACTCTTTATTTACTAAAGTAAACGAATTGAGCGCCTGGACGTTCGCCCGAAACATCAAATTTTACCTGGCGTTAACCATGTTGGGCACGTGTCCGGTGCCGGGTGCCCGTCAGAGAGCCGGGCTGCGGTCGCCGAAGCCGGAAAATTGATTAAAATCGTCCCGATCGAGCGCATGGCCCATCAATCCCTATGCTCCATAAGGAACGGCCACGACTGAGTAAGGCGTGAGCGTCTTCGGTGGGTTCGGGGCAAAATGCGCCGTCGGCTTTTAACGCAGGACCAGAGATCGCTTCCGGTCGACATCTACGCGTCGTCAGTGAACGCGCTCTACGCAGATTCGCGCTCGCTCTACGCCGGCACGATCAGCGCCGCGACGGCCGCCGCCGTCACTGCGTGGAAAGTCGCCGAGCCTCTTCTGTTTGCTTGTTCGTTGCTGTTAACCCTGATCGGCTGGGCCCGGGCAAGAGACATATCTGCCTATGCGCGGCAGAAGCCCGCCTCTGACGACTTTCACGAAACGCGTCGCTGGGAAAAGCGATACATCGTGGGCTCCGGCGCATTCGTCGCGGTGCTCAGCCTCTGGTGCTTTCTCACTTTCACGCTGACCACTGATCCCGCGGCTCATCTCATCAGCTTTTCGGTCAGCCTCGCCTATCTTGTTGGTGTAACCGGGCGCAATTTCTCCAGCGACCAACTGGTGACGACTCAAGCCCTCTGCGCCGGAATACCAATGATCGCAGGGCTGATCATTCAGGGGGATATCTATTACGCCTTTCTGGCTTCGCTGCTCATTCCGTTCTTCCTGAGCCTGAAATTCATCTCCGCACGGCTTCGCAAGACGCTATTCGACGCCGTGGTGGCGAAGCGCGATGTGGAATCTCTGGCGCAACGCTTCGATACGGCATTAAACAACATGCCGCACGGCCTGTGCATGTTCGATGCGGAGGGGCGTCTGCTGGTAAGCAATCAGCGGTTCTCCGAAATACTCGGCTTGAACCCGGCCATCAGCAACGGGAATATAAAATCCCGCGATCTCCTGCAGCAGATCACCGACACAAACAAATTTCAACACATATCGAGCGAGCAGTTCATCAATCGGTTCGAGCAGAAAATTTCCTCAAAAGAACGGAAAACGCTGCTGCTCGAAAGCGACAAGAACATCTCGCTGGAGCTTACTTTTCAGCCGATGGAATCGGGCGGCTGCGTCGTCCTCGCGGAAGACATCACCGAGCGTCGGCAGGCCGCCGAAAAAATCGAGCATCTTGCCCGCTACGATACGCTCACCGGGCTGCCGAACCGCGTTCGGTTCCAGGACGATCTTGAAAGCCTGATCGCAAGCCGCGGCAAGCGCAGCTATGCGCTTCTGTTTATCGACCTTGATCAATTCAAGAAGGTCAACGATACGCTCGGCCATCCTTTTGGCGATGCCCTGCTCTGCCAGGTGGCGGATCGTCTGCGCCAAACCCTGAACCCTTCCAATATCGTCGCGCGTTTCGGCGGAGACGAATTCGTGGTTCTGCAGCCGCTGATGCACAGCAAGCGCGATGCCGCGGAAACAGCTCAACGCATTATCGACACACTCAGCGAAATCTACGAAGTGAACGGCCATCAGATCGTTATCGGCGCCAGCGTCGGCATCGGTATCATGCCGGAACATGGCGATACATTCGAGCAGATCCTCAAATGCGCCGATATGGCGCTCTATCGCGCCAAGGCAGACGGACGAGGGACATACCGTTTCTTCGAGAACGATATGGACGAAGCAGCTCAAGCCCGTCGCGCGCTGGAGCTCGATATACGCAATGCGCTCGCGCGGGATGAATTTGAGATCTATTTCCAGCCGATTGTGAATATCCGGAGCGGCCGCACGACGGTATGTGAAGCCCTGCTGCGCTGGTCACATCCGACACGCGGGATGGTGCCGCCTCAGGAATTCATTCCCGTAGCTGAAGAGATGGGATTGATTACCGAGCTCGGCACTCAGGTTCTCCGTCAAGCTTGCGCCCAATGCGCGACCTGGCCTGAAAATGTCCGGGTTGCGGTCAACATGTCGGCGATTCAGTTCCGACGCAGCGACGTACCAATGATCGTCGAGAACAGCCTCCTGGAAACAGGCCTCTCTCCGGATCGGCTCGAGATCGAGATCACCGAATCCGTGCTTCTCGAGGACATCGGCGGAATTCAGCAGTCGCTCAGCAATCTCCGCTGGCAAGGCGTCCGAATCTCGCTAGACGACTTCGGCACCGGCTATTCGAGCCTGAGTTACCTGAGCAAGTTCCCGCTCAGCAAGATCAAGATTGATCGGAGCTTCCTCACCGATATCGAGAACAGTTCGCGTTCTCTCAAACTGCTGCAAGGCGTTGCACGCATGAGTGCCGATCTGGGCATGTCCGTCGTCGCGGAAGGCGTCGAAACGCACGAGCAGCTTTCCTTGCTGCTGCAGGA
>DATMEV010000001.1:0-25908 GCA_035556795.1 Pseudolabrys sp. | reverse complement strand
CATCGACAAGATCAAGGAGCTCAAGGAATCCTACCAGCTCACCGTGCTGATGGCCGAGCAGAACTTCAACCAGGCCATCCGCATCGCCGACCGCGGCTATGTCATCGTCCACGGAAAAATCGAGTTCGAAGGCAAAAGCGCCCACGACCTCAACAACAACGACCTCATCAAAAAATTCTACCTGGGACTCTGAGCGGCAACACGATATCAGTTCCGCCTCTTCCCGAGATGAAGGTACGGCAAGTCCTCGAAGGAGGGGATCCCGTATCCCGCTCGTGATTCGAAGAGCATCGCTGGTGCGATGCTCATGATTCGGGATGCATTGCTTATGCGTTGCTCCCCACCATGAGAGGAAGCAGGCGCGCGCCGCCGCCTTCACGGCCGCCAATCCCGCACGAGCAGTCAACGACCGGCATTGGGGCCTGATTGACTCACTGGCGACGGAAAGACCGGAAACCGGAACGACCTGCTCCCGGTTTCCGCGGGGAGACGAACGACGATACGACGGGCGATCATCGCCCGCCTTATGTCGGCTCTTTCATCCGCGTCACGCTGACGAACTGCTTGCCCGACATATAACGCCGTTCATTCGCAATCTCCGGACGCGGGCGGCCTTCCTTGTCGCCGTCGAAGGTCAGTTCGAGCAGCAGGCCGCTCGGATCGTGCACGAACAACTGCCAGAGATTGGTGCCGGGCACGATCTGCGCACGCCATTCCCTGCCCGTTGCCTGTACGCGCGCGAGGCACTCGTCCCAGCCCCGTACCATCAGACTGAGATGATCGACGGCACCGGTGCCGTCAGGCGCCTTGCCGTCGACCAGCGCCGGACTGCCGGCATAGACGTGGATGATCGCCGTGCCGTCCCCGACCGCGAGCCACGCGCCGGGAAATCCGAAATCCGGCCGCGGCGCCAGCGTTAGGCCGAGCACCTCGGAATAGAATTTCACCGTCGCATCGAGGTCGATGGTCTTGATCGCCAGATGAAACAACCCGATCGTCTGCATGATCTGCCTCCGCGTCGTTTGAGTGGCACTTCTGTGCGGCACTTCACTGCGCCTTGAGTCTCGCTCTGCAGCACCCGGTCGCAGGCCACGACGTGGAACCGATCCGCACCGCGACCCGCTTCGGCCTTCATTCCCCGCCGCTATTTGGCTTTTGCGTAGGGATAGATCAGCTTGCCGGAAGCGTAGGCCGGCGGATCGACCACCACCTGCGTATGCATGTCGCGGAATTGATCGACACCATTGCCCTTGACGTTGCGGAACTGCACCTGCAGCACGCGCGACTGCGCCCATTCGCCCGACTTGTCGAACTTGACGTCGCCAAGCACCGTCTTAAACGTATTGGCGTGGATGTATTCGGCGAGCTTCTTGTCGTCGAGACTCTTGGTCGCCGTTACCGCCTGCTCCAGCACCTGCATCTGCGCATAGGCTTCCGTCGCCATGTAATAACCGAGCGGATCGACGCCCTCCGCCGCGGCGCGCGACTGATATTTCTTCATCATCTCGGCGACACCGGGGAACTGCATCTTCTCGACCGGCAGCCAGAAGTCGTAATTGACCCAGCCGTTGAGCAACGGACCGAGTTGCGCTTTCATCGCGGTGTTCTGCGGGCCGACCATGGCACCGCCGATCAGTTTCGGGGTGAAGCCGATCTCGGCGACGGCGCGCACCATGCCGACAGAATCCGGCGGATAGGAACACACCACCACGACGTCCGGTTCGGTCGCGGCGATCGCGCGCACAATCGGCGTGAAGTCGGTGGTCGCCGGCGGATAGGTCTTGTCGTAGACGATCTTCAGGCCCGCCTTCTTGGCATTCTCGCGCGCGCCGTCGGAGGCATTGCGGGAGAATTCCTGGTCGGCGGCGACAATCGCCACCGTCTTCGGCTTCGGATCCTGCTTCATCGCCAGATCGATGAAACCCTTGGTGAAGGACGGCTTCGGATCCGGTCCCGACGGGATCATCACGAAATACTTGTCGTACTTGAACTCGGTATTGACGCCGAGCCCGAGCAACCCGATGAACATCTTCTGGCGCTGCATCACCACCGGCATCGCCGGCGCCAGCATTGCCGTCGCATAGCCGCCGATCACCAGATCGACCTTGTCGATGTCGAGCAGCTTGGTGTAGATGCCCGGCACCGTCGACGGATTGCTCTGGTCGTCATAGTAGATCAGTTTCACCGGACGGCCGAGCAAGCCACCCTTGGCGTTGATATCCTCCTCCCAGATCTTCTGGGCGAGCAGCGCCGATTTGCCGTTCGGGCCAAGACCACCGGTCATCGCCATGCTGTAGCCGATCTTGATCGGCTCCTTGCTCTGCGCTGCTGCCGTGCCGGTGGAAAAGGCCAGCGCCGCCAGCGCACAGCCTGCGCCCACTGCACCGGACAGAAACAGGGATTTGATATGCGTCACCATTCGTCGTCCTCCCGTTGATTGTTTTATGGTCGGTCGTCTCAAGCGGATCGCTCGTATCCTGTCGCGTCATCGGAGCCGATGATGTCATCAGGTCTTCATGCCGATATGCGTCTCTCCTCTGCTGCCGATAACGATCTCGGCGCGCGCCGCAGCAAACGGCGTGCGCTTATTTGGTGAATTCGCCGGCCTCCAGCATCACCGTTTCCACTTCTCCGGCACCACCCCGGCGATGCGCCGCCGCCGCATCGTATTCCGGCGAACGAAAGCAGGCGACACCCTGCTCGAAGGTCGGGAATTCAATCACCACGAAGCGGTGGAATGTCGCCGGCCCCTCCATGATCTCGTAGCGGCCGCCGCGTGCCAAGACCTTACCGCCATATCTGGCGAGGATGCCGGGGACCTGATCGGTGTAGCGCTTGTACGCCACCGGATCGGAAATGCGTGAACGGGCTATCCAATAGGCTGGCATGTTGTTTCCTTTGCCGAGCGGTGACACCGTAGCTCCCGCGCCGTGACCGAGGGAGACTCGCATGCCCCGCAAGATCATCGACATTTCCGTGCCGCTTGAAAACACCGTTTTTGCGGATCCGCCTGGCTACGGCCCGGAAATCGAGTACCGCGATCACCGGCAGACCGCCGGCGAGATCCTGCAATTCTTTCCCGGATTGACGGAAGACGAACTGCCCAACCGCGAAGGTTGGGCGATGGAATGGGTGCGCCTGTCGACGCATTGCACAACGCATCTCGATGCGCCGTATCATTTTGCCTCGACCATGGACGGCGGAAAGCGCGCCATCACCATCGACGAGGTGCCGCTCGAATGGTGCTTTCAGCCCGGCGTGAAGCTCGATTTCCGCCGGTTTCCCGACGGCTATGTGGCAACAGCGCGCGATATCGAAGACGAACTGGCGCGCATCGGGCATTCACTTTCGCCATTTGAAATCGTGTTGGTGAACACCCGCGCCGGCGCTGCCTATGGCGAACCGAATTACGTCGCCAGCGGCTGCGGCATGGGACGCGAGGCGACGCTCTACCTGCTGGAGCGCGGCGTGCGCGTCACCGGCACCGACGGCTGGAGCTGGGATGCGCCCTTCGTGCACACGAAGGCGCGCTACGCCGAAACCAGGGACGCAAGCCTGATCTGGGAGGGCCACCGCGCCGGGCTCGAGATCGGCTACTGCCATATCGAGAAGCTTCACAATCTCGAAGCACTGCCGAGCCGCGGCTTTCAGGTGAGCTGCTTCCCGGTCAAGGTACGCGGCGGTTCGGCCGGATGGACGCGGGCGGTGGCGATCATCGACTAGAATGTGTTCGGCGATGCATGCCCTCCGGCCCGACCCGAGGGCGGACTCTCGCCCACGAGACGGAAAACGTTCGAAACGATGGGCTCCAGATTTTTGATTTAATGCGTTTTCTTCACGCGAACGAAAGTCCGCTTCGCTCGAAACGCTCTTAATGGTTCCACGGCGATAGCGGCAGGATCAGCGCTCGACGAAATCGGCGCATTTCTGCACCGCTGCTTCGCCACCCCACGGCGCGATCGGCACGCTCGAGGTCGAGTTCTTCGGCGAGCCCTCGATGATGCGGTCGGAGTAGACCATATAGACAAGCACGTTACGCTTGACGTCGCAGCCGCGCACGATCTGCATCTTCTTGAAGAATAACGAACGACGCTGGCGGAACACGTCCTCGCCCTGCGAGAACTTCGCCTTGATGCGGATCGGGGCGACCTGCCGGCACGACAGCGAAATATCCGAGACTTCCTCGGCGACACCGATCCAGCCCTTGAAGCCGCCCTTCTCCGGCACGGTGAAATGGCAGGCGACGCCTTCAACCTCCGGATCGTCGAGCCCGTAGGTCGCAAGCTTGTCGTTCGGCGACAGCCATTTGAACACCGTGGACTTCTTGAAGATCAGATCCGGTTCGTCGGCGGCATGCGCCGGAACCAGATTGATGGCGAGAGCGGCCAACGCAAACAGCAGAACAGATCGGCGCACGGCAGGGCCTCCCGGAGAACCGTCGAAAGCGGAGACTGAAAATAGGAACGCTCGCCGGGAATGAAAGGGCGCGCTCTTGAGTCTCCCTCAGAAAAGCCAGCCCGTGCCTGAGCACATGCCTCGGGGCCAGATGCAGGCCAATTGTTTCCTTCCCTCATCCTTCGAGGCGCGTCCGCGGGCGTTCCTCGGGATGAGGTGCAAGCTCTCGTTCCGCCTCGTCCTGAAAGCCAGCCGCTCCGCGTCATCCCAAGCCGGCGCGAAGCGAGCCTCGACGAACAATGCACCCCGCAGAAACTACGACCGCAAGGGGACGCCTCCTTCGCAGCAGGCTTTGTGCCTGCTACGCCGCATTCTTGCGCGCGCTCACCACCTGCTCGGCCGGACGGCCGGTCAGTTCCGCCATATGATCGAACTGACTGGTGAAGCTGCCGACGCCGGCACTGGCGGAGCGTACCTCGACGATCAGATCGCCGATCTCCGCCTCGGGCATCATCGCCCTCACCACGTCCCAGCCTTCCCAGCCCTCACGCGTATTGAAGCCGAGGATCTGCGCGCGGCGCGCCGACAGGATGGCGTTCATCCGCGCCGACGCCTCGCTCGGCGTGACGATCTCGACCAGATGGATCGGCTCCAGCAGCACCGGCTGGCACTGCGGCAAGGCTTCCGCGATTGCCAGGCGCCCGGCCATGCGGAATGCCTGGTCGGATGAATCGACCGTGTGATACGAGCCATCGACAAGCGCCACAGCGATATCGACGACGGGAAAGCCGAGCGGCCCGTGCTTGAGACCCTCCTTGATGCCGCCCTCGACCGAGGGGATGAAATTGCGTGGCACCACGCCGCCGGTGATCTTGTCCTCGAACACGAAACCGCCGCTGCGCGGCAGCGGCCGGATGTCCAGCACCACGTCGCCGTATTGCCCGTGGCCACCTGACTGCTTGCGGTGCCGCCCGCGGACCTGGATCGGTTTGCGGATCGTCTCGCGGTAGCCGACCGCCGGCTTGTGCGTCTCGATGGCGATGCCGAAACGCTGCATCAGCCGTGTCGTGGCAACGCGCAGATGCATCTCGCCCTGCCCCCACAACACCACTTCATGCATTTCCGGATTTTGCACGATGATCAGCGAGGGATCTTCTTCCGTCAGTTTGGCGAGCGCCAGGCCGAGCTTGACGTCGTCCTTGCGCTCCTTGGCCGACACGGCCACCGCCAGCACCGGCGGGTCCGGCCTGATCGCAACGAGTGGCGGCAACGCTTCTTTGCCAGCCGACAGCGTGTCGTCGGTTGCGGCGTAATCGAGCTTGCCGAAGGCGACGGTGTCGCCGCTCGCCGCCGCCGTGCATTTATCGAACTGCTGGCCCATCGCCTTGAAGACACCGGACACCCGCCCGGCCTCACGCTCCGGCGTCGAGAATACGGTACCGTCGCTGACTTCGCCGGCCAGCACCCGCGCCAGCGATAGCTTGCCACCGTGTTGCGTGTGCAAAGTTTTGAACACCAGCGCGAGCGGATCGCGGCTGCTGCCGACGCCGAGACGCTGCGCCGTCTGCGCGACGCCGGCCACTTCGTGACGCAACGCCTTCAACAGCCGCAGCACGCCATTGGTGCGCGTCGCGCAACCGAGCAGCACGGGGCAGACCTGCCCGTCACGCAAGTCCTTCGACAGATCGTCGAACACGACATCGCGCGGCGGCTGGATATCCTCCAGCAATTGTTCAAGCAGCGCGTCGTCGTGATCGGCGAGCGTTTCCAGCATGGAGAAGCGCGCCGACTTGCCTTGGTCGAGCGTCGTGCCTTCGAGCGGCACCACTTCGGATGGCGCCGCTTCCTTGTAGACAAAGGCGCGCTCTAGCGCGAGATCGACGAAGCCGGTGATGATGTCGTGCGAGAATGTCGGAACCTGCCGCATCAGCAATTTGACACGCGAGGCCGGCTGCAAAGCGAGCAAGGCGTCGTGGACGCCGGCATCGGCCTTGTCGATCTTGTTGAGGAATAGCAGGCGCGGGATTTTCTGCTCTTCGAGCTCGCGCAGGATGAGCTGAAGTTGCGACAGCTTCTTCTCGTCGAGCTCGCAGACTACCACCGCCGCATCGACGACCGGCAGCGCGGCGCGCATGTCGTGCATGAACTCGATCGAGCCGGGGCAGTCGATGAAGGTGTAGCTGTCGCCCATGAACGTCGTCGTCGCCACCGACAGTTCGACGCTCATCTTCTGATAACGAGCCTCCTTGCTGGCATCGCCGACCGTGGTGCCAGCCTCCACCGTACCCTGGCGCGAGATCGCGCCGGTACGGGCGAGGATTGCTTCGAGCAGCGTGGTCTTGCCGCTCTGGAACGGCCCGACCAGCGCGATACAGCGGGGGCCGCGCGAGCCGGATCCCGCGCCGGCGGCGGATCCCTCCGCGGCCGCTTCGCCGGGTGGGTTACCTTGTGAGTTGCCCGGTGGGTTGCCTTGGGCAGCATCCTGCTGAGACAGGGTCGTCTGAGACATGCGCGCCTCCCTGCTGCGGGCGGCGCATGGACCGTCGCCGGCCCGGCAGGGTCATCGTCTCAGGGAAAGAAGGGGCCGGTCAAGGGCACAGATATTGTTCCGGCATGAGGAATCCCCCTGCGGACTCGTCCGCAGGCTGCAATCGGGCTTCGGCCTGCAGGCAGCGGTCGCAAAGGCCCGTCAGGACGGCGCCGCCACAAAGCATTCGATTTCCTTCAGCAACAGCTCCCAGGCTGGCTCATCGGGCAGCGGTACATGGTTTTCGGACGGCAGCGTCGCAAAGCGCGCGCCGGGAATCATCGCCGCCATCATCCGGCTCTGCGCGACCGGCACGACATGGTCGTCGCGTGCGTGCAAGACCAGCGTCGGGACGCGCAGGCGCGGCAGCAGTTCGACGATATCGATATCGTCGCAAGCCACGCGCAGCCGTGCCGCCATGTCGCCCGAAGTGGTCAGCTTCTGCATCTCGGCAAACCAGCGGATCTGCTCCGGGGAGCCGTTCGGCAGATACAAGGATGCAAAAGCCCGCATGAAGGCGGAATCGGCACGTCCCCATCCTTGCCGCATCATCCCGAGCACCGTCTGGGCCGTTGCCGCATCGTCGGCGGAGCCGCGCCGGTTGCGGCCCTGCGGATAGCCGCCATACAGGATCAGACGCGACACCCTGTCCGGATGTGCCACGGCAAAGGCAACCGCGGTGGCCGCGCCTTGCGACAAGCCGAGCAACACGAAACGCGGCAGATCGAGCGTCGCGACCACTGTCTCAAGGTCGCGGCAAAACGCCGCGAACGAGACGTCGGCGGCCTCCCAGTCCGCGAGCCCGTTGCCGCGGCCGTCGTAACGGATCAGACGAAAGCGGGCCGCGAGCCGCCGCAACATCGGTGACCAGATCGGACTCTGCCAGTCATATTCCAGATGATTGAGCCAGTTGGCGGCCTTGACCAGCGGCGGCCCATTGCCGACCGCCGACACCGCAAGACTGACGCCATCGGACGTGCGACAGAAGCTGATCTGCTGATCAAGATCGGCTGCACGGTCGAGCGTCCAGGGATCGTCGCCGGCATCCGTCTGCACCGTGCCGACGAAGCGCACACCCTTGCGCGCCACGGTTTTGATCAGCCGCTGCGCGGTACCGTCGTCGCCGATCGCCTTACGCGCAGCATTGATGCGGGTGGCAAGCGTCGATTCGGAAACGATCCGCCCGTGCCACACATGCGCGATCAGGTCGTCGCGGGTGACCACCCGGTCGCAATTCCGGATCAGCAATTCGATCAGATCGAAGACCTGCGGCTCGACCGGAATCAGCGCGCCGCCGCGACTGAGTTCACGCCGCGCACCATCGAGCATGCAGTCGCCAAACCGATAGCGCACCAAATATCTCCGAGCGCCATAGCCGACAGAAAAATGCAGTATTTCTCAAGAAGAAATCAAGGCCGGCTCAAAGCCGCCGCGCCCGCGTCGAGGCATGCTCTCCCCAACACCGTGGTTGGACGGGAGGTCCGGATGGCTCGCCTCGACAGAGACTATCGCCGCTGCAGCAACGGCGTGATCGACTACGATTATTATCGCGCGCTGGCCACGCAGCTACGGCGCAGGAGCCGCCGCCGCCTGCTGGCGGCGGCAGCCATAGCGCTCAGACGCTACTTGAGGTTGCCGCAGAAGCGCTGGATGCGCTGGCAGGCCTCGTCGAGGTCTTCCGTCTTCGTCGCATAGGAAATGCGGAACGCCGGGCCGAGGCCGAAGGCCGAGCCCTGCACCACCGCGACGCCTTCCGCCTCGAGCAGTTCGGTGACGAAATCCTCGTCGGTCTTCAGCACCTTGCCGGTCGGCGCGGTCCTGCCGATGGTGCCGGCGCAGGACGGGTAGACGTAGAAGGCACCCTCCGGCGTCGGGCATTTGATGCCATTCGCCTGGTTGAGCATCGAGACGACGAGGTCGCGGCGCTCCTTGAACACCTTGTTGTTGGCAGCGATGAAGTCCTGCGGCCCCTCCAGCGCCTCGACCGCCGCCCATTGCGACACCGCCGAAGGATTGGAGGTGGACTGCGACTGCAGCATTGCCATCGCCTTGATCAGCGGCTTCGGACCGCCGGCATAGCCGATGCGCCAGCCGGTCATGCAATAGGCCTTGGAAACGCCGTTGATGGTCAGCGTGCGCTCGTAGAGCTTCGGCTCGACCTGCGCCGGCGTCGTGAACACGAAGTCGTCGTAGACCAGGTGCTCGTACATGTCGTCGGACATGATGTGCACATGCGGATGCCGCAGCAGCACATCGGCCAAGGCTTTCAGCTCGGCGCGCGAATAGGCGGCGCCGGTCGGATTCGACGGCGAATTGAGGATCAGCCATTTGGTCTTCGGCGTGATCGCCCGTTCGAGTGCATCCGGCTGCAGCTTGAAGCCGCTCTCCATGTCGCTCACCACCGACACCGGGGTACCGCCGGCGAGCAGCACCATGTCGGGATAGCTGACCCAATACGGCGCCGGGATGATCACCTCGTCGCCGGGATTCAGCGTCACCATCAGCGCATTGTAGAGCACCTGCTTGCCGCCGGTGCCGATCGAGATCTGCGACGCCTCGTAGTCGAGACCGTTCTCGCGCTTGAACTTCTTCGCCACCGCCGCCTTCAGCTCGGCGATACCGTCGACATTGGTATATTTGGAGGCGCGGCCGCTCTCGATGGCGCGGATCGCCGCCTGCTTGATGTTGTCGGGCGTGTCGAAGTCCGGCTCACCGGCGCCGAGCCCGATGACGTTGCGGCCCGCCGCTTTGAGCGCGCGCGCTTTATCCGTGACGGCGATCGTTGCCGACGGTTTCACGCGCTTGAGGTGCTCTGCAAGAAGGGCCATGATTCACTCCGGGTCGATGCCGCGCCTGTCGCGGTCCGTGCCGTTGGTAATGCCCAAGGTCGCCGCCAGCAAGAGCCCTGACCGGACCCATCCATTGAAGAAATTGATGGCTGCAATCGCCGCAGCGCATTGGAGCGCAGATGCACTGCAAATGGCCGGTTCCGCTTGAAACAGCGGGAGGAATCGGCACGGACCGCGCCATGATGCTGCCGGCGTCCCCCATCCCACCGATACGCTGTCCGGTGAGCCGACACCTCAGCCGTCAAGTCCTGGCCAATCTGCCGCAGCGCCCTGCTGCGCGGAAGGTCGGCCGAGCCCTGACGACCTGCTTCGCAATCGTCTGGCAGTCGTTTGCAGCGCCAGTGAAAGACGCCGTTCCCGCTGCACTGCACACACACCGACAGGGCGTCGATGTTCGACTGGCGCATCTGGCAGGACGCAACTGCCCTATACCGCCTAATGGCGCAGCCCCGGACCGATCAACAACAGAAACAGGATTCCACGCCGTCGCGATGCGATGGCATGAATGCAGTCCGAAAGTCGCTCTCGACTTCGTCGTCGTGCTGTCATCTGATTGTCGCTCGTCGGATTGCCGATTGTTGCGTCGCGCGCCTTGCTCTCGCCCGATTGCCCCCACCATATCCGGACGCGAGTCGGGCAGGCTCCTTAGCGCACACACGCACATCGCCGAGAGGACGGGATGTATACGCTCTATTCGATGCAGCGATCGGGAAACAGCTACAAGGTGCGCCTGGCTCTGGCGCAGCTCAACGAGCCGTTTCGGCTGATCGAGATCGACATCCTGAAAGGCGAAAGCCGCACGCCGGAATTCCTCGAAAAGAATCCGAACGGCCAGATCCCGCTGCTGGAGGTCTCGGCCGGCCGCTATCTGGCGGAATCGAACGCCATCCTCTGGTATGTCGCCGGCAAATCCCCACTGGCGCCGGACGACCGGCTGGCGCGCGCCGAAACCATGCAGTGGATGTATTTCGAGCAGCACGCCATCGGCGCGACGCTCGGCCAGGCCTATTTCTGGCTACGGCTGGTGAAAGGCGGACGCGAGCTGCAGCGCCACAGCCTCGAGGAGTGGACGGAGGCCGGCTATCGCGCGCTGCGGATCATGGACCGCCATCTCGCCAAGCATGCGTTCTTTGTCGAGGGCCGCTACACGATCGCCGACATCGCGCTCTATGCCTATACGCATATCGCCGACGATTGCGAATTCGACCTGCGCCCCTATCCGGCGATCCGCGACTGGCTGCAGCGCGTCGCCGGTCAGGACGGTCATGTGTTGTTCGACTGGCAGCCACCGGCACCGGCAGAGGACGCGGCACTGGCCGTCGCCGGATAGCCGCAGCCCGCGGCCGCCATCGACGGCCCGCCAAACAGTCGCGGCGAAGGACCAGAGGGCGCTTCAGGCGAGAACGCCAAAAAGCGCCCGGATGGCGGCATCCTAAAGCAGCATCATAAAAACGTCACGCTTCGTTGCCGACTGCGCCGCAGTCCGGCCGAACCGTTGCCTGCTTTGCCGGCACAATTGGGGATTGCGCACACCGGCACGATTCGCCGGAGTGCATATCGTGCCGTCGACCGTCACGCAGGCGAAATCGGAGCCGGACTGCGGAGCCGGATGCATCATCAGATTGCCGCAGCCATCCACCGCAGCCACCCACCGCAGCCATGCTCAGACCATCCGACACTTACGGCTTCCATGGCCCGCTGGCCCGACCAGCCGCCTCCCTGCCCCGGCTGGTGGCAACGCTGGCGCTGGCGGCCGGCACGGTGATCGCGGCGACCGCCGTATCGATCGGCATCGTCCGGGCGGACGGGACCGAAAGCCTGATGGCCGACCGGTTTGTGATCGACAGGCTTGCTGACCACACGGACGGCGTCCTCGAGCTTGCAGTGCTGCTCGGCGCGCTGTTCCTCGCCGCATGCGTCAGCGTGGCGCTCGCTTCACGTCGCAGCGCGCGGCGGCCCGCACCCTCCGATCATGTGTCGCGGCACCCGCCGCTGTTCTGAGTTCGCCTCCTCGCCCGCGCCGATGCCCTGAAAAGGCCGGACGCAGCCGCTATGCTGTTGCGCGACAGGTACTTGGCAAAACAGGTACTTGGCAAAACAGGCGTTTGGCAAAGGCGACCCGCAAAGAAACCATCCGACCGGGAAAAGTGAGGAAGATCTGCATGTCTGGACCGATCGGCCTCCTGCCGCGGCTTCACCCCGCTGCTGCCTCGCCAGCCGGCGGCCTCGCACCGGTCGTGCTGGCTATGGCCGCATTGGCGCTCGCCGCTCCCGCCGAAGCGCAGACCTTCCGCACCGAAACCGGCCGTGTCGCGGTCGCCACGCTCGCCAAGGACCTCGCCCATCCCTGGGCGCTGGCCTTCCTGCCGGACGGGCGCATGCTGGTCACCGAGCGCCCCGGCCGCATGCGGCTGGTGACACCCGAGGGCGGACTGTCCGCACCGCTGGCCGGCGTGCCGAAACCTCATGCGAGCGGCCAGGCCGGACTGCTCGACGTGGCACTCGACAAGGACTTCGCGGCCAACCGCACGCTCTATTTCTGCTATTCGTCGGACAGCGGCGGCAACGCATCCGTCGCCCGCGCCCGGCTCGATGCCGCCGGCACGCGGCTTGACAACGTCAAAGTGATCTTTACCCAGCGCGGCCCCGGCGGCAGCAACAATCACGGTTGTCGCGTCGCGCAGGCGCCGGACGGGCACCTGTTCGTGACGCTCGGCGATCATTTCGGCCCGCGCGACGCGGCGCAGAACCTGGGCGTCGACAACGGCAAGATCGTCCGCATCGCAACGGACGGCACGATCCCGAAGGACAATCCCTTCGTCGGCCGCGCCGGCGCCGAGCCGGCGATCTGGAGCTATGGCCACCGCAATCCGCAGGGCCTCGCCTTCAACCCATGGACCGGCGACCTGTGGGAGAACGAGCACGGCCCGCGCGGCGGCGACGAGGTCAACATCATCGGCAAGGGCAAGAACTACGGCTGGCCGGTGATCGGCTACGGCATCGATTACAACGGCGCGAAAATCCACGAGGCCACGGCGAAACCGGGCATGGAGCAGCCGATCAAATACTGGGTCCCCTCGATCGCGCCCTCCGGTATGGCGTTCTATACCGGCAACCTGTTTCCGCAATGGAAGGGCAGCCTGTTTATCGGCGCGCTGGCGGGACGGATGCTGGTACGGCTGTCGCTCGACGGCAACCGGGTCACCGGCGAGGAGCGCCTGCTCAAGGAGCTTGGCGAACGCATCCGCGACGTGCGGCAGGGACCGGACGGAGCGCTCTACCTGCTCACCGACAGCGATGCCGGGCGTCTCCTGCGCGTCACACCGGCGCCATGATGCATCGCATATGAGCGTCGATCCAACTGCGTTGAATCGAACGTCTCATCCATCCTTCTGTTTGGTCTAAAGCGGCGCGCGGAAGATGAAATAGGCGCCCGAGGCTATCAGCGCGAAACCGACGAGATGATTTAAGGTGATGCCCTGCTTGAGATAGACGATCGAGAACACGGCGAAGACCGCGAGCGTGATCACCTCCTGGATCGTCTTCAGCTCGGCGGCGGAATAGACGGCGCTGCCGTAGCGGTTGGCCGGCACCGCCAGACAATATTCGACGAACGCCAGCCCCCAGCTAATGAAGATGACCTGCAGCAGCGGCACCTCCTTGAAGCGCAGGTGCCAGTACCAGGCGATGGTCATGAAGACGTTGGAGCCGATCAGCAACACAATCGGCCACACGGTTGCAGGCAAAAAACTGGGCATGATGTCCGCCGGGATCGTTCCGAGAGATCTGCCGCTTACCACACCGGTCGCGCCGGCAACATGATCGTGCGGCATGGTTCTCGCTGGCGCAGCCGCCCCGGGGCGCTCGGGGCCGGCCCGTTGCCGCGCCTCGGCGGCCGGAACCGTTCGACAGCCGCGATGGTCGACACCTGCTTTGCCGGCGTCCGGTTCGTGCGCGCCGCCGCCGTCGCGGTCCTGCTCATGGCCGGCGCGCATGCGACGCTGGCCGCCGGTACGCAACCGGCAAAAGCTGCGCGCCCCTATAAGGCGGTGGCAGTGACGATACCCGCCTCCCTGAACGACCCGACCTTCATCGCCTTCCGCCGCGAACTTAGCGACGTCGCCGAACGGAAAGACAAGCCGGCCCTCGGTGCGCTGATCGTACCGCAGGGCTATTTCTGGGAGCGGGAGCCCGGCACGCCCGACGATCCTAGCCGGCCGGCGCTCGACAGGCTCGCCGCGGCGCTGGGTCTCGACAGCACCGATACAGCCAGCGCCGGAGGCTGGGCGATCCTGCACGGCTATGCGCAGGACCCGGTCGCCACTCTGGCACCCGGCCGCAAGGACACCGTCTGCGCACCGGCGGGGCCGCTATTCAACGAGGCCGCCCTATACGAGGCCATCAAGTCCACCGACACCGATCCGCCGGACTGGGCCTATCTGCTGGTGCCGGACGTGGTGCTGCGCGGCAAGCCGCAGCCGGACGCGGCGGCACTGGAAACACTGCCACAGGTGTTCGTGCGGATGCTGCCGAACGGCGACGCCGGCCCGTCGAAGATGCTGCACATCGTCGCGCCGTCCGGGAAGACCGGTTATGTGCCCTCCGACGCGGTCGCGCCGCTCGGTACCGACCAGATCTGCTATGTGAAGACCGCCGAGGGCTGGAAGATCGGCGGCTATATCGGCAGCGGCGAAGCGCCGTAGCCGCAAAGTCCGGACGCTCGCATGTTCGAATCGAAAAGCACCGCCCCTACCGCCCGGCGCGTCGCCTGCGCCGGCTGCGGCACGGTGTTCGGCTGCGGCTTGTCCGGCAGTTGCTGGTGCAGTGACGAGGACTACCGGATGCCGCTGCCGGACAATGCGGCCGAGGACTGTCTGTGTCCTGACTGCCTGCGCAAAAAAGCAACGGAGAAAGCGCTGATGCTACGCATCGACGCCGGCGACAGCCATCGATAAGTCCTCCGGGGACCGTCGTCGCCCCCGGCCGATCGGCAATCAGCGCCGGCGCACTAGCCGCGGACGGCCCTGGCGCCCCAGATGAGGATGCAGGCGCCGACGAAGCCAGCCACCAGATAGCCCAGCCAGCCGCCGAAGCTGACGCCCACCAGGCCCAGGATGGCACTGGCGATCGCCGCACCGACGATGCCGAGGATGATATTCATTACGATTCCGGTGTCGCTCTTCATCACATTCGAGGCGATCCACCCTGCCAGGCCGCCGATGATGATGGCGGCAATCCAGCCAATGCCTGCATCTCCCATAGCGAATCCTCCGATTGAATACGGCAGCCAGTCGGTCATGAGTCCACGGAACTGTCAACGCGGCAGAGCGCCGTTCGCCGTCCGCCAGGGCCGGACGGCAGGCCCGCGCAGCGTCATGTCGGGCCGCAGCCTGCCTTGGCGTTGCCTTTGGCGTTGCCCTCGTCGCTACCCTTGTCGCCCGGGTCGAGGTGCAGCTTGTGCAGGATGCGATGCACGATCGGCGCAAAGACGATGCTGAACGCCGCCAGGAAGAAGACGCTGGCGTAGAGGCCGAACAGCCCCGCAAACAGCTTTCCGGCAGTGCTGGCCGGCATCTCGACCAGGCCGAAGCCGCTCAGCATATAGGCAGCGTGCAGGATCGCATCTTCGAGCGCCTTGTTCTCGAAGACGATGAAGCCGGCGACGCCGACAAGGACCGACAAGGCCATGGCGCCGATCACGATCAGCGCATGCGATGCCATGCGTCTGGCAAAGACTCCGCGCGAGATCAGTTCATCTGAAATTTTCTCGTACATTGCTCTTTCTGCCCGAAGCTCCCTGTCCGAGGCCCATTCAGGGCCGCTGCTATCCGAAGATCCACGATCCGGAGATCCTTCCCGGGGCGCCCCGCCGATGGGCAACCGGACCGCTTCGCACGCCCGGACGATCGGGCACCACAAGGCGGGGATCGTTTTTCTTCCGGCTGCCAATTTTAAAACCGGATTGTTCTCTTATTGCAGAGCGACACAGAACATTCTCTCGCACAGAGTATTTTATTTCGGAAAAGGTTGCACCCTCGATACGGATGCTCCAGATGAAGGCCCCAGCAACGGGGAGCCGACCATTTTGTTTCACGACAATCTCGTGCTGTTCGCCGGCTTCGGCATCGGCCTCGCCTACGGCGCGGTCGGCCTCGTCAGCGGCTTCTGCCTGCTGACCAGCCTGCGTAACTGGCTGACCGCCGGCGACGGCGTGCGCATCCGCAGCTATGCGCTGGCGATGGCGACGGCGATGATCGGCGCGCAGGCACTGGCCGGCTTCGGCCTCGTCGACCTGAAGCAGTCGATCTACCTGCTGCCCTCGTTCTCGGTGCCGCTGATGTTCACCGGCGGACTGGTCTTCGGCTACGGCATGGTGCTGGCAAACGGCTGCGGCTCGCGCGCCACGGTGCTGCTCGGGCGCGGCAATCTGCGCTCCTTCGTCGTCGTGGTGACGCTCGGCATCACCGCGCAGATGACGCTGCGCGGCCTGATCGGCCCGGCGCGCGTCGCCGGCGTGCAGGCAACCGACGTCACGCCGGCAGTGAATTCCCTGCCCGGCCTCATCGCCGCCGACAGCGTCGGCCGGCTGATCGCCGTGGCGCTGATCGCCGGCGCGCTGATCGTATTCGCCGCCGGCAGCGCGGCATTCCGGCAGGCGCGCGGCCAGGCGCTGGCCGGCATCGCCATCGGCCTGCTGATCGTCGCCGCCTGGTACGCCACCGGCCATATCGGCGCCGAATCCTTCGAACCGGTGCCGGTCACCTCGCTGACCTTCATCGCGCCGATCGCCGACGGCGTGCAGTATGTGATGCTGTCGACCGGCATGACGATGAACTTCGGCGTCGCCACCGTCGCCGGCGTGCTCGCCGGCAGCTTCCTCACCGCGATCGCCACCGGCCGCTTCGAGCTGGAAGGCTACCGCTCGCCACGCCACATGCTGCGCTCGATGACGGGCGCGGCGATGATGGGCATCGGCGGCACCTGCGCGCTCGGCTGCTCGATCGGCCAGGGACTGACCGGCATGTCGACGCTGGCGCTGGCTTCCTTCATCGCCTTCGCCGGCATCCTGCTCGGCATCGCCGCCGGCCTGCGCGGCCCGCTGAAGGCGCCGGCCATCGCCTGACGACGGCGCGGCGCCGGCTCAGCCCCACGACGCCCCGTGTTCGAGCGTCGCGAGAATCTCGCGATGCAGGTCGAAGAACTGCGCATCTTCCGCCTGACGCGGCCGGCTGCGGCGCACGTCGATGACGCGGGCGATATGCGCCGGCTTGCCGGCCAGCACCACGACACGGTCGGCGAGGAACGCCGCCTCCAGCGTGTTATGGGTGACCAGCAGCCCGCTCGGACGATGCTCGGTCCACAGATCCTGCAACAGCAAACGCAGCCGCCGTGCCGTCAGTTCGTCGAGCGCGCTGAACGGCTCGTCGAGCAATACAATGTCCGGCTCGATGGCGAAAGCGCGCGCCAGCGCCACGCGCTGACGCTGGCCGCCCGACAGCGACAGCGGATAGCTGTGCGCGTGCCGGGCGAGACCGACGGCGGACAGCATCTGCCGCGCCCGCTTGATGTCGGCGCTGGCCGCATCGACCGCGACGGCGATGTTGTCGGCGACATTGAGCCAATCAAATAGGCGTGCCTGCTGAAAAACCATGCCGACGCGCGGCTGCGGCCGGGCACCCTCGACCGCGACGGAACCGCTGTCCGGCGTTTCCAGGCCGGCCGCCAGATGCAGCAGCGTGCTCTTGCCGATCCCCGACGGTCCGACGATCGCCACCAGTTCGCCCGGTGCAACCGCAAGCGAGAAGTCGCGCAACACCGGTTCCGCCTCGCCGCCGGGGCGGACGAAGGTCTTGTCGACATTGTCGAAACGCAGCGACGTACTCATACCAGCGCCTTTCGTTTCCATTGCGTCAGCCGCCGTTCGACGACCTGGAACAGGCCATATTCGATGGCGGCGACGACCAGTGCGAAGACCAGCGTCCAGGCCAGCACTGCCGCGACGTCCTGCGAGATGAACGCGGAATTGAGCGCGTAGCCGACGCCGGTGGAGAGGCCGAAGACTTCGACCAGAACCACGACCTTCCACGCCAGTGAAAATGCAAGCCGCATGCCAGCCATCAGGAACGGCAGGATGGCCGGCAGCCACAGCACCCGCAGCCGCTGCCAGAACCGCAGCCGATAGACATGCGCGGTCTCGATCAGTTGCGGATCGACGGCCTCCAGCCCCTGCGCCAGGTTGACGGCCAGCGCCGGTGCGATGCCAAGCGCAATGGCGATCACCGAGGTCTTCAGGCTCAGCCCGAACCAGATGACGCACAACAAGGCCCACACCAGCCCCGGAACGGTGAGGCCGAGCAGCAATGCCGGTTCGAAGAACGCCTTGGCGAAGCGGTTGCGTGCCGAGGCAAGGCCGACGACGAGCGCCACGACGAAAGCGAGCAGCAGGCCGAGAACGATGCGTCCGAGCGTCGTGCCGATCTGCAGCGCCGCATCGCCGCTCGCGACAATATCGACGACGGCGGCGCCGATCGCATCGATGTCGGGGATCAGCGGGCTGCGCCAGCGCGCCGCCATCACATGCCATCCCGCCACCAGCAGCAGGCAGAACAGCACGCCGGGCAACAGCCGCGGCAACAGCACCGCCGCAGCCGCGCGCAACGGCGCCGCCGTACGGCGCGACACGCGGGCCAGATCCCGCTCGCTCAGAACCGTCATGTCAGCCCGTCACCGTGATGCGCGCGTCATAAACCGGCCGGTCGGGCCGTTTCGTCAGGATGCCGGCCTTCACCGCCTCGTCGATCTGCCTGTCGATATTGGCGAAGACCGCGCTTCCCCATTCGGTGGCGTAGATATCGATGATACGCTTCGGCAAGAGTTCGATGGCCGCACGCTCGCTGTCGGGGATGCCAAACTCGCGATGCAGTTCGGCGAGCTTCTGCGGATTGCGGTGCAACTGCCGATGCATCTCGGCCAGCGCGTTGGCGATGCCGTTCGCCAGATCCCGGTTCTGTTCGACCCAGGGCCGATGCGCCGCCTGCCCGACCAGAAACAGCGGCGCGGTATCGCCCGTCGCCTCGCGCCACATGTCGCCGACACGGGCGATCTCGCGGGCGCCGCGCGCCACCAGCCGCGTCACCGTCGGTTCGATGGTGATGACCGCATCGACATCGCCGCGCTCGAACAGCGCGACATTGGCCGTCGGCGGACCGAAGATCAGCTTCACGTCCTTCTTCAGGTCGATGCCGTGCTGCAGCGCCGCCAGCCGCGCATGGCGGAACGTGTCGCTCGCTTCGTGCTGGGTGGCGACGGTCTTGCCGATCAGATCGCGCGGCGCCCGGTAAGGGCTGTTGTCGCGGACGATCCAGCGGCCGTGATTGTTCAGCGCCGGGCCGAAGATGACGATATCGCTGCCGCGACCGTTGAGTTCGGCGGCGCCGAGCGCGCCGAACACACTGACATTCGCCGCACCGGTTGCAAGCTGCAACTGCACCTGCCCCGGCGTGCCCTTCACCCATTCGATGGCGAGACCGTCCGGCAGTTTCACCGCGCCGGCGTCATAGAGCGGACGCCAGATGGCCCCGGCGGTGCCGGGACCGCCGTCGGTGACCCGCAACGTCGTCGCTGCCGCTGACGCGCGCACCGGCCACAGTCCGGCAGGCAACGCGGCCAGCGTCAGCGCCTGCGCGGATCCCGTGAGGAATCCGCGCCGGCTCGGCGCGTCAATTGGTGACGAGCGATGCATGGTTGTTCTGCCCCGCCGTCAGCTTCCAGGACTCCATCCAGTGATAGGCCTGATCGAACTTCTCTACTTCGTAATGCTCGGCAGGGACGTAGTGGATGAACTGCCGCCCGAGTTCGTCCGGCTGCAATCGGCCCTTGGTGATCTTGACGATGTGGTGAGCGTATTTGCCGAAGTCGGCATTGATGCGCGCGACCGCTTCGTTGAGCGCGGCGAAATACGCATCCCGCTGCTCGGCGGTGAAACGCGGATGGATCACCTCGGCACCGCGATAGAAGGTCAGCGCGACGATATGGCCGCCTTCTTTCAGCGCCAGCGAGATGAAGGGTTCCATCACCGTCGCGGCACGGATCGCGCCCGACTTCACCTGATCGTAGCGATGGCTCGGTTCGCCGACATGCACCGTCTTGACATGTTCGCGACCAAGCGCGCCTTCCAGAAGCTGCAAGGTCGTGTAGTGCGATCCGGTGAAGTCGTTGATGCCGATCTCGACATCAGCGAGATCGCGCGGCACTTGCAACGCATTGTCGAAGCTGATGATCGCCTGCGCCGCCACCGCCGGGCGCAGCGCCGCGATCTTGGCGCGCTGCTCCTTGCCGCGTTCGATGCGATCGATGCTGCCCCATTCGCAGACATTGTAGGTATCGGCCTTGCCTTGCTCGAACAGCGATTCCTTCAGCCGATGCAACGGCTTCTGTTCGTGCGGATTCTGTTCGCGGTCGCTGTAGCCGGCGGCGTAGCTCAGATTGACGCCATGCTTGGCGAACAATCCTTCCTCCAGCGCGACCAGAACCGGAAGATCGAAGACCGGCGGATTTGGAGCGATGCGGATCTCGAATTGCGATGTCGACGATGATGCCATGTTGAACACTCTCTGCTTCGCACCACAACGACTGTGTTGCGCTGCACAGGAGGCTATTCACGGCACTCGCAAAAGCAATGAAACGCGCTTGCATTGTTTTCAGGAAAAGAGAATGACACTGCTGCCGATGCGATCATTCACGCACGCTTTGTCACTGGTTTTTCCAGATGTCGCGTTTCGCAGCAGAAAATTCTATCCCATATTTTCTCCCCCGCAGCATCCGAGCGTCGGCATCTTCGCTCTGCGCGAACCGCTGAAAGCGCCGGTGATTGTTCGGCATGCATGATCGCAATGCGGCCGCGATGACCGCCTAGGGATCGATGTCCTGTCACGACAGGAGGACGTGATGATCGCGCAGATGCTGATCCGCACCGCCGTCTTCATCGCGATCATGGCGTTGCTGCTGTTTGTTCCCGCCGGCACGCTGCGCTGGCCTGCCGCGTGGGTGTATCTCGCCGGCACGGCGATCCTGAGCGTGGCGTTCGGCTTCCGGCTGGCACGCACCGACCCCGGCCTTCTGCAGGAGCGGATGAAGCCGGTGTTCCAGCCCGGCCAGGAACGCTGGGACAAACTCCTGCTGACGATCACGCTGGCGGCCTTCGCCGTTTGGCTCGTGCTGATGGCGCTCGACGCCGCCCGGTTCCAGGCATCGCAGATGCCGCTGCTCCTGCAGCTCGTCGGCGGCATCGCCGTCGTCGTTGCGACCGTCATCGGCTTCGTTGTCTTGCAGGAGAACTCGTTCGCCGCACCGGTGGTCAGGCTGCAAGCCGAACGCGGACAGCATGTCGTCGATACCGGCCTTTACGCGCATGTGCGCCACCCGATGTATGCCGGTGCCATCCCCTATTTCATCGGCGTGCCGCTGCTGCTCGGATCGTGGCATGGCCTGTGGGGTGCGCCGGTGCTGACGGCGCTGCTGGCGGTCCGCGCCGTGCTCGAAGAGCGCACGCTGATCCGCAAACTGCCCGGCTATGCCGATTACGCCGCGCGGGTGCGCTACCGGCTGATACCGATGGTGTGGTGAGCGGCCCTTTTCTCGCCACCGGACTCGTCCCATATTCGCGGCAATGGCGAAATCTCCCGATTCCCGGCATCCCGGCAAACATTCGAAAAAAGACCCGGCAAAACCGACGCGCGCGAAGGCGGCGCGCGAGGACATGGGCGCGCTCGATCCGTCGCTGGCGGACATCCTCAACCCCGCACTGAAAGATGGAACCGCCGGCCCCGGCTCGGGTACCGGCAGCCATCTGCAGCCGCCGCCGGATAATTCCTTCGACCGCCGCCGCGGTCTCGCGGACGCCTACAAGGCGCGCAAATCGGTGTCCAAACCGGAGCCGAAGGGATTCGACGAAGCGCCGCAGACCGGCTTCGATGCCGCCCCCCCGGCGATCAATCGCAAGCTGGCCGAAGTACTCGGCTATCGCATGCCGGAAGCCGACGAGGCCGACGCGGCGGAAGAACGCGACCTCGTCCCTTCCGGCGTCACCGCCACGGCGCAGTCGCTGGAGCGGCTGCTGCGCGAGGGCCGCCCGGAACTGACCGAACAGGTGTGGACGCCGCACCGACCGCCGCGCCCGGAGAAATCCGAAGGCGGCAAGCCCCTCGTCATCAAGTCCGACTTCGAGCCGAAGGGCGACCAGCCGCAGGCGATCCGCGACCTGGTCGAGGGCGTCAAGCGCAACGACCGCACGCAGGTTCTGCTTGGCGTGACAGGATCGGGCAAGACCTTCACCATGGCGAAGGTGATCGAGGAGACGCAGCGGCCGGCGCTGATCCTGGCGCCGAACAAGACGCTGGCCGCGCAGCTCTACGGTGAGTTCCGGAGCTTCTTCCCCGACAATGCGGTGGAATATTTCGTCTCCTATTACGACTACTACCAGCCGGAAGCCTACGTCCCGCGCACCGACACCTATATCGAGAAGGAATCCTCGATCAACGAGCAGATCGACCGCATGCGCCATTCGGCGACGCGCGCGCTGCTCGAACGCGACGACGTCGTCATCGTCGCCTCGGTGTCCTGCATCTATGGTATCGGCTCGGTCGAGACCTATTCGGCGATGACCTTCACGCTGAAACAGGGCGGGCGCATCGACCAGCGGCAACTGCTCGCCGATCTCGTCGCCCTGCAATACAAGCGCTCGGCCGGCGACTTCTCCCGCGGCACCTTTCGCGTGCGCGGCGACACCGTCGACATCTTCCCGGCGCACTACGAGGATCGTGCCTGGCGCGTGCACCTGTTCGGCGACGAGATCGAGAAGATCGAGGAGTTCGATCCGCTCACCGGGCAGAAGAGCGACGACCTCGAATTCGTCAAGGTCTACGCCAATTCGCACTATGTGACGCCACGCCCGACGCTGATCCAGGCGATGCAGGGCATCAAGGCGGAGTTGAAATGGCGGCTCGACGAGCTCAACGCCGCCGGCCGCTTGCTCGAAGCGCAACGGCTGGAGCAGCGCACGCGCTACGACCTCGAAATGATGGAGGCGACGGGAAGCTGCGCCGGCATCGAGAACTATTCCCGCTATCTCACCGGCCGCAAGCCGGGCGAGCCGCCGCCGACCCTGTTCGAATACGTGCCTGACAACGCCATCG
This sequence comes from Pseudolabrys sp., assembly GCA_035556795.1. Lineage (GTDB taxonomy): Bacteria > Pseudomonadota > Alphaproteobacteria > Rhizobiales > Xanthobacteraceae > Pseudolabrys. The sequence continues at coordinate 2,944 of DATMEV010000001.1, read as the reverse complement.
TCTTTCTCGACGAGAGCCACGTCACCGTGCCGCAGCTCGGCGGCATGTATCGCGGCGACTTCCGCCGCAAGGCGACGCTCGCCGAATACGGTTTCCGCCTGCCCTCCTGCATGGACAACCGGCCGCTGCGCTTCGAGGAATGGGACGCGATGCGCCCGCAATCGGTTTGCGTCTCGGCGACGCCGGGTCCCTGGGACATGGAAGAATCCGGCGGCGTCTTCGCCGAGCAGGTGATCCGCCCCACCGGCCTCATTGACCCGCCGGTCGATGTCCGCCCGGCGCGCACGCAGGTCGACGACGTTATCGGCGAGGTTCGCGAGGTGGCGCGCAAGGGCTATCGCGCGCTGATCACCGTGCTGACCAAGCGGATGGCGGAAGACCTCACCGAATATCTGCACGAACAGGGCATCCGCGTGCGCTACATGCACTCCGATATCGACACGCTGGAGCGCATCGAGATCATCCGCGATCTGCGGCTCGGCGCCTTCGATTGTCTCGTCGGCATCAACCTGCTGCGCGAGGGCCTCGACATTCCCGAATGCGCGCTGGTCGCCATTCTCGATGCCGACAAGGAAGGCTTCCTGCGCTCGGAGACGTCGCTGGTGCAGACCATCGGCCGCGCCGCGCGCAATGTCGACGGCCGCGTCGTGCTCTATGCCGATCACGTCACCGGCTCGATGGAGCGCGCGATGGCGGAGACCAGCCGCCGCCGCGAAAAGCAGATGGCCTATAACACCGAGCACGGCATCACGCCGGAGAGCGTCAAGAAAGGTATCGGCGATATTCTCGCCAGCGTCTACGAGCGCGACCATGTGCTGATCTCCACCGGCAAGACCGGCGACAGCGGCGAGTTCGAGGACGCGGCGACCATCGGCCACAATTTCGAGGCGGTGCTCGCCGATCTCGAAGCGCGCATGCGCGCCGCCGCCGCCGACCTCGACTTCGAGGAAGCGGCGCGGCTGCGCGACGAATTGAAACGCCTGCGCGCCACCGAGATGGCGGTGCTCGACGACCCGACCGCGCGACGCGTGATCGCGGCGCAGAACCCGAAGCTGCAGTCGAAAGGCGGACCTTCCGCCCGCGCGGCACTGCGCAAGATCGAGGCGCGCAACGCGGCGCGCGATCTCGCCGCCCCCGCTCCCGATCCACGCGCGCGCCCGCACAAGCCCGATCTCGACGAGATGGGCATCGCGCAATATCACGAGGTGAAGCCGCACCGTCCGGATGCGAAGCGGCCGCGGAAACCGACTCTCGACGAGATGGGCCCCGGCGTCGAGGCGATCCCGGCGAAGAAGAGCGACGGCCCGCGCTCGACGCTGGGCCGGCCGGGCATGCGCGGCGGCTTCAAGCCGAGGCGGCGCTGATGCGGCGCGCGCGCCGCTGGCAACGGCCGGCGCAGGCCGCCGTCAGGCGTCCGCCGTCCGCCTCCTCCTGGATCGTGCTGGCAGTGGTGGCGCTCGCCGCCTGGGCCTACAGCGAGTGGACGAAGACGCCGCCGGCGAACGGCCGCATCGACGGCGAGGCGATCGCCGGCACGGTGCGCGTCGTCGACGGCGACTCGCTGGAGATCGGGCAGACGCGCATTCGGCTGTTCGGCATCGACGCGCCGGAACTGCGTCAGCTCTGCCGCGATGCGCGCGGCGGCGACGTCACCTGCGGGCTCGCGGCGCGCGACGCGCTGACCCGTCTGATCGGCGGCCGCGACGTCTCCTGCGCGCCGGCCGAAGCGCCGAGCTACGATCGTATCGTCGCCATCTGTAAGGTGGACGGGACGGATCTGTCGGAGGCGATGGCGCGCGACGGCCACGCCATCGAACTCAAGGCGCACAGCAAGGGCCGCTACGCAGCAGCCGAACGCACCGCCCGCGACGCGCGACGCGGCATCTGGGCGGGAGAATTCGAACGGCCGTCGGAATGGCGGCAGCGGACGGCGAGATGAGCGGCAGCCGGCGATGGCAAAAGACCACCCCGCTGACGCCGCCTGCACGTGACGTTTCAAGCCGAAGACAACTGCAAGCCCGGAGGCAACTTCAAGCCCAAGACAGATTCGAGCCAAACAGTTTCAAGCAAGGCATCTGTCGGTCCACGTCATCCCGAGGCGCGAGGCCGAAGACCGAGCCTCCAAGGCCGTGCTTCTCTAAGCCCAAGTCTCTAAGCCCGAGCCTCGAAGGACGCGGCGGCCACGATGCCCGCCTTATATTTCGAGACACGATCCTGCCGGATCGTTCCTCGGCATGAGGGTCTGCCCAAGAGCCATACCTAGAAACGGCTCCGAGCAGCGAAACCCTCGAAGGGCGAGGCGCCACGTTCTTCATCGCATGTCTCAGGGCGCGATCACTCCGGATCGCTGATGTTTCAAGACGCGGCCCTGCGGACACTCTCGGCATGACGGTGTTATTTGCTGCTTGTCTTTTTCTTTATGACGTTGAGCGCGACCGCCGCGCGGATCAGCGCCGTCAGCGCTTTCTCGTTGATCGTGTCGCCGTCATGGATATCGATGGCGCGGCGCGTATTGCCCTCGAGGCTGGCATTGAACAGCTTGTGCGGATCGTCGAGCGCCGCGCCTTTGGCGAAAGTCATCTTCACCGCCGCCTTGTAGGTCTCGCCGGTGCAGATGATGCCGTCATGCTCCCACACCGGAACGCCGCGCCACTTCCATGTCTCGACCACGTCGGGATCGGCCTGTTTGATGATCGCGCGGATGCGCGCCAGCACCTCCCCGCGCCAATCGCCCAGCTCTTTGATGCGGGCGGTGATCAGGTGAGAGGGAGAGTCGGCTCCCTTCTCTTCCTTCGAGGCGGTCTTGCTATTCTTCATGGCTGTTGCTGCTCGCCCGTCACTTGAGTCAGCGCTTTGTGCTATCAAGAAGCGCAAGCTTATCAAACAAATCGGGCATTTCGCTATCTCGTCGTCGGCCAAGCTTCTCGCCTCGATGAAAGCAGGG